>JBGCEI010000158.1:0-7219 GCA_045106295.1 Cyclobacteriaceae bacterium
ACGAGTAGAGTTATCCGAGAATAACGAATATGGGTATGTTTCGATTATTAAAGCAACTAAAAGCATCCTTGATAAAATCAATCTTGAAAATCGTACTATTGCTAAAATAACATCAAAAGAACGTGAAGAAAAACAACTTTGGAATAGTATTGCTATAAGGGAAGCTGTTATAAATGCTTTTGTACATAATGATTATACACGAGAGATAGCTCCTAAATTTGAGATTTTTGAGGATAGAATTGAGATCACATCTTCTGGTTCTCTGCCTGAAAGTCTCAGTAAAAGCGAATTCTTTGATGGTTTCTCTATTCCTCGCAACAAAGAACTTATGAGGATTTTTAAAGACTTAGGTTTAGTAGAGCAATTAGGATCAGGAATTCCGAGAATACTTGCGTCATATGATAGAGAATGCTTTAACTTCTCTGAAAATTTTATTAGAATGGTATTCCCTTCTTCAGAACCTGTTTACATGACCGAACATGTTACCGAACATGTTACCGAACATGTCACCGAACAAGTTAAGATGCTTCTACACATGATGGAGAATAAAGAATATTCGACATCAGTACTTATGGAAACACTAAAACTAAAACATAGACCTACTTTTTACCAAAACTATTTACAGGTAGCTATCAACTTACAATTAGTGGAATTGACAATACCAGGCAAACCTAAAAGTAGCAAACAAAAATATAGACTGACCAGTAAAGGAATAGGTATAAAAGAATCAGTAGCTAATCAAATAAGACAAATCTAGTGCAAAATAAACCACTAAAAGCTTAAAATAAGGCTGGAATCGCACTTTATATAGTTCGATAGTTGTCCGCTTCCCGCTACAGAGCAAGACACCTCATTTGAAGGTGTCTTTTTTTTGCCCAAATTTTCACCTAAACCAGCCTTTAAAGGGGATCAAGCAAGAAACATGGTGGATAAGTTAAAATAATTCTAGATTGAATTTGAAGTTGGTTTCAAGATCTAGACATCAAAACATTCGTAAAGGCTTTTTTTTAATAAATAAAATCATTTAAGGGTTTTGAAAGTTGCTGATACTTTTCAAAATGTTCCGCACTCCACCAGAAATATTGCTTGATCCTCTATTTTGAGCTTAAATAGAATCAAGAAATATAATTCGTTATGAGAAGTTAACTAGCAACCTGTCTGTCGCAGGCACGGTAAATCAGGGGTTTAGTTAGATTCGGAATAGACTCTCTAATGCATATTTCGGGATTATCTTATCGTCTTTTTTTTGCTAAAGGTCTAGTCGCTTTCACATATCGGTCTCGCCAATAAGTAGATAGCACACTTTCCATTACTCCTCTGCTAGAGCTAGCGTGATAAAAACGGATTTCTTTTTTTGATACATAACTAATAATACCTACATGAGACATTTTTTTATCTCCTTTTTTAGTAGAAAAGAAAATCAAATCTGCTGGTTGTAATTCTCCAATATACACACGTTTACCGATATTACTTTGTAAGGTTGACGTTCTAGGCAACTTCATATTAGTAGCAGCATACGACTGACAAACTAAACCAGAGCAGTCGATTCCAGATTTTGACAAGCCTCCATATTTGTATTTAGTACCCGTATATTTTTTTGCTTCATTTATGATTACCTTTGCTTTACTAGAATTACGATTAGTACTTACAGAACTAGATGTTGTAGACACTGTCTTCTTACTACAAGAGAATACAAAAAAACAACAAAGGAATAAAAAAGAAATTGTGAGTCTATTCATAGTATAAAAAATAATAGACAAAGATAAGGAAATGTGTGGTATTGCAGGAATAATGGCATTTAATGAAATAGGTAGACTATCTATGATAAATTTAGCCAAAGCTACAGCTACACTAGAATCTCGGGGACCAGATAACCAAGGACTTTTTAACGACTCTTACGTAGGTTTAGGTCACAGAAGACTTTCTATCATCGACACTTCCTCTAACGCTAACCAACCTCTTTCTAGTAAAGACCAAAAGCACTATATTGTTTACAATGGTGAAATTTACAACTTCAAAGAATTAAAAGAAGAGTTAATAGCTGATAATGTCTCATTCCAATCGAACTCAGATTCTGAAGTAGTCCTCCAACTTTTCATTAAACATGGTCCTTCTTGCTTAGAAAAACTAAATGGCTTTTTCTCCTTTGCTATTTATAACAAAGAAGAACAATCCATCTTTTTAGCAAGAGATCGATTTGGCATAAAACCGCTCTATTATCTATTTGATGACGACAAATTTATATTTGGTTCTACCTTAGAAAGTGTTTCTTCGTTTTATAAAAACCCTACGCTAGACTATGCTTCCCTCCATCACTATTTTCAATTAAATTATATTCCTGCTCCAAGCACAGTTCTTTCATCAGTAAAAAAATTAGAAGCTGGTCATTATCTAATTATTCAAAAAAAAGAAATTCAGAAAAAACCCTATTACACGCCCACTCGTAGTAAATCACCCGTTAACTACCAAGAAGCGACTATTCAATTAAAGAAATTACTAGAAAAATCTGTTTGTGACCGCCTAGTATCTGATGTTCCTCTAGGTGCTTTTTTAAGCGGAGGAATAGATTCTTCGGTTATCGTTTCTTTAGCGGCGAAACACAAAGAAGCGCTTCAAACTTTTTCTATTGGCTTCAAAGACAATGCTTTTTTTGATGAATCTACTTACGCTCAATCAGTAGCTGATAAAAACAAAACAGATCATCATACCTTCATGTTATCTAATACTGATTTACAGGAACATGTTCATGATATGCTAGATTCACTAGACGAGCCTTTCGCAGACTCTTCTTCTCTACCTGTTTACATCTTATCTAAGCTAACAAGTAAGCACGTAAAAGTTGCCCTTTCGGGAGATGGCGCGGACGAACTATTTGCGGGGTACAATAAATATTCGGCTGAACATAGAGTTACCCATCAAGGAATTTTAGAGAAAGGAATCAGTAGCCTCTCCCCTCTTTGGAAATTATTACCTAAATCTAGAAATGGTTTTCTAAGCAATAAAATACGTCAGTTTGATCGTTTTGCTAAAGGTACCAAACTAACTACTGATGAACGATACTGGAAATGGTGTTCTTTTCTAAACGAATATGAATCCGCTAGTTTACTTCAAAAAGAACACTGGACAGACCAGGTTAAACAAACATCTCTTTCAAGAAAAAAAGAGTTAGTCCATCGATTGCAGAAGGAAAAAACGGACATCAATGACATACTTTTATCTGACGTCAATTTAGTACTTCAAAATGATATGCTAACAAAAGTAGACCGTATGTCTATGGCTCATGGATTAGAGGTACGAGTTCCTTTTTTAGATCACAAAATAGTAGATTTTGCTTTTTCATTGCCAGAGGAATACAAGATCAATAAACAACAGACTAAACAGGTTCTAAAAGATGCTTTTTCTAACGAGCTTCCAACAGACTTAATCAACAGACCTAAAAAAGGATTTGAAGTACCTCTACTGCATTGGTTAAGAAACGACTTAAACCCCCTAATTGAAGATAAATTACTCAGAAAAGAATGGATAGAAGAGCAAAACATTTTCGACCATCAAACCATTTCATTTTATAAAAAGAAGCTTCACTCATCAAACCCGAGCGATTCTCACGCTGTTCTTTGGGCACTCTTAGTATTTCAATGGTGGTATGCTAAACACATCAACTAAGTTGGAGAAACACCCTAAAATATCCATCATCACTACATCTTTTAACCAAGGAGAGTTTATTGAAGAAAATATCCTGTCTATTAAAAGTCAACAATACCCTAATTACGAACACATCATCATTGATGGAGGAAGCACCGATCAAACACTCTCTATTCTAGAAAAACATACAAAATACATTTACTGGAAAAGTGAGGAAGACAGAGGTCAAAGCCATGCCTTGAATAAAGGCATAGAGCAGTCTAGTGGAGACATCATAGCTATTATTAATAGTGACGACCTATTACTACCAAACGCCTTACATTCAATAGCTAAAGAATTCAATTCCTCTCCCAAATCAGTAGCTGTAATTCATGGAGGTGTAATCATCTTTGAAAACGATAAGGTTCTCTCTCGTGATTATGGTTACAATACTCCTACTATCGAGCGCTACCTCAGTGGCATGAGTTTTTCTCAACCTGCGGCTTTCATTAAAAAAGAAGCCTTAAATACACTCGATTACGTATTTGATGAAACACTTCAAGTAGCTATGGATTATGACCTATTTTCAAGGCTTTCTATCAATTATGAATTTCAACAAAAAGATTCCCTTTTTGCTAAATATAGAATCCATAAACACTCAAAAACAAAAAAAATATCCAAAGAGTTTGTTTCTGAGTGGAAAACAGTTTTTTGGAATAGAATTTGTGAGCTTAGTCTTCATGATGTAAAAAAAGAATTACTTGCGTTAAAATGGGATAGGGCTAACTCAAAATCTAGCTACTATATAACAACCACCCTATTTCAATTAGACCAATCTTTATTACTTTTTTACCACCTCTCTTATTGCCTTAGGTATGCCTACTGGAATGGCAATAAAAAAGAGTTTAAGGAGCTAAAAAAGTACATCAACACACATTTTGAAAAAAGTCTTATCCATCAGGAAAAAGACCTACTATCAATAATTAGAAAAAGTAACTGGTTACCCTTTTGGGTTATACTCCTTCTTAGAAAGGCAAAACGTTTTTTATCGTTACCATAGCTTCTTCACAAATATAAACTATGGAGGTAGATATGAAGATTGAGGAATCTATTAAACAAACAAAAAAATTTGATAATGAATACCATAAACTGATTGTAAATATTAAATACAGAAATGGTATCTTAAGTAATAAAATGCAAGACTTATTCAAAAGTCATGACATCACCTTACAACAATATAATATTCTTAGAATATTGAAAGGACAGCTTCCCAAGTCTGTCAGCATTAACACCATCAGAGATAGAATGATCGATAAGAACTCAGATGTTTCTAGACTATTAAATAGATTGTCGGTTAAAGATCTAATCGATAAAAAAACAAGTGCTACTGACAGACGTCATTCTGAAGTTACAATTAATGAAAATGGTCTACAGTTACTTAACATCTTGGATGAAAAGAGACAAGATGTAGAAAAAGAATTAATCGGTAGCCTTTCACAAGAAGAGGCTAAAATTTTAAATGATTTATTGAACAAAATTGACTAGTACTGCGTTTACTAGTCATGAAAAAAAGTAAATCACAACTACTCATATTACTACCTATTGGAGCGATTTTTAGTTTTTTATTTCTAAACTTCTCTTCTCCTAATCCCGTTACATCAGAAACTTATTCTGTAGATAAAGATTTTGGTTCTTTTTGGTACCAAGGAAAGGCTGAGGTTTCTGTATATGACCTTTCACAAGTAAGATACGGTGAAGAACGAAAAGGTACTGCTAGCTTAATTTTTGTAACAGAGGATTTCAATACCAAAAAACAAGTAAAATCAGACGCTCCTACATCAAAAGAGACCACTCCTGTTTTAAAGTTGAACCAAGTCAAAAAATTTAATACCGGAATTTATCCTTACTCCTTAATGACCTCTACCTTTTCACCAATGGGTAAAATTGCCATAAAAAGTACTAGTTCCATTCAAGAATGGTGTGGACACACCTATTTACAACTTAATAAGAAAGAGGGGAAAGACTACCAAGTCACTGGTTTCTCTTATTTCGAAAACGAAGGAGATATTAATCAAATTACTTCTGTTGATTATTTAGAAGATGATTTATGGAACAGAATACGCATCTCTCCAGCTTCTTTGCCACAAGGTACATGTACCATTTTACCAGCAGGTTTTTACTTACGCTTAAAACATAAAGAAATAAAAGGATATCAAGCTAGTACTAAATTAACAAACAAAGGAGATCAACAAGTATACTCAATTACATACCCAGCTTTATCCAGAGAACTAAGTATTACATTTTCATCTATTGCTCCATACGCTATTCAATCATGGACAGAAAGCTATCCTGAAGCAGGTAAAACGATGACGACAACGGCTACCTTAAAAAAGAGAGAATGGATGGCTTACTGGAGTAAAAACAGTAGTCAGTTTGATGGGTTGAGAACTGAGTTTGGGCTTTAGTTGAATCGTCTTTCAGCCAAACGTACGTTTCATATTATTCTCTCGTATTTTTTACAACGTTTAGTATAAGCGGTCGTTTTAATGCCGCTTATACATTGTGTGTGCCTTGAACGGTGAATATAGCTCATGAAATTGAGTGTTCCAAAGGGTGAAAGTCCTGTAAGCGTGGGAGTCGTTACCCAAAGCTAAGCAAGTGGCAAGGTAGTTTGGAGTGATCCAAGCACTGAAGTAACCCAGAATGCGGTATCTGTACTGACAAACATGAACTACATACTGAGGCTATCAGGTCAGATGAGGTATCACATGCTGCCGAAGTCCAAAGCTCTTCTGCTTTCATTAGTAGAAGAGTGCGTACCGAAATAGTAGATATAGCACTTACCAAGGGATATCTCGGAGATTACAAGTTAATCACTGAGAAGTCAGCAGAGGTCATAGTAGTCAACAGCAAAAGAGCGACAGGTAAGGTATCAATTCATTTTAAAGAATGAAAAAAGATATCCTGTTGAGAAGATGTGTAAATGTATGAGAGTAAGTAAGAATGCCTATTATCATTGGAATAAACAAAGAGAACTAAAATTGGTTAAACCCGGATTTTGCATTAGAATTCGTTATGAGAAGTTAACTAGCAACCTGTCTGCCGCAGGCACGGTAAATCAGGGGTTTAGTTAGATTCGGAATAGACTCCCTAATGCATATTTCGGGTTAAAACCCCCACCATGATCCTAAAGGAAAGAATAAAAGCCATCTTTAAAGAGAGCATGCATATTTATGGTAGCTGCCGCATTCAAAAAGCGTTAGCACATGAAAGCTCAGTCTATTCACGTTCTTACATTGGGGGTTTAATAAAATACTACCAATTTTGTTTTTACCACAGTTCAGTGTTACCTGCTGGCTTTTTATCCATTGTTTAATAATAGTATGTTTCCACTAGCATCTTTACACCAATATCCATTGTCTTTTTCTTCATACGAATTGAGATTTTTTAATGCATTATTCAATTGTTCTTTAGTATTAAATTGAATATGAAAATGACGCATTCCTGCGCTATCTTTTGGAGCTAAAGGTTTATTAATTCCGTGCCAAGAATTTAAAGCAATTCTATGTTTATATGCGCCACCACAGCCCAAATCGGC
>JBGCEI010000159.1:0-29327 GCA_045106295.1 Cyclobacteriaceae bacterium
AACATCACAATCTCGAAACATTGAGCTTAAAACAGTCACTGAAGACAAATCCCAATTCAAGTTAAAATCAAGTGAACTACAGCTCGAAAACATAGAAAACAAACTACTTACTCCACTCAAATCTGGGCTATCTACAGCAGAAACATTTAAATTAGAGCAGCCTGAAAAAGCACGACTCATAGAAGTCCATGAAATACTTCCCCATTGATTAATATCTATTAGCTTTTCTCCATCCTTTTGAACCCCTCCATTTTCAGAGAAACGTATTTGTGGAAAGTTGCCTTGTATTCTAATCGTATAAGTTCCTGCTGATCCAAAGTCGTGAGTTACATCACCTGTAATACCAAATTCATCAAAAACACCATCATTGTCCCAGTCTACATCATAATTGTAACTCTCACTACTAACAGTAGGTATGGTTATTTCTGTCGATCCTGAAATCCCCGGATTATCCGTTTTCCAAGTAGTAATAAATGGTTGAGAAATTGAGAGATGCACACTAAAAAATAGTGTGATGGTTACTAATAAATGGTTAAAACGCATAAACATAAGTAATTAGGCAGGCGATAGCATATTCTAGAAAGAATTAGAATAGTCGCTTACTATTCCTATTAAGTTCCAAAAATATCTTATTTTATTCTATTTTTCAACTACACAAAATATTAATTTAGATAGTTTCCTTTATTCTACAAGCTAGGCCTCTCTTAAACCCGAAATATCCATTAGAAAATCTATCCGTGACTAACTCTCTGCAAATCAGTCGCTTTGCTAGTTAACTTTTCATAACGAATTCTAATGCAAAATCCGGGTTAAAACGCCACACTCTCAAACCTAAAAAATAAGACAGAAACCACCACTATTAAACAGAAAAGTAGGCTGGAATTAAGCGCTTGATTTTTTCTAAGGTTTCTGTTACTGTTAACTCACTCATTCCACCTGCAGCATTTGCATGTCCACCACCATTGAAATTTTCTTTTGCCAATACATTCACTGGATTCTCTTCACCTTTGGAACGAAAAGATATTTTCATGATGCCATCTCTTTCTGTAAATACAATAGCTGCTTTCATTCCTTTAATAGATAAAGCCTGATTGGCTAAACTGTCAGTATCCCCTTTTTGGTAATGGTATTTTGCTAACTCTTCTTTTGACAATGAAATAATGGCTACCATATAATTTTCCATGATTTCTAATTTCTCACACATGGCATAACCTTGTAAGCGTAAACGGCTAGCCGTATTGTTGTCACTTAGTGCTTCATGAATCAAATGGTGTTCTACTCCTGTGGCTAGTATTTTTGCTAAGATCTCATGCGTACGTGGCGTGGCAGAGGGAAACCTAAAACTACCTGTGTCTGTCAATATCCCTAGGTACAAAGGCGTTCCAGTTTTTTGATCTAGTAAATCACTATTTCCAGACTGTTCGATCAGCTCTACTATCAATTCTGAAGTCGATGAAGCCTTAGTTTCAGAAACTTGTAAAGTCGCAAATTCTTCAGGATGTAAATGATGGTCTATCATCACTGTTTTGGCTGTTGTTGCTTCTAACAAGGCTTGCATATCAGGACCAATTCGATTGGTCGAATTGTAGTCCAAACAAAATACTAAATCAGCTTTTTCAAAAGTATCTCTTACTGCCTCTGGTTGTTCTGACATAATCAAAAAGGATGAAGTATCTAACCAATCTAAGAATGTAGGTGCTGGGTCGGGGTGACAAACGGTAGCTGTCTTCCCTAATTTTTCAATAAAGTGTAAGAGCCCTAGTGAGCTACCTATTGAATCCCCATCAGGAGATTTATGTGCTGTAATGACAATATTTGAAGCTGCTTTAATTTCAGTTTCTATTTGTTGGTATGTATTCATTCTAATCGTATTATTTTTTACGTTAATAGGTTTGGATAAATTGGTTAGGCTTTTTTTACAAATTCCTCAATCCATCTACATCCACAACTGATGCTTTGATGGCTGGCAAAATGGATGCTAAAAAAGTAATGACAAAAGTAGCTAATCCAACTACTACAAAGTCGATCAGATGCATAGCCACGGGGTAGGAATTCATAATAGAGGTAGAAACATTCATTTCTATGATGCCGTATTCACTTTGAAGGAAGCAAACCAAAAATCCAACAACTAAGCCTAAGCAAGCTCCTGTAAGCCCTATCAATAAGCCCTCTGTTAGAAATACCGCTCTAATGGTCTTACGCTTGGCACCCAAGGTAAACAGCATAGCGATATCTTTCTTTTTTTCTATGACTAACATAGAAAGTGAAAAGAAAATATTAATGGCTGCAATCGCTATCACCACTAAAATAGCGGCAAAAACAAATACTTTTTCTAGTTTCATGGCTCGGTACAAGCTAGCATGTAGTTGTAGCTGGTCTTTAACAATAAAGCCTTCCCCTACTTTTTCTTTTAATGCTTGAATTACGGCAGCTACTTCGTGCGATTCATCGACCTTGATTTCTAGTGCGCTTAATTCTGTTTCGTATTTTAGGAGCTTTTTGGCAAAACCGAGAGGAACAAAAATGTAATTGTTATCGTATTCTTGTTCGATCTGAAATACACCTGATGCTTGGATAGGAAGGGAAGAAAATGATTTGCTTAAATTTTTTCCTAAATGCTTTACTGAGCGATTGGGGTACCAAGCTTGTAAGTACGTAAATTCATTTCGGAGTGAAATACCTAGCTCATACTGAACACCTAAGCCTATGATTGCAAAATTTCTTTCTCCTTTTTTTAGAATGGGTTTTCCTTCTAACAGGTTGTTGGCAATACCTCGTTCGGAAATGAAGCTTTCTGAAACGGCTTTCATTTGCACTACTTTCTGTTGGTTTTTAACTCGTAAAAGGATGTTGTCTTCTATTACTTCTGTAATGGACGCAATGCCTTCTACCGAATGGATGCTTTCTTGTAAGCTCTGGTCATAATTGAATACTTTTCCTTCTACGGGTACAAGTGTAATTTCAGCGTCTAGTGAATTAAAGAGGTTTTCTATGGTAGCTGAGAACCCATTAAATACAGAAAGGATGACTACTAATGCGGCTGTTCCAAAGGCTACAGCGAGCATAGAAATAATAGCAATGGTATTAATAAAGTGCTTATTCTTTCGAGAAAGAAAATAACGGAGTGCTACAAAAAGCGGAAAACTCTTCACGGTAGCTTATTGATCTTCTTTGTTTTCCTCTGGGATGTCTAACCCACTAATCAGATTATCCATTTTACTGGCGTAATCAGCAGAGTCGTCCAAATAAAAATAGATTTCAGGGACTTTCTTTACTTGGTTTTTGATCTTTTTACCCAGTAGGTTTCGTAGTTTGCTAGTGGCGTCTTTTATTTTTTCTAAGGTTGCTCCGTTGTCGTTACTTAATAGTAGACTCAGATAGATTTTAGCAACTCCTAAATCTGGAGAAACACGTACGGTAGTAACGGTAATCATTACTCGATCGAATAAAAAAGTGCTTTCTCTCTGAAAGATTTCACTCATATCTCTTTGTATGAGCCGAGCAAATTTTTGTTGACGGGTGCTTTCCATGATGTAGTGGTTAACTAAATGAGCTACAAATATCGTTATTTTTAGTGATAGTCAATAGAAAAGTAATAGTAGTTAATCTACTTTTCTGTTTTATAAAATCAGGTATTTATACTCGTTTGCTATTAAATAATTATTCCCAGACTTGCGAAAAGAATCAAAAACTACCAATCACCTATTTAAGAACCATACTGTTATTACTACTTACTAGTTTAAGTCTTCTTGCATTAACTAAAACAGAATTATCTAATTCCTCTAGCATTAGTTTATTGATTGAATCTTCAGGAAGCAAACCACACGAAGCTTTTGGACATTCCAGTATTAGAGTAAAGGATTCTTTATTGAATCTAGATATAACCTTCGGCTTTGTTACTATTGGCACATCAGATTTAAAAGTATACAAGGACTTATTATTAGGAACAACCTTTTACCAATGGGATGTAGCTAATTTTAGCCAAGTAAAAGAGAATGCAAAGAAAAGTAAAACCACTATTCATGAATACATATTTAATTTAGGTCTTGAAGAAAAACAATTAGTCTTTGATACACTCTATTATTTGTATAGACATAAGCGATACTCTCCTTATCAATATCATTTATTGAACTGTACAACTCATTTAAGAAACATATTAACCAATGTTAAGGGAGTCAAAGCAACTAGAAACTCAGGATGTGAGCATAGAACTTCAAGGGAAATTCTACAAGATGATTTGAAAAACAACTTTATATTTCGTGTGCTATTAGCTGATATAGGTCTCGGAATACATTCTGACACCACACTGTCTTGCTATGAACAAGTATAAACCCCTTCATCGCTTGAACAGCACATTCAGAATTATGAGATTAATAACGATAGTTATGTTAGTGAGTCTGTTAGGTACTTTCCAGACAATGAAGGAAATCACCGTATCTCATCTACGCTTGCATTGTCGATAGGTCTAACTATTACAGTTTTCATTCTAATTTACTTTTCTATCTTCAAGGGCTATCTGTTTTTATCAATTCAAAGGATATTACTCTTCTCAATTGGACTTTTTGGACTACTTATTTGGTTGATTTATTTCCAAACAAAAGAACCCTTATTAAAAGGGAATCTCAACATTATATGGGCTTTACCAACAAATCTGTTGGCAGCTTTTTTCAAAAAACTGTGGTTGAATATTTACTTACTCTGTTATAGCATATTATTTATGCTATTCATAGTGGTGAGTTTTTTTCTGCCTCAGTCGTTCCCAATAGGTTTATACCTATTGGCTTTATTAATCATTTTATTAAATCGTAATCAATTTAAATCAATTCAATTATGAAAAAAATACTAGTAGCTGCTAGTACCTTATTAGTTTTAATAGTGGGTGCAGCGCTTTTTAATTCGTGTCAAAGAGAAGACGACACAGACCCCAATTATGTACCTTCAGGACAAGAGTTAGTGTTAGGGGAAGGTGAAATTGCTTATACAGTAGAGAATATGCAGCGTGCGTTAGACTCTGCACAAGCAGCTTTATCAAGTTCTTTCCCTGGGGCAAGACTAATGACAGAAGAATTAACAATTCAGGTTAATAATAAATATGTTCGCTTTCTACCAAAAGATACTGCTGAATATGATTTATTAATGGATGACTCTACCATGAATTTATTCAACTATCCTATAGATAAACCTATTCTTCAAAATGGAACTGAATATGTACCTGAATTTACTAATGCAAATGGTTACTCTTGGCTATATGGAGTTGTTCCATTAGATAAAGAATTACCTTCTGCTATTGAAACAGAATTAATAGAAGAGGTATTTATTCCAGAATTAGGTAATAGTAGCGAGGGTGGATTGACTTCTGGTCGTGTAGCTAATGTGGAAGGAGAAGCAAGTGGAGAAACTGATGATGTTGCACTTTATGCTGCCGTTGAAGCTTATGCTTTATATTTATCAGGTCAAATGGGCGATGTAGAAGCTAACGAAATGATAGCAGCGTATTCTGGTGGTAATGTAGAAAGCCAAGGTGGATCACTTAGAATTAACTCTGATGGAAAGTTAGAGAGCGAGAAGATGAATAGCTTCATTAAAGCATTAAAGTCCGTGAAAATGTCTTTAAACATGTTTATTACACCAGCTTTTGCAGGTGGTAGCTCTGGTGGTTCTAGTGGAGGATCAAAAATTTGTTTAGGATGTATTGTAAATAAAAATTGGAGACCAGAGGGCACTATTTTTGTTGAAGATAATACTATGACACCAAGTAGAGTACCATTAAGAGGCATTAAAGTATCTGTTCATAGACACCTTAGGTCTAGGGCTATGTATACTAATGATAATGGTTATTTTAAGTCTGACAAAGATTTTGGATCAAAATCATATTATACTGTTAAATTTAGAAGTAGAAAGTCTAGGCGTTTCGGTAGGAAGTTTTTCAGAATTATAGAAAATTTTCCTTTTACAGCAAAGCATCGAATTAGTGGAAAGACTAATAAGAGAGTTGATTATACGTATCGAATCGATGGAAGACCAGATAATAAAAATGAGGCTATTGTAATGGTGTATTTAGCTGCTCAACATTACTATCATAGAGATATACTAGGGTTAAATAGACCTCCTAGAAAAATGAGAATTAGGGTAAGGGATGAAGATAACTCAGATAACACAAATGGGGCTCATTCCACACCCTATTTCCTGTTATCAAGTCAAATTGATATGAAATTACGTGATAGAAATGGTGGATATAGATTAGGACAAGATTTAATGGGGACTACTTTTCATGAAATAGCTCACTCAACACACTACTCGATAATAAAAGAAAGGAAGTGGTTAGACATTAATGCATTAACTTTCAGTGATATTGACAAAATAGTGAAAGAAAGCTGGGCTTCTGGCGTACAAGTTGAGTTAAATAGATTTTATTTCCCTAATTATGATAGAGGGTCTTATAGCTCAACATATACTAGCGTTGTTAGAGATTTAATAGATGGTGGAGTTGACAACAGTTCAACAGACAGGGTATCAGGTTATACTATCAGTGAAATAGAAAAAACTTTGAAAAATGTTGATACTTGGCAAGGTTGGGAAGATGAAATCAGAAACAAATATAATAATGATACAGAAAATGAATTATCTAATTTATTTAATAGCCTTTAGTTTTCTTATATCCTCCTGTAAGAAAAAAGAAGAGTTTAATAATTCACAAACTGAAAAGTTTGTGAATAAAACAAACCTTCAAGTTTCTTTTGCGACTTATAACTATGTGAAAAGCGATGATGTATTTATAAAGAACGATAGTGTTGTGTTATTACCAGATAATAGCCATAGTTATTCAACTAATAGCTTTGGCACTAAATTGTTCTCATGTAATGATGCTATTGTTAGGTTCAATAGTGTTTCATTGTTTGATTCTTTAGTCTTAACATTTGGTGATGGGAAAAAACTATCCTTAAATAATTTTGATACTCTAAGTCTTAGGAATCAAGAAAATTATTTGTGTAATCAGCTAGATGAAAGATCAGTGTTATTTGTTTATGAAATAGATAGTGCAGATTATAATTTAGCACAGTAAATAACTATTTTATAGAGGTTGTTTTTTAAGCAGCCTCTATCTTTTTATTATGAGAAAAGCGTTATTAATAGTATGTATAACTTTCACCTCTAAATTCTTAATAACATCGTGTTGTAAAGGAGTTTCAGAAAATTACTCGGTAAGATTTATTGCTGCAAAATTATTTGGGAATGATTCATTAGATAAAGAATCGTTTAAATTAAATCTCATTATTTTATCAGAGAGAAATAGTATTGTATCCATTAATGATTTAAAAAGCTTAGGTATTTCTAATGCTATTGCTTGTAGTGAAGATATTAGTTTTGAGTATCAGGATACAATTAGCAATATTGAAATTTTGGGTATTGATTTATCAACGCAAGATACTATTGACCTAACAGCTAATATTGAAACCTACGAAAGCTATCCTAATGCTCCATTAACGAATTTACTAGAGCTATTTCCTTTAAAGTATAGTAATAACACTCATTTTGTTTTAAGCTTTAAAGAAACTAGTAATTTTGTTGATTCAATGAGTTTTACAGCCAAAACATCAATTACACCAAAGGATACCGTCTTTTCGTCAAATACAGCTGCTGTTTTTTTTAACAAAAGACTATAAAAAAGCCATCCTTTTTCTTATCAAACCATCCAAACAAAGTGAGGAATATGCCTAAAAATAAGATACTCATTATTGTATCTGTAGCCTTATTATCAATGATTTCAAGTTGTGATAATTTTCTCGACTTTCATGTTTAGCTTTGATAAATTATGAGAATTGATTTGATGAAACTGTTCGCGAAATTAGCCTTGAGCATAAAAAAAGGGCTTTTTTTAAAGCCCTTTCAATTTTTATTATGGTAATTAAAATTACCCTTTCGGGAAAATCTCTTTTCTTCTTTGCCTAAATGTTTCTTGTTGCTGACGGTTCAACATGTCTTTTAATCCAAGACCTAGTTGTTGTGAGTTTTCACTCATTGTTTGTCTCATTTGGTACTGCGCCTTAAAAATGGTTCTGTAATAATTGAAACGAATCCCTTCCGCTTGTTTTACTTGTTCATCGGTAAGAGCGAGTACTTCCTTCATTTTTAGGGCATCTCTTCTTGCCCATTCGTGAATTCGTGGTTCTAATCGCTTTATTTTTTCATCCAACGTAAGTGGTTTCTTTGGATCTGTTGCTTTTTTTGGGGCTGTTTTTGACTGTGCTGAAGCGGTTGTTACAACTAATAAAATCAATACAACGTATATTCCTGCTTTTTTAATGACCTCTTTCATATCCGAGATTTATATTTTTGACTCACTAAATATAGCGACTTATTTATTTTTTTAAACGGAATTATTAAAAATATGTTGTTCTTTTTTACATCGAATTAACTTTTTTCTCTAATGCTAAGTATTCGTCTCGTAAACTAGCCGCTTCTATGAAATTCATTTCTTGCGATGCTTTCTCCATTTTCTTCTTGGTAACCTCTGCTAATTTAGTTAACTCATCCTTACTCATGTATGCCATTACGGGATCTGCTGCAATAGCAGAAACCTCATCTCCAATGTCATATTTCTTAGCAGAACGCTTAGCATCTGCAACCTGAGTCTGTTCTAATATCTTATCTGTTGACTTTTTAACGGTTTCAGGAATAATTCCGTGTGCCGTATTAAAATCAATTTGTACTTGCCTTCTTCTATGTGTCTCGTCTATGGCTTTACTCATAGAATCGGTCATTTTATCGGCGTACATAATCACACGCCCATTGACATTTCTAGCCGCACGACCAATGGTCTGAATCATAGATCGGTGATTTCGTAAGAAACCTTCCTTATCGGCATCAAATATGACCACCAAAGATACTTCAGGTAAATCCAACCCTTCTCTTAGTAGGTTGACTCCGACTAATACGTCGAAAATACCGAGTCGTAGTTCCCTAAGAATTTCTACTCGGTCTAATGTTTTTACTTCTGAATGAATGTACCTGTTTTTAATACCTACTCTATCAAAAAATTTAGATAGTTCCTCTGCCATCCGTTTGGTGAGCGTAGTCATGAGGACACGTTCATTTTTCTCTACTCGCTGATGTACTTCTTCCAATACATCGTCCATCTGATTGATGCTTGGGCGCACTTCTATGAGTGGGTCTGTAAGTCCCGTTGGACGAATCAGTTGTTCCACTACTACGCCATCTGTTTGTTGCATTTCGTAATCTCCAGGTGTTGCACTGAGGTAAATTACTTGATTTTGAACGTCTTCGAACTCATTGAAAGTCAACGGTCTATTGTCCATAGCAGCGGGCAATCGGAAACCGTAATCCACTAAAGATACTTTTCGGGATCTGTCTCCTCCCCACATGGCACGCACCTGTGGAAGGGTAACATGGCTTTCGTCTATGAGCATAAGGTAATCGTCAGGAAAGTAATCTAACAAACAGAACGGTCTGCTACCTGGCTTTCTACCATCGAAATAACGTGAATAATTCTCAATACCGCTACAATAACCTAACTCTCTCATCATCTCAATGTCGAACTCGGTTCGTTCTTGAATACGTTTCGACTCTTGTATTTTCCCTTCACCATCGAATGCTTTTATCTGAGCAACCATATCATCTTGTATCTGATGAATGGCATTTTGTAAAGCATCTTTTCCTGTTACAAATAGATTAGCAGGGAATACGGTCAATGGATCTTTAATCTCTGCTATTTTTTTACCTGTGTCAGAATCAACCGAATGGATGGCTTCTATTTCATCTCCCCAAAAATAAATTCGAAAGGCATAGTCTAAATAGGCGGGAAAAATATCGACTGTGTCTCCTTTTACTCTAAATGTTCCTCTCTTAAATTCGGCAGTAGTTCTATTGTACAAAATATCCACCAACTGGTACAGTAAGGTTGAAATACCAATTACCTGACCGGGTTGAATACGAACGGTATTTTTCGAAAAATCTTCTGGATTTCCCATACCATAAATACAAGATACGGAAGATACCACGATGACATCTTTCCTCCCAGACATCAAAGCTGATGTTGCCCGTAACCGCAGTTTTTCTATTTCTTCGTTAATAGAAAGGTCTTTTTCTATGTAGACATTGGAAGAAGGAATATAGGCTTCTGGTTGGTAATAGTCGTAATAAGAAATAAAATACTCTACTAAATTGTCTGGGAAAAATTGCTGAAATTCACCGTACAGTTGGGCTGCCAATGTTTTATTATGACTTAAGATAAGGGTTGGTTTATCTATTTGCTGAATTACATTAGCGGCAGTAAATGTCTTTCCTGAACCTGTAACTCCTAATAAGGTTTGGTATTTCTCTTGTCTATTTATTCCCTCAACCAATTGTTTGATAGCGTGAGGCTGATCTCCTTTTGGTTGAAAGGAGGAGGTAAGGTTAAATAAACTCATGTACTTTTAATTGACTACTTCTACTTTGTAGACAATGTATTTTGTTTTCCCTCTCCAAGGAATGGTGATAAACTTCTCTTTGTATTGAAGTTTTACTCGTTGTGCTTTATCTACCGCATCTTCAATCTGATACATAATTCCTTTATCGGTAATAGAAAAAGCCCATACATTGGACATCTCATTGTTCGCCGTATTATCGAAACCGCCTACGTTTAGCTGTCCTTCGTGTGTTTTGAATAGTATTCCTTTTTTACTGACTTTCATAATGGTCCCTGTACGGTAGCCTTCAGAATAGTTACCATTTATAAAATAATAACCAATAGCTAAGCCTAAAAGAAGAATAAGAAACCCAATTATTTTAACTGCTCTCATCGTTTAATAAATTGGCTTTTTATTGAAAATAGCTTTCTGAAAAACCAAAATGATAATAACAGCAACAAAAATAGCGGCATCTGCTACATTGAATACTGGCCAAAGTGGGTAATACACATCACTCATAATTGGAAACCATTCAGGAATGTGAACGGTAAATAAATCGAAATGAAACATGTCGATCACCTTTCCATAGCAAAGCTTAAAGGGAGCGTCACTTACTAATAAATATTTTGAATCTAATAACCCATAGAAGAGACTATCAATTGTGTTTCCTACCGCTCCACCAAGAATCATACTGATGCATACTAATAATGTTTTTGATGAGTTAGCATGGTATAGTTTCTTGAGGTAAGAAATAATAAAAAATACAGCGACTACTCTAAAAAGGGTAAGGAACAGTTTCCCATAACTACCTCCAAATTCTGCACCAAATGCCATGCCCGAATTCAATACATAATTTAGTTTAAACCAATCTCCAAAAATAACAATAGGAAAGTCGTAGCGGTAGACAAATGCTGCGTACTTAATCAGCTGATCTAGTATGATAATACTGATCGAAATAATAAAATAAAAGCGTAACTTCTTCACAAAAGTCAAGATACATGGAAAACAACTAAAAATCTAGTCTACTGAAAAAATTATTACCCTCTACATTATTTCAAAAGATGCTTTGATAGCATTACTATTAACTATTATAGATTTACTAATCCCAAAGTCTTAACTAACTGACTTTGAAACCCTTTGGTAAAATATCCGTTTACCTACAAGAAAGAAAAAGACATTGTTTACACTCAACTCAAAAATAGATTCCTCTTCAAGTGATTTCAAAAAAAGAAGGCTGCATTTGTTGCTTAGCTAAAACAATACAAGGGTGTATTAAAAAAACATACACAAAGTGGGCTTGAAGCTATCAAAAAGAAACACCAAGAAAGAGGGAAGCTAGTAGTAAGAGACCGAATTACACACCTAATAGAAAAGGGTACAATTTAATATCACAGACTTCTTTGACACCAGAAAGGACCCTCGTAAAATGAAGGATTAAAAGCTGCTACCGATTTACACTTTCCCCTTTTTATTCCCAGAAAAGTAATACAAGAAGCTAATCATATAGTACCTTTTTATGGTGGCGATTTCTTCTCTTTCAATAAAAGTACCACTGGTTCTCGACTTAATTCCTCTGTTTTGGTTTAATAAATCATCAGCATAAAAACGTACGTATGCTTTGTCATCCAGTATGGATCGCTGAACGTAGGCATCTAGCTTTACAACTTCAAGGTCTCTGGTTAGCCTTGGTTGATTATTTCCATTAAGAATAGCAGAAAAGATTTGATAGGACAAACTACTACCAAAAGTCCATTTTTTTAGGTATTCGTAAGAAACAGAACCTGAGTGTTTTTGAGATCGGATACTTGCCTTTTTTATCACCCCGTCTCCATTGTTTTCATCTAAAATAGGATAGACTGTTTTTTGATTGTTAATAGCTGAACAAATAGCGTATTTCAGCGGTACGGTTTGCTGGTTGTTGTCAAACATGACACTAATACTGTTTTTATTTGTCTTTATATTTTCTTCTGTTAAACTGCTCTGGTAAGTAAAAGGAGTAATATCACGAGCCATACGTAGAGAACTAGTAAGTGTAGCTCCATTTTCTTTTAGGTTCCATTTCCACTGAACCCTTCCATCTATTGAGTATTGAAATATTCCATTTAGAGGCGTTGTCGTTCTAACAAAAGTCGTTGTGTCAATAGAAAGCTCATTGTAAATTTTGTCATCAGTTACTGAAGCAGAAAGACTAGACGAGAAACTGGACTTCGTTTCTTGATTTAATTTTAAATAACTAATATTTGCCTTGTAACGTTGCTCTAAGTCCAAATTAGGGTTTCCTGTAAACAAACGAACGGGACTGTAAAAAATAGTAATGGGCTGTAGTTGATCTATTCTAGGTTCTACCACAGATGAGCTAAGAGAGATTTTTAATCGCTCTGCTTTCACTGAGTCAAGGTGAACCGTTAAATTGGCATAACTTGAAGGGTTAATAAAGTGCTTCGTTAACCTAGCGCCTAATAAAGTGTTTTCTCCTTTCAAGGTTGATAATTGAATTTTAGCACCAATATCTAATGTCGTTCTAGGCGACGACCATGTGTACCTCAACCCAGGTCTTTGGAAGAAGTAATTCTTTTCAAAAGCAGTACTTGCATTCGTATCTATTACAAAAAAATCTTCATTCAGGTTTAACCTAGTTCGTTCAGAAAGGCTTACAGTATGGTTTACATCATACGTAATGCTTGCCTTACTTCTTTTACCAAGTGGTCTGCCATATTCGGCATTTGCCTCCCAACCAATGTTTCTACCTGATTGGTTTTGCTGAATACTACCTGTACTTGAGTTAGCGAAATCCCCATTACTATCAAAATTCGTATTATCTGTAACAATAAGACGGTTATTACTATTTTTGTCATAAAAGATGCTTCCTCCTACTTTAACATCTTGTTTCTTTGGCAAAGTGTGTTTGTAATTAAAGCCTAAGGTTGTCTTAAATAACTTGTTTTCTGCATTATTATTCCCAGTTCTATTATTTGTTAGAATAGACTGGCTAGAAAGCGTATTACGAGAAAAAGGACCTTTGCTTTTTCCTTTGTTATGATTCAAGGTAAGGTAAGTGTCAATATACCGCTTGTCTTCCTTCGTAAATTGTTTCTTCAGTATCGGTTGCTTTAAGTCAAGCCGAATACTTGATTTGTAGGTAGAATTATCGTCATCAATATCGTTACCTATGCTTCTAGTTAATTGAAACTGATCTGAAAAAAGGTTTAATAAGTCTGTTGTATTCTTAAAACCATCTACATAATTGAATGACAGCTGTGTCTTCAAAATGGATTCGTTGATCGTAAAACTTTGTTTGTAAGTGGTATGTAATTCGTGCTTACGAGATTTAAACGGTTGGTCTGCCTCTTGAAAAGTGTCAAAGGGCAAATCGTCTGTTACAAATACTCTGTTTACCTTTCTAAATAATGCCCTATCTGCTTGATTGTAAATGTAACTAGCCGTTAAAGATTGTTTTTTATTAGGTGTATAATTTAAATTTAAACCTAAACCAGCACTTTGGGTAACTCCACTTTTTGGATCTATTGGATTGTCTAAAGGGTCTTCAAATAGCTTTTTTCTCTTTTTAAATTGAATATTCGTTCTGTTGATATTATTGAGGTCACCAATTCCCGTGAGTTTTAACTTATCACCAAACCGATTGACAATTGCTTTTGCCTGGTATCTATTCTTTGTTCCTAGACCTTCTTGTAAGTCACCAAAAGGAACATTCTTCCTCTCTTCTTTTACGGTTATGTTTATTTTCTTTCCCTCTCCTTTTGAATTTTCAATAATCTCAACTTTCTCTATTATCTCCGCAGGAATATTTTTTAAGGCTATCTCTACGTTATCTCCAAAGTATTCTTCCCCATCTACCAATATCTTTACAACTTGCTCTCCTTCAGATTGCAGGTTCCCATTTTCATCAGACATAATGCCAGGTAATTTTTTCAATAAATCTTCTGCTACATCACTTTTTTTAGAAGGCCTGTTTGCCATATTAAACCCTAGCGTATCATTTTTAACGTTAACAAACGAGACTATATTTTTCTTTGGAATTACTACTGGCACAGTATCGACAAAAGGTGCGGTATCCATAGGAACAGTGTCAGTTACCTCTTTTTCCCTCTCATGTACAATAACTACTTCTTTTAAAAGGGAGATGGTTACTCCTAAACGAATATTGGTTAGGTCAGCAAAGAGGTGATCTTTAGATAGATTAAATCGAATAAAGGTAGACGAATACCCTAGAGCAGATACTTCTAATAAATACGATTGAAGGGGTAAGTTATCAAAAACAAACTCTCCTTGTTCATTCGCATAAATAGCTCTAATTAAACTAGAATCAGCCGACCGTTCTAAAGCTAACGTAGCAAACGGGACGGGGTTTTTAGAAGCGTCTAACACCAATCCTTTTGCTGAACCAAGGCGCTGAGCCATCCCTTCAAACTGAAAAAGCAAACAAAATAATAAAGTAATATAAGTAACTAGACGAAAAATAATAGTTCAGTGTTAGGAGAAAGATACACACCTAATTTAACAAAAAAAGGGCAGAATGTTCTAATTCTACGTTGTTACCTTTTCTTTGCGATACATGGACCTTAGAGGTTTTGCTTATCAAAAAGTACCTTTTTCAATTATGTAAAAAGTGGGCAAGGTTTTAAAACAGGTATCTTGCAATAAATGCTACTGTTTTTACTTATTTAAAAACGTCTCTTCTACCCAATCTTTTCCCCAGTTTGCCTTTTCATCCTCACTCCAAATAGTTGGGTAAAACATTCTTCTTTGAAAGTGTGGTGGTAAATAGTGCTTCCAATTTGTACCACCTGTAGAAGCAACTACTTCTTCCCCTTTATGGAGGTATTTATTGGCGTAACCGTAATGAGCCATCGGCCAATTGATATTCGCATGCTGATCAAACTGCTTTAATGCTGCTATTATTTCTTCATCTTTTTGCCCTTTTTCAGAAAGGTGAAAATACCTCGACAAAATATTCCTATCGGCCAATTCCTTCCCTTTACGGACAATCAGCTTAGAATACTTTTTCTCAAACTGTACTAAAGTCAACGTTTTTTTAGCCGTATTTTTTACCGTAGCACCCTTTTTCCAATAGATATTCTCATACATTGCTTCTACATCGCTTTCATCAGAAACATGTTGTTGGTCTTCCTCACTCAGCAGATTTTTGAATTGTGTAGACCAAACTTCTATTAAGCGATATTGAATAGACTGAAATCCACTAGCAGGAGTTAAAGCCGTACGAAACTGCATAAACTGTTTAGCCTCTAAGCCAATAGAAAGTAGATTAAAGGAGTGTAACAAATGATCGTAGTAAGCATTGATACGATTCATCTTATTGAGAAAAAATGTTTTCTCTAAATTCTCTCTAAAGCCTATCTGCTCAATTTCATGCAAAATCATTTTAAAAAATAACTCTGTAATTTGATGGTAGATAATGAATACCATCTCATCAGGGTATTTGGTCTTTGTTTTTTGAAGATTTAATAGCGCATCAATCCCTATGTAGTCCCAATAGTTTACATAATCACTGTACAACAAGCCTTCAAGGTGTGCCTCTAAACTTTCGCCAACCCCCTCATGTTTCTCTTGTAATTTGGTGATTAAATCCAGTATTTTAGGTGAGAGTTCTTTTCCTTGCATCTTTTCTATCCATTAATACGTAAATATAAGTATATCATTTTTAAAACGTTCTTTTACTTAGTTCTACTTTATGACCACCGATTTCTACTCTTTACATGGTTTACTCACTGATGAGCAACACTTAATTCAACAAGCAGTCAAAGATTTTGTCAATAAAGAAGTGCGTCCTTCCATAGAAACATGGTTTGAAGAAGAACATTTTGAAGCTTCTTTATTCCCTAAAATGGGAGAATTAGGCATTTTAGGACCCACTACATCAACCACCTATGGAGGTGTTGGTTTGGACAACATATCCTATGGACTTATGATGCAAGAAATAGAAAGTGGTGATTCTGGTTTGCGCTCGGCAGCTTCTGTGCAAGGGTCTTTAGTGATGTACCCTATTGAAGCTTTTGGTAGTGAAGAACAAAAACATAAGTTTCTCCCTGATTTATCTAAAGGAACACTAATCGGATGTTTCGGACTAACAGAACCAGACCATGGGTCCAACCCCTCAGGAATGGTCACCACCATAAAAGACCAAGGAGACCATGTACTATTGTGTGGTACTAAAATGTGGATATCTAATTCTCCTATTGCCGATCTCGCTGTAGTCTGGGCAAAAAATGAAGAAGGAAGAATTCAAGGAATAATCGTAGAAAAAGGGATGGAAGGCTTTACAGCTCCTGTAATACATGGGAAACTGTCATTAAGAGCTAGTATTACCGGAGAGCTAGTGTTTGACAATGTAAAGATCCCAAAAGAAAACATTCTACCCAATATTGATGGGCTTTCGGGACCATTAAAATGTTTAGACAAAGCACGCTATGGAATAAGCTGGGGAGCCATCGGTGCTGCTATTAATTGTTATGAAACGGCAGTAAAGTATTCCTTAGAAAGGCATCAATTCGGAAGACCCATTGGAGGTTTTCAGTTAACTCAGAAAAAGCTAGCCGAAATGTTAACTGAAATCACAAAGGCACAACTCCTTAGTTGGAGATTAGGCACTTTATTAAATGAAGGAACAGCCACCAGTGCTCAAATATCAATGGCAAAACGAAATAATGTAGCCATGGCAATCGACATCGCAAAAGAAGCCAGACAAATTCTTGGAGGAATGGGGATCACCAACCAATACCCTATTATGAGACACATTATGAATCTAGAGTCCGTCGTTACTTATGAAGGAACACACGACATTCATTTGCTGATACTAGGGAAAGAAATAACGGGAATCAGTGCTTTTGAATAAGCCTAAAGCTTACTACTCTTTGCTCGTAAGTAAAAGTCTACTATCACAAGTGCAGCCATAGCATCTACAATCGGTACCGCTCTAGGTACCACACATGGATCGTGTCTTCCTTTTCCGCTTACTGTCGTATTATTGCCGTCAGCATCTACACTGTCCTGATCTTTCATGATCGTAGCTACGGGTTTAAACGCTACATTAAAGTAAATGTCTTGTCCGTTAGAAATACCACCTTGAATTCCCCCTGAATGATTGGTTTTTGTTTTTACACGGTCATTTTCCATGTAAAACTCATCATTATGTTGAGAACCGTTCATCTTAACTCCTTCAAAGCCACTCCCGTACTCAAAGCCTTTTACGGCATTGATACTTAGCATAGCTTTACCTAGTTCAGCGTGTAGCTTATCAAATACAGGCTCTCCTAAACCTACTGGACACCCTTTGATCACTCCTGTAATTACACCACCAATCGTATCTTGGTTTTTACGAGTCTGGTCTACTAACTCAATCATTGCTTCCGCTGTTTCAGCATCTGGACAACGAATAATATTGTCTTCTATTTTAGAGGCATCTATTTCGTGGTAGGCTTTTTCTAGTTTTAAATCTCCTGTTTGAGACACATAAGAGAATACTTCTACACCTAATTTTTTTAATAATAATTTAGCTACTGCTCCTGCCGCTACTCTGGCAGCTGTTTCTCTAGCAGAGCTTCTACCTCCTCCACGGTAATCACGAACACCATACTTTTCTGAATACGTGTAATCGGCATGTGATGGACGGTATTTATCAGCAATGTGCGAATAGTCTTTACTTTTCTGGTCTTGATTCCAGATCATTAAAGCAAGAGGCGTACCCGTTGTTTTCCCTTCAAACTCTCCTGACAAAATCTCAAATTCATCCGCTTCTTTTCGCTGCGTTACAATCTTCGATTGCCCCGGTTTTCTACGAGTCAATTCACTTTGAATAAAATCTTTATCTAAATACAGTCCAGCAGGGCATCCGTCTATTACTACACCTATTCCCTTACCATGCGATTCACCAAAAGTGGTGATGGTGAACATTTTACCGTAACTGTTATCCATACTAATTTACTTTTCTGCCCGTTTCAGGCAATTTCTTATTCCAGCCTACAAAGAAAGAGTAAAGAATCTAAAATCTAAAATTTGTAATTCTTTTTATTATCGCTTTATCAAGTAATCCGCCTTTTAACCTTGCCACTTTCGTGTAATGGCGCGAAGTGTCTTTTCTAGGTTTACTGTCACTCCTGAAACGGGAATGTCATTCCCAAAACATTGGGAACCCCAGATAATGTTAGCTCTAACGAAAAGCGAGGCAAAAACCTTGATTGAGATCTTCATTTCCATGAGGATGACGAGCCTTTTTGTTAGGTTGACTACTTCTTGTCTTAACGTCTAATAATCGTACAGCCTCATTGCCTCACTCCACTACCAACGTATCTTTCTTGTAGACATACAGCGTATCTAAAAACTCATCGTAAAAAATGGATGAAGCATATTTAGTAGAGTCAACAATAGCTTGTATGCCGTTTAGTCCTTCTTGGTCAGGCAATAATGAAAATAAGATATCTCGTTTAAAAGCCAACTCCAGGTCTGATTGATCAAATGAAATACCATCTAAACTATTCGACCATAGGCGTAACCTATTCTCAGCGTTTTCAACATAAATAGCATACCAGCCATTGGTTGCCTTATTACTCACCGATACAATGTCACCGTAATCTAATTCATATTTCTGATTCGATAAAACATCGGGGCTAGTGTACAATTTGAGTGTGCTTTTTATGACTCCCAAAGAAGCTACTGGCTGTGTGTAGGCAGAAATCAACCAACCAGTTACTTCATTTATCTCTACTGATAAATAGGTAAGCTCTTCTTCTTTGTTTATGGTAGAGTCTCCTGTCAAGATTATTTTTTGACCAGGTAATACGTTTAAAATTTTCGCGCTATTTCCCGAAGGGGAGATAAAAACACTGGTTTTCTTTAAAACAATTGACTCAATAGCCGTCTGAATGACTAATTCGTTTTCCTGTTTGATTTCTTTTTTAACGTTGGAATACTTGTAGAGCTCTTTAAAAATAGAAGTCTCATTTTCATTGCGGAAACAAGAACTTAACATAAGTATTGCGAAATATAAGCAAAGAATAGGGATACGTGGTTGAATCATTTTTCTAATTTTAAATTCTAATGTAAGGTATCTTAAAGTCTTAGAATCTAACTATCTTAAAACTTAAACAATATGATTAGCCACTTCTAATAAACTAGACGTCACAAAATCATATTTGCTTTTATCTCCTTCTGAATCAATTAAGGCAGTTTTGATTCCTAGCTTTTTTGCTGGTACTAAATCCCTGTCTTTATCTCCCACCATCCACGATTGGGAAGGATCGACATCGAATTTTGCCATTCCTTTTTCAATCATTAGTGAACCAGGTTTTCTAGTCAAAGAAACTGAGGTGAAGTTTTCGTTGTGTGGAGCATAATACAGTTCGTCTAACAAACCACCACATAATTCTTGAATGTGATGATATACATTGTAGACGTCTTCTTTTTTGTAAATGCCTTTCGCAATTCCTGATTGATTGGTGATGATCACTAATTTGTAACCTGCTGTTTTGAATTTTTGTAAAGCTTCTACTACACCATCTAATAATTGAAATTTCTCAATGGTGTAGACATAATCTACGTAGTCTTTATTGATTACTCCGTCTCTATCTAAAAAAATGGCTTTGTTCATGTTTAGAGTTAGTTGCTTCTTTGAATTTATTACAATTATTTAGGATAATGAATCTCAATTACGCCATGTTCTATTTCAAAAGGAATCTCTTTTTCTATTAAAGGAACATATTCTTTCACTACTTGATAACGATTGGTTGAAGCCATTATAACTACGATAATAATATCATTTTTATCAAGGTTTTGTTGGTAACGTAAATTTTTATCTATGGTAACAAGAGCTTTAAAATTATTTTCTCTCATCAATTTTAGTAGATGCCCATTTTTAATACCTGTCCATTTTTGATCTCTGACGGTACTAATTTCTAAATTGGTAGAAAAACGATGCTTTAAACGAGTAGGGAGATTCTCATCAAGTAGCAGCTTCATTAGGTAACGTATTTAATGTAAAAAGATTCTCTGCCAATGAAAGGAGCTTAATAGCTTGTTCTTTTTCTACTGATGGAAAGTCTTCTAAAAAATCTCCCAAACTATCTCCTGCTTTTAAATAATCAAATAGTGTTTTAATAGGAACTCTTGTTCCGTAAAAAACAGGTGTCCCACTTACAATTTCTGGTGATATGGTAATCAGTTGATGATGCATGCTTATGTAAATATAACATTTTTATACTACACTTAAGTTTCATTTCCCAAAAATGGGTTTTGCCGAATGCTCACAGTATTTTTCAGAACCTATTTTAATTCCTAAACCTACTAAAAATACCTAGAGGCAATTTTTTCTGGTAACGGTCTTCTAGGTAAAGTTCACCGGAGTGGATCTCTTTTACCTGCGGGAAATGAGTATGTAATAGCGTTTCTGCAATAATTGGAGATAACCCCATAGAATAGAGGTTTAATACTAAGAAACTGTTCTTGTGTTCTAGTAAACTAGCACACTGAGATAGTAACTCGTTCAATTGCTCTTCTAGCACCCATTTCTCTCCATTTGGTCCACGTCCGTAAGAAGGCGGATCTAGAATGATTCCTTGGTATGTATTCCCTCTTTTTACTTCTCGTTGTACAAACTTAAAGGCATCTTCTATTACCCAACGAATATCGTTCAGCTTGCTGCTTTCCATGTTTCTACGTGACCAAGAAATTACCTGTTTTACGGAGTCAACATGGGTTACATCTCCTCCAGCCGCTTTGGCTGCCAGGGAAGCGCCTCCTGTGTAGGCAAATAAGTTGAGTACTTTTGGTTTTGGAGTAGGAATAGACTGAATGGTGTTGTAAATGAAATCCCAATTAGGTGCTTGTTCTGGAAATACGCCTACATGCTTAAAAGAAGTTGGCGCTAAATTTAGTTTGAAAGACTGTTCTTTCAGTTTGTAACTGATTTGCCAATTGTTGAGTTCCTTTTTGAATTGCCAGTTTCCTTTTTCGTAGTTACTAGATGCTTTCGATACTTCTCTTTTAAAGGTAGCATCGGCTAATTGATACCATTCTTGTGGCTTTGATTTATTCCAAATGGCTTGTGGTTCAGGACGGATGAGTGTAAATTTTCCGAAGCGTTCTAACTTTTCAAAATTACCAGAATCTATGAGTTCATAGTCAGAAAAACCTTCTGGAGTAAGTAAAGAGTAAGTCATGTGATAAAAAAATTAATTACTAGGAACAGTAATCGTTTTGGTTACTTCTATGTCTAATTCTGCCACGACAGTGTCCAAAATAGCCTGTTGATCGTAACCGCATAATGCATGTAGCTGTTCTTGCGTACCGTGGTCTATGAACTTGTCTGGAATACCCAATCGTTTTACTTTTACTGCATATCCTTGGTCTGAGATAAATTCTAATACAGCACTTCCAAAACCACCCGTAAGGCAACCGTCTTCTACGGTGATAATAGTGGAATAATTTTTACAAATTTGATGTAACAATTCTTCGTCGATAGGCTTTACAAAACGCATATCGTAATGTCCTATGTTTGTCCCTTGTTGTTTGAGTTGTTCAACTACTTTTGTCGCATAGTTTCCTATGTGACCAATGGTGAGTATTGCTACCTCTTTACCTTCATTTAATTGACGACCTTTTCCTATTTCTATTTCTTCAAAAGGAGACTGCCAGTCTATGGTCACTCCTTTTCCTCTTGGGTAGCGAATACTAAATGGTCCTTGATTAGGAAGTTGTGCTGTGTACATCAGGTTTCGTAATTCACCTTCATTCATAGGGGCGCTTACCACTAAGTTGGGTATGCACCGCATGTAAGCAATATCAAATGCTCCGTGGTGAGTAGCGCCGTCTGCACCAGCGACTCCTGCACGGTCTAAACAAAAGACTACATTTAGGTTCTGAATGCAGACATCGTGGATTACTTGGTCGTATCCTCTCTGCATAAAGGTAGAGTAGATATTACAAAAAGGTATTAATCCTTGTGTAGCCATTCCTGCAGATAAGGTGACAGCATGTTGTTCGGCTATTCCTACATCAAACGCCCGGTCTGGCATTGCTTTCATCATAATATTTAATGATGATCCAGATGGCATTGCAGGAGTAATTCCCATTATTTTTTTTTTTTTTTTTTCTAATTCAACGATGCTGTGACCAAAAACGTCTTGGTATTTAGGTGCTTCGGGAACTACCTTTTTAGGTGCTTCTGATTGCCCTGTTGTTTTGTTGAAGCCAGAGGTAGCGTGCCATTTGGTTTGTTCTTTTTCGGCTAGTTCATATCCTTTTCCTTTTGTGGTAACACAATGCAGAATCTTAGGCCCTGGAATGTTTTTTAAGTCTTCGAGTACATTGACTAAGTGATCGATGTCATGCCCATCAACTGGACCAAAATAGCGTAGCTTTAGTGATTCAAATAGGTTACTATGTTTAAGCAGATAAGATTTCATGCTCTTCTCTACTTTCGCAACTATTGACCTAGCATCGGGACCAAATTTACTGACTTTACCTAATACATTCCATACTTCGTCACGTAGCTTATTGTATGTTTTGGAGGTGGTTACATCTGTTAAATAATCTTTTAACGCCCCTACATTGGGGTCTATTGCCATACAATTATCATTCAAGATAATAACGACATCAGAGTTGCTGACACCAGCATGGTTCATTGCTTCAAATGCCATTCCACCCGTCATAGCGCCATCGCCAATTACAGCTATGTTTTGTTGATTGTCTCCTTTATAGGCAGTAGCCATTGCCATTCCAAGAGCTGCTGAAATGGAAGTAGAAGAGTGACCTACACCAAAGGAGTCGTATTCACTTTCTTTTCTTTTGGGGAAACCTGAGATTCCGCCCATTACTCGGTTGGTATGAAAATTTTCTTTTCTGCCCGTTAATATTTTGTGTCCGTAAGCTTGGTGACCTACATCCCAAACTACTTGATCTGTTGGGGTATTGAATACATAATGCAAGGCAACAGTCAATTCGGTAACGCCTAAACTAGCACCAAAATGACCACCATAGGTGGCTACATTATCGACGATAAATTGTCGTAAATCTTCGCATAAAGCAGGCAAGTCCTCTCTTTTGATCTTTTTAAGATCATAGGGAGAATTTATTTGAGATAGGTATTTACCTTGGTTTATTTCCATGTATCATGTTGAATAACAAGCTCACCATGAATTTGTTGCTTGTTGAAACAAAGATAGCGTATTTAATTGTAAGGTTTTTTGTAATTAGACAAAAGTAATTGATTGTACGTTGCATAAATTTTGAGTGATAGGCAACTTATTTTGAGTAGGTCTTGTTTTGGGTGCATGAAAACAGTAGTAGTAGGGGCAACAGTAAATCCTGAGCGGTATGCTTTTAAGGCGGCAACTAAGTTGGTAAAACATCAGCAGGAAATTGAATTAATAGGTATTAAAAAAGGAAAGATAGAAGGTATCTCGATTAAAAACTTAAGAGAGAAACCTGATCTTGGTGAAATAGACACAATTACGCTGTACATAGGCCCAAATAATCAAGAAGAATGGATAGATTACTTAATTGGACTAAAGCCAAGACGTATCATTTTTAATCCAGGTACAGAAAATCAGAATTTTGTAAAGAGAGCTATAGCAAAAGGAATTTTTTGTGAAGAAGCGTGTACGTTGGTATTGCTTCAAACAAATCAGTATTAGACTTACTCTCCTGTTAAGTTTTTACGGATGTAGTTCCCCACTATTTTAGTGAATTTGGTAGTACGAACTTCGTTTTCTTTTCCTACAAAATTTCCAGTAAAAGAATAGAATACTAAATCGGCAGCTTCGTTTATGAGTTTATCAAACACTTTATGTTCGTATTGATGATTCAGTGTTTCTAACTCATGCTGAGAGTATTGTTTTTCTCTAGAAAAGTTGTTAATAGTGTAGTCTCTAAATCTAAAAGGGGGTTTTGATTTTGGTTTGTACACGGTAGCGTAGATTTCTTGTCCCATTACTAAGGTAGGCAAGAGTGCTTCCCAAAATTGTTTATCTACTTTTAATTCTATACACAGCATAGCTAGCTCTGTGAACAAAAAACAGAAAGCAGAAAAAGGTTGTGTAAATGGATAATTGTCTAATTTTAGTGAGCCATTCACATACATAGTATATGCTTTCTTGAAGTCTTCTACGTTTATAGTATTAGTAACCTTGTCAGTAAAGAACTCACTTACCAAACCCATATACACCTCAGATAAATAAGATAAATACCCGTTGGCGTCTGTTTTGGTTAAAAATTTATCGTTAGCCCCTTCACCTTTTTGGTAAGAAAAACCTCTAGAAATTAGTCGTTGGAAGAGTAGGTCATTTACCGAGTTTACAGCTGTTTTTCGTATCCACCGCTCTTCTTCGGAAAGTTCGTAACTATCTAAATCATCAATGTGGGTAAGCTGTTGTTGTATTTTGTAGAAGTACATGTGGTACCTTCTGTAATGTGGGTTTTCTACTTTTTTAGCGATGATAGTAGCTACTTTGGCAAAAGAACTACCAAATAAAGAACCCTTTTTCTTGATGTTGTCTAAATCTTTTTCCGAGAGGTTGTATTCCAAAGCAGCTAAAGCTATTGGCTCACCTTCGAAATAAACAGTTAATGGAAATTTTCCTTCTTCAGCTTCGTACCCTTCCATATCTACATAGAAAGACATTCTGTCTATTTTTTGGAAAGGGAGGTCATAATAATCGTCCATTTTTATATTGACAACTTCTGAGCTAGTATTGAAGAAATGGAGTACACAATTACGTGTGCCCTTTGCCTCCGTTAATAGTTCGGTTGTGAATAACATAAAATGAGCTACAATTATTTAAATAGTTGAACAAAAGTATGTTTTTTTATATCAAACTAAAAATTGAATGAAATTGTATTCTCCACAAGTAAAAAAATGGATATGTTTATGTACTTTTATTCTGTTATCTAGCATACGATAGAGATGAACTAAATAGCTAGGTGATTGTATTCTTAAACAGACCTTATTTTTTAAATCATGAATAACCTATCAGAAAAAGGTATGAAAAGTTTAAAGGCACATGTTAAGAACGATGTAACTGCTGGTTTTTTAGTCTTTTTACTTGCTTTACCACTTAGTTTAGGAATTGCGAAAGCAAGTGGATTTCCTGCTTCAATGGGTGTTCTTACTGCTATGATAGGGGGGCTGTGTACTGTCTTTTTTAACGTATCAGCATTAACAATTAAAGGACCAGCTGCTGGTCTTATCACCATTGCTTCAGCATCTGTTTTAGAACTCGGGGGAGGTACTCAAGGCTGGCAAACTGCCTGTGCAGCCATTGTCGTTATGGCGTTATTACAGATAGCATTCGGCTTTTTAAAATTAGGCTCATTAAGTGATTTCTTTCCTCATTCAGCAGTACATGGTATGTTGGCAGCTATTGGGATGATTATTATTGCTAAACAGATACCCGTATTACTTGGTGACGACCCAACCTTATACAAAGGAGCAGGCCCCATTCAATTGTTTCTTGATATCCCTAAATTTATTCTCCATGCCCATTGGCATATCGCTACCATTGGAATCTTGGGAGTTATTATCATGTTTGTATTACCCACACTAAATATCCCTTTATTTAAGAGGATACCGGCACCCATGTTTGTATTACTCGTTGCGGTACCTTTGACAGTCGTTTGGCATTTTAAACAAACAGAACCAGGTTATTCACTAGTTCAAATTGGAGACTTCTGGGGAAGCCTAGGTGTAAATGCTGATTTCTCTATGATTGGTACATTTACCTTTTGGAAATATGTAGTCATGTTTCTATTTGTAAGCTCCTTAGAATCATTACTTACTGTAAAAGCTATTGACAGTTTAGATCCATACAAGCGAGAGTCTAACTATAACGGTGATTTGATTGGGCAAGGAGTAGGAAATGCTATGGTAGGAATGCTTGGAGGTATGCCCATGATATCTGAAGTAGTGCGAAGCTCAGCTAATGTAGGTTTTGGCGCAAAAACGAAATGGTCTAACTTCTTTCATGGTGTATTCTTATTATTGGCCATGATCTTTCTAATTCCATTTATTGAACTAATCCCTAATGCAGCTTTAGCTGCCATGTTAATTTATGCGGGTTACCGCTTAGCTGCACCAAAAGCATTCATACACGCCTACCAAATAGGCAAAGAACAGTTAGCCATATTTCTTGTTACTATTATTGTAACACTTACTGAAGATTTACTTTTAGGGGTTTTAGCGGGGATACTTGTAAAGCTTGCTTTTCATCTATATCACGGAGTGAAGATTTCTAATATTTTTAAAGTAAAAGGTGATATCACAACAGAAGGAAAGAATACAGTTATCACCCTGCACAGCTCAGTAATCTTTTCAAATTTAATTTCCTTTAAAAAATTGTTAGCAACAGTTCCTGATGGTTGTAAGCTAGAAATTGATGTTTCAAAAACACAATTAATAGATCACTCGTTTTTGAGTTTTATCTATCATTACCAATCAGAAAAAGAAGCACAAGGCAGTTCGTGTGAATTAAAGGGAATGGATAATCACAAAGCATTTGCAGATCATCCATTAGGGACAAGAAAGCTTGTTAAAAATAATACTTAGCCTATTCCTTTTACTAAAAAGCAGAAAGAATAGACGGAGGTATTCTTTTAGGTAAGACCTTCGGTGAATTTTTCGGTCAACTTTATACAAGCTTTTTGAGCTTTAATAATATCCTTATGGATATTCATATTTTGCTCAGTCTCATCAGAAGCATTAAAAGCATCCACTGCTTTAATATAATATTTCTTTGCGTTCTGGTTTTGGCTAACTAAAATACATACATCAGCAAGAGTCAAATAATCTAGGTAACTAGCATTTTCCTTTTGCTCTACCAATTCAATAATTTTTAATAACGTTGTTTCGGCTTTAACCCTATGCTTCTCTGCAAATGTTAAAGGCAAATCATAATCTTTATATAGCGAAAGGTGAGTAGTCGCTTTACTCTTAAGGTAAACTGGGTTTTCTGGGTCTAGTGTTAATGCTTGATTAAAATTTTTCAGTGCATCCTGCTCTTTTCCTCTTTTATTTTGGATAGCCACACCCTTGTAATAATATCCTTCTGAATCTTCTGGGACTAATTTTATCAACGTATCAGCACATGCAAGTAATTGATCATAACCCTTCGTCCTTACCAAGCACTGACAAGCTAAAAGACAGAGATCCACGTTTTCAGGATCATTTTCTAATTCAACAAGCATTTTATTTAATGATGGTTTTACCTTACCAGAATAAAATAACGCCTTTAGTGCTTCATAAGAATCTCTTTTTACCACTTTCTTTTTCTCTTGAACCTCTTTATTCATTTGTTTTTTGAATTATATATTAGTCTAACACTTTGCTCGTCGATGTTATTCAACCACAAAAAAATAAAGTTACGAATCTAAAAACTTAGTATTGTTGTTTGTGGAAGCTATTTTTTTAAGGTTTCTCCATTACAGCACTACAATTCGAGCATGTTCGTAATTCTCGAGAGTCATAAAATGTTTTCATCACCTTTGGCAACTGCTTTACAATATCCGTCATAAAGAAGTATTCCTCATACAATTTATGGTCACAGTTTTCACAAAACCATAAAAAACCATCATTTTCTCCTTCTTTTCGTTTACGCTCTATCACCAAACCGACACTTCCTTCGGTTCGTTGTGGTGAATGAGGTACTTTAGGAGGTAGCAAAAATATCTCTCCTTCGTTTATTGGAATATCTACCTGTTTTCCCTCTTCCACAATCTTTAATACAATACTTCCCTCCAGCTGGTAGAAAAACTCTTCCCCTTCATTGTAATGATAATCCTTTCTAGCGTTTGGCCCACCAACCACCATCACAATAAATTCCTCATTGTCCACATACACTACCTGATTTCCAACAGGAGGCTTCAGTAAGTGCCTATGCTCTTCTATCCAATTTTTAAAATTAAAGGGGCGTTGTATCATTAGTAGTAGACTTTAAAATCATAAGATGTTGAAACATTAAGATTTACCATTTGACTCTTGTTATTCCCTTTTCTCTTTTGTTTTTTAAATTTTCTAACAAAATCAGGTTTTACCACTTTCGTGTAATGGCGCGAAAGCTTAGATTAACTTGAGTTCGACGAAAAAACCATGCTTAAAATATTTTCAGAGTCACTTTTGAAGCGAAAATATCAAAATAACATGCAAACGTAAATTGTCAATTGTAATTTGTCAATACTTAACTATCGAATGATGCTTTTTTATTGAATAATTCTAATAAACTTCATTGAACTCACGTTAATCCAGTCGTTTTTTAGCCATTCCTGCCAAATATTCCACCCATTCAGGAGCTACATTTAGGCCCTCTACCAATTGCCAAGACTCTCCGCCAGCTTCGATGAATTGTTCTTTGTAAGTTTCAGCTACTTCGATAGTCGTTTCTAAACAATCAGCTACAAAAGCAGGAGAAAATACCAATATATTTTTCTTTCCTTCTTTTGCTAATCTTTCAATTTCATGATCGGTGTATGGTTTAATCCATGGTGTTTTCCCCAAACGAGATTGGAAACAAATAGTCATTTGATCTTCCGTAATCCCAATAGCTTTAGCAATCAAACGAGAATTCTCGAAACACTGGCCACGGTAACAGTATTTATTTTTTGAGTTGTAACTAGAGCAGCATTCTCCAAGCTTGCAGTAGTTATCAAATGAACCCTTTAAAATTTGTCGTTCAGGCAACCCATGATAAGTGAATACTATGTGATCATACTCTTTTTCTTTCATGTATCGCTTACCCAAGGCAGCATATACATCTATGAATTTCGGGTCATCAAAGAAGTTAGCTACTATCTCTATCGTAGGAATAATTTGCCATTTAGATAACTCTTCCCAGACCTTTTCCATGGTAGAGGCGGTAGTGGCAGAAGCATATTGAGGGTACATAGGGACCACTAATAATT
>JBGCEI010000160.1:0-3383 GCA_045106295.1 Cyclobacteriaceae bacterium
AGTAAATAATTTACAAATAATAGAAAGTTGTTTTCAAGAAAATGAAGAAAAGGAAAATAACTGGGAGTTTGATTATGTAGTCATTAGAGATACACAAGGGAAGGTAGTAGTAGCTACTTATTTAACGACCTCTATTCAGAAAGACGACTTATTACACCCCGCAGCAGTTTCAGAACAGGTTGAGAAAATGCGTATTGAAGAAGGAGACCCATATTATTTAACTTCTAAGATGTTGAGCGTTGGTTCTCCAGTCAGTTTAGGTAATCAATTGTATGTAGACTTATCATCACCTTATTGGAAAGAGTCTATGGAATCATTATTAAACATAGTAGAGAAAATACAACAAAAGAATAATGCTACAAGTGTGATGATCCGTGATTTTTATGAAATGGATGAATCATTACAGAAAGTAATTGAAGATGCAGGCTTCTTTAAAATGGATACATTTAAAAATAATGTAATTGAAACTTTACCAACTTCTATTGACCTATTGTCAAAAGGGGTAAGTAAAAATGCAAGGAAACATATTCGTAAAAAAGCAATTGAGGGATTAGATGATTTTAGAGCTAATATAGTTGCTAACCCTTCGTCAGAACAGATTGATATGTATTACGAATTGTACAGTAATGTAAAGTTAACCAAGGCGGAAATAAATACATTTAAGTTACCAAAGAAAATGTTTGTTGGCTTAATGAACTCACGTAATTGGGAGGTAATAGAATTAGTTCATGATTCTACTAACCAAGTGGCTGGTTATATTTTATCTAATGTTACGAATGGAATTTTTACACCTACATATATAGGTCTTGATTATTCATTTCAAGATAGCAATGCTTATTCGAAGTTATTATATCTAACTATTGAAAGGGCTATTGAATTAGGTGCTAAAAAAATAGAGTTAGGTATTACGGCAGATTTTGAGAAACAACGTTTTGGTGCTCAATCTAAACAAATGTTTGCCTACGTTCAGTCTTCAGATCATTATAACAGAGAAGTAGTTGATAATATCTTCTCAAAAATGAAAGCCTTCGCATAATTAATCCCAGGTATTAACTAGCTATAAAAAAAGCCATCGAGAAGTGAATTCTCGATGGCTTTTAAGTAATGAGGAAAATGGTAATTACTTCTTTTTCTTCTTTTTAGTCGTGTTAGAAGAGCTTGTAGTAGCCGTTTCTTTTTTAACCACTTCATCCTTAGCGGGAGTAGATAGACTTGTTAGATTACCTTTTGCCAAGACAAAATCAGGCGCTAATTTCAAGGCTTCACTAAATTGAAGTTTAGCTAATTCAACTTTTGACATTTCTTTATACAAAACGCCTTTCATATTCATAGCAGCAGCTTTTAAAGGTACTTTTTGTCGCTTGCCTCTTCCTACTACTACAGAAATTTCTTCTTTATCTGTTTTAGGATCAATCAATAATTGGTTGATGGAGGCTTCACACTCTGCCATTCGCTTTATTTGGTATTGAATAGAAGCTATTTGGTATAAATGGTAAGGACTTTTTGTTAGTTTGTGTAAGGTCTCATAGTCAGCTAACGATTCTTTACTTAAACCTAAGTTCTGTCTAGAGATAGCACGTATTTCCAAGGCTGTTTGGTTGGCTGGTTTAGCAGTTAATATTTCATTAGTCAATAAAACACTTTGAACATAAGCCTGCGATTGGAAGTATAGGATGGCTAATGAATCTTTGAGAGAAGTATTTGATGGTTTTAATTCCATCATAGTGTATAATGCCTGTTTAGCAACCATTAAGTCACCATATGTTACGGCTTTTTTATATATCTTTTCTTGTAAGCTGTACCCACTTTGGGCTACAGAAATAGTGTTTAAAAATAGTGCGCTTATTGCTACTGTTATTTTGATTAGTCTCATAAATTATAGTGTGTTAGATAAATCGTTTTTCAGTGTTAAGTTAAATTCTTTTGCCTTAGAAAGCATGAACTGATAAGCAGGATCAAACTCATTGTTAATTTCACCTTCTAATATGGCTTCTCGTATCGCTTCTTTAATAATACCTACCTCTTTTGAAGGACCTAAACCAAAAGCCTTCATAATATCTTCTCCGCTTATTGGAGGTTGAAAGTTACGAACTTTGTCTTTTTCTTCAACATCTTTCAATTTTTGATCTACAATATCGAAGTTTTTTAAGTATCGAGCAACCTTAGCATGGTTTTTAGACGTTACATCTGCTCGGCATAGTTTCATGAGGTCTTCAATATCATCTCCAGTTTCAAATAGTAATCGACGCAAAGCAGAGTCTGTAATTTCTTTTTTTACCAAAGGGATAGGTCGTAGGTGGAGTTTCACTAATTTCTGAACGTATTTCATCTTCTCGTTCATAGGTAACTTCATAGTTCTGAAAATCCCTGGCACCATGCGTGCCCCCTTATCTTCATGTCCATGAAATGTCCATCCTACTTTGGTGTTGAATCGTTTTGTCCTAGGCTTTGCAATATCATGTAAAATAGCTGCCCATCGGAGCCATAAGTCATCAGACACTGCGGAAACATTGTCTAGTACTTCTAGTGTATGGTAGAAGTTATCTTTGTGAGACTTGCCATTTTTTGTCTCTACTCCCTTTAACTCAATGAACTCAGGAAAGATGTGAATTAATAGACCAGCAGAGTCTAGTAATTTAAATCCGTAAGAAGGTTTATTTGATAAAATGATTTTATTTAACTCATCGCTTATGCGTTCACGAGATACGATATGTATTCGGTTGGCGTTCTTTTGTATGGATTCAAAGGTTGTTGGGTCAATATCAAACTGTAGTTGTGAAGCAAAACGAATGGCTCGCATCATTCGTAAAGGATCGTCGCTAAATGTTTTGTCAGGTGCTAAAGGTGTACGTAATGTTTTGTCAGTGAGGTGCTGTATGCCATTAAAAGGATCTACTAGCGTTCCGTAATTGTTGGGGGTTAGGCTAATAGCTAATGCATTGATGGTAAAGTCCCTTCTCTCTTGATCTTCCTTTAGCGTGCCATTTTCTACTAATGGTTTTCTAGAGTCCTCTCGGTAAGACTCTTTTCGTGCACCTACAAACTCTAGCTCCCAATCATTCGTTTTGATCATGGCAGTGCCAAAATTTTTGAAATAAGAAAAAAAGCAGGTGTCGCCAATTTCTTCCTGTACTAATTTTGCTAACTCAATACCACTGCCTAAGCAAACAAAATCAATATCTTTTGAAGGGCGGTTTAATAAAAGATCCCTTACATAACCACCAATTACATAGGTTTCTATTCCTTTATCTTTAGCTACTTTAGCAATTATAGGAAAAATGGGGTGAGAAGATAAGTGTTCTTCAAAAGACATTTGTGTAGTGAGTCAGTTTTATCCTATGAAAAGAACATCGTCGTTTGGCACTTCTAATTCCACTTCGTGA
>JBGCEI010000161.1:0-5963 GCA_045106295.1 Cyclobacteriaceae bacterium
TTCACTTTGCCTGTTACTTTGCACCCCTATCATATTTTATTCAAACCCTGTCTCCCTACAATTACTATAATGTCAACAACAGAGTCGGTTATTCGGAAGTAAGTACTATTTATTATAAGGTGATTCTTCAAACTCACTCCAATTACCCGATTCTAATAGCTCTTTTGCTTTTTGATATCTCCTCAAAGAGTTTTCAGGACTATCATATAACTTATTCAAATGAAAATTGTCAGGGTTGTTCAATTGTTTGATTGCTTCTTCTAGATAATAACTAGCTGCCTCATCCATACCTTCTTTACTTAAAATCGACGAATACGTATACAAATGTTCTGGATGATTGTAACTAGGGTTTAAGGTACTAATATGCCCAAATTTGTAAACATCACTTTCATTTGTTTTAAATAATAATACTATTAAAATAATTACAACTAATAAGGTTGATTTCGCAATGTTAATTTTTTCCTTTTGTTTAATAAGAAAAATTATTGCAACTATCATTACTATTGCACCAAGAAGAAATAGAGTTGTTGATCCAGGCCATCTCATCAGTTTAAAACAAAAAAACAAACTACTCATTCCAATGGATAAGAAAAGAAGTGATTGAGAGGCTTTAATCTTTTTACTAATTGAATATGCTGCGATGCCAATAGAACCAAACATTAATATTGGACTTCCTACTATTATCATTACTGAAGCTCCTGGCCAATGCATGAATTTGAATAAAATACCCGTCATCAATATCATGGATACAGCTATCATTGCAGCTTCTTGCCTATGCTGGCTTTTAACCAAAGCTATTATCCCATAAATCATTCCAAATAAGAGTAAAATCAGGAAACCAAACATTAATATTGCACTAGCTCCAGGAAATAAAGTCATAGTTTTCCCAACTATTCCTGATAGTATAAGAAAGAGAGAGAAAAATAAGATATACTTAATTATTTTCATTACAATTTCGTAAGATTAAAGACACAAGCTAGATAATATTACTAAGATAACAAATCTACACCTTTTCCAAACTCTTATCACCCACCACTCGACGGAGGAAGCAAAAACAATTCGACTTGATTTCCTTTTATTTCTTTCTCCAAAGAAACCATTTCTTCATCGATAGCAACTCTACAAGTAAGTAACGCTTGCTTAGGTTCAGGTTTATTGGCTATGAGTTGTTCAATTATTTCTTTGACGGTTATCCCTTCAGGAACAGAAAGAGTTTCTTGACTACTGAAATAGTTTTTTAAGACACCAAATGTATGAATCGTGATTTCCATTATCCTCCGATGTGTTGCATAGACAACTTACTACCTGTGAAGTGAGTTGCTTGCTTTTGGTCTAATGCTTGGACCAATAAACTTTCCATCTCTTGTGGGTTATGAATGGCTTGATGAACATTAAAGCCTTTTGGATTGCTCAAGCAGCCAAATATATTTCCAAAACTATCTAGACGAAGACGGTTACAATCGTGACAGAATGGGGTACTTGTATTTGATATGATTCCAAACGTTTGTCCTTCTTCTGTTAACCAATAATTAGCTGTAGCGCTTTTTTCTCGCTCTATTTTGAAATGGTTTTTCCCAATGGTTTGTAACATCTCTTTTTCAGAAAAGAAGTACTCATCATACTGATGATTCATATGACCCATCTGCATGAGTTCTAAAAAACGAATAATACAGTCTTTTTCTCGAGCATAATTCATCATTGGAAGGATTTGACCGTCATTAACTCCTTTCATGACTACCATATTGATTTTCACTTCAATACCAGCTTCCAAAGCTGCATCTATCCCTTTAAATACTTTAGTTATATTCTTTCTCCTAGTCACTCGAAAGAACACTCCTGGATCAATAGCATCTAATGACACATTGATTTTCTTTACTCCTGCTTGAGCCAACCTTTCAGCAAACTGATCTAACAAAACACCATTCGTAGTCAACTTAATGTTTTTGACTTGTTGAGCTACTAATTCGGCAAGTAAGTAGTCTATCTTTTTGAATAATAAAGGTTCTCCTCCTGTTAAACGAATGGTTTCTAGTGGATTTGTTTTGTGAATAGCTGTGATACACTCGATGAGCTCATGTGCATCTAAAGGTATTTCTGTCTTCTCTCCAATGGTATGAATCTCTGTGGTAGGGTTCTCTTCTACACAGTAGTTACAAGCAAGATTACATGAGTTAGTCAGGCTAACCCTTAGTGTCTTGAATTCTCTACCTAAAAAATCCTTAATAGCATTCATTTATGCAATTTCCGAAGAAATAGTGGTTAATGAAAATGCTTCTTTAGGACTTCCGCATAATGGACAGGTAAAACTAGCAGGCAAACTATCGAATAATGTACCTGGTAAGACTTGTTGTTGTTCTTCTCCGTACTTTGGATCGTAGACTGTTAAACAGTCTTTACATTGATAGAAGGCTTCTCCTCTAACAACTGTTTCTTCTTTTTTAGCCTTAATTTTTGATTGCTGCCTTTTATAAAAAGTACTACAAACACCTGCTAAAGTTTTAGGTAATTCTATTTTGGATACTCCTTTTGTATACAAAATATAGGTTCTACTTTGAGTAGTAAAATCATCGGTATGGTATACATTGTATTTGAACCAATTTAAAAAAGGGAGAATTCGAATGGATTTAATCAACACCGAAGGAAAAATATCTTGCTTCGCACTACCTATTCCAAAAATAAGTCCTTCTGTACGGATGTTTTTTGTATAAAAATAAGATACAACATAAGCTTTGAGCTTTCTTGCTCTATCGTCAATATCAGCCACTAACCAATTCAATTCAGAATAAGCATGGCCCGTATTTACATCATATTCTCCTAAAATATGGTTCCAGTCTTTCACTCCATCTTTTGGGATATGCCTAACAATAAATGAGCTCCAAGTCGTTAAATAAATATTTTTAATATTCTGTTGCTGACATAGCCATGCAAATTGCTCTAAAAATGCCGTAGGAAACATATTTCTCTTACGAGTAATTCCTAACCAATATACATTGCCTGTATTATGCATTCCATCATAACTAGGCATAGTGTGTTTAGGCAGTTCTGGTGCTTTTGTAAAAGCAAGGTGTTGGTATTTGATGTCATCATTTACATAGCGAACAAGTTCTTCTTCGTCAGTAATTTTATCTCCAAGGTAAATACCGCCTATTAATTTAGCTACCTGATAAATACTCTGTGTATCTATTTTTACAGGCCATAAAAACGGTTTACTTTCTGGCGTTAAACACAAATACAGATACCAATAATCTGGATCATCTGATGCGATAAAATTCAATTGATTTCCCATCAATGGGATAATCTCTTGTTCAGGATCTACTAAACCAATGGACAACTTAGGGTGAATTCTAAACGATTGTATGATATCTAAATACGTACCACTATTTAACCATTTTTTGGTCGTAAATACATTCACTGCAGGAATAGAGGTAGTAATATTTTGAGAAAGTCCATCTTCCTCTACTTCGATGCCTTCTTCTAATAATTTATTTTTAAAAGTAGACGATTTGGAATCACTTACATAAAACAGTAACTCTTGCCGAGCACCGAGGTAAAAATCTTTTACAGCATAAAAAATAGCTAGTTTGACTATTTTCTGAAGTTCACGGGTTGTAAACCGGCCTCCCTTACTATGTATCCGTATGATTGTATGGTCCTTCACTCTCTTTTATTCTGCTAGTTTCACTTTCTCTAAGATCGATAGTACCTCAGGTTTACAACTTCCACAGCCAGTTCCTGCAGTCGTTTCTTTCATTACCGCATCTAAGGTACAACATCCTTTAGAAATGGCATCATCAATATTACCATTTCCTACGTTATTGCACGAACAAACTACTTCTCCTTTTACCTGAACATTTTGTCCAATTCCAGGTCTTAATAACTCATCTCGTTTGCCTTTTAGTTCTAATTGGTCTTTAATTAATTCTCTAAACTCACCAAATTCAGCCTTATTCCCCATTAGAATAGCTCCTACTAATTTTCCATTTTTGATGATACATTTTTTGTAATACCTACGGGCAAGATCTTGCATCACTACTACTTCATACCCTTTATCCTCAGGTACTTCTGGAATCCCTAAAGAACAGAGTTGCAAACCCGATACTTTCAGAATATTCATAGACAAGCTACCTTGATAAATAGCCGTAGCATCACCTTGAATAGCAGCAGCAGCTACGGTTGCTTGTTCTTCAGCTGCAGCGGTAATACCCCACATATTTCGATTGAATTCAGCGATTTCACCAATACAATAAATAGATGGATCAGAGCTTTGTAACTGCTCATTAACTACTATTCCTCTATTACAATCTAAACCTGCTTCCTGACCAATTCCAATATTTGGTCGTGTACCAATAGCATAGATTAATGCTTTACAGTTTATGTGCTGACCACTTTTCAGCCTAACTCCTGTAATCCCTTGATCTCCTTCGAACTGACTGATTTCATCATTGAAATACAAATGGACACCTTTGTCTTCTATTTCTTGTCGTAACAATCGAGCAGCAATATTATCCAATTGTCTGTCCATTAATCGACTAGAACGTTGGATCAAATGTACGTCTACTCCTATTTGGTTCAATGAGTCTGCTAATTCAAGCCCTAGTAATCCACCACCAACTATTACTGCTTCCGTTTGAGGAACCAATAACTGATTCAACCTATCTGCATCTTGTCGGTTTCTAAGCGTGTAAACATGTTCTAAGTGCCTTGGGTAATTTGGTGGGGTAGCTGCTTTACTACCAGTGGCCAATACTAACTTGTCATAGGAATGAATTTCTCCGTTATTGTCGTTTACTTTTTTATTCATTCGATTAATCGAAGTAATCCAAGTTCCTTTTTTAACGGTAATATCTAATTCCTTAAACCGTTCCTCTCTTAGTTTCAATAAAGAAGCCCAATCTCTGTGTTTACTAATGTACTCTGGTAATAATACTCGGTTATAAAAAGGATGAATCTCTTTACTAAAAACGACTATTTCGTCTTCCTGATTTTGCGTTCTGTACGATTCTACAAATTGATTGGCTCCAGCTCCAGCTCCTACAACCACTATCTTTTGTTTCGGTTTTTTGTATCGAATAACTTCTACAGCAGAGAATTTAAAATCTGGTTGCTTAGAAAAAGGGTCTACTAAGGGGTTGGTTAAGTTATTTGCTCTCCCCAAATCCTTGTGTAATTGTCTACCCCAGTGCATCGGTAAAAAAGCAACTCCTTCTCGAATAGTATTGGTGATTTTAGTAACTACTCGTACATTTCCTCTTCTACTTACTACTTCAGCAATATCCCCTTCTTGTAGGCCTCTTGCTAAAGCATCGTTTGGATGAATTTCTAAGTAGGGTTTGTCAATGTGTTTCTTTAAAGAGTTCACTTTCCCTGTACGAGTCATGGTATGCCATTGATCTCTGATTCTACCCGTGGTTAATACTAATGGGTAGTTTTCGTCCAGACTTTCTGATTCATTGTGAGAGGCGACACCAAAAAGCTTTGCTTTCTTATTATCTGTATAGAATTTATGATCTGTAAATAAGCGTTCTACTCCTTTTGTAGCCCCTTCTGGAAATGGCCATTGCACCGTTCCTTTTTCTCTTAAGTATTTATAAGAAACACCACTTACGTCGATGTTCGTGTTTTTTGTTAAGCCTTTGTGTTCATCGTAAATTTCTTCGTAAGACCGGTAATCGAACTGCTTTTTCCAGCCCATTTTATCTGCAAATTTCCAAAGGATTTCTGCATCAGGCAACGCTTCCCCTGGTGCATCCACTACTTTCTGTACCAAACTGACTCTTCTATCTGAGTTGGTCATGGTTCCTTCTTTCTCCATGTAACCTGCAGCAGGTAATACCAAATCTGCGAATGGAACCGTATCCGATAAACCTGAAATATCTTGGACCACTACAAATTTTGCTTTTTTAAGAGCGGCCTCTACTTTTCTAGCATCTGGCAAACTAACTACTGGATTGGTACAAATAATC
>JBGCEI010000162.1:0-3916 GCA_045106295.1 Cyclobacteriaceae bacterium
AAACTATTCATTTTTTTGCAGTACTAAAAACATTGTCTGCTTATTTTTGTCATTAAGTTAGTTTTATTAGATGTGTGAACTTACATCAACGATAAAACTACGTAATCATTTGATACAAAGTATGGAAGAACTACTGGCAGAGATAATAACAATAGGAGACGAGATTTTAATTGGTCAGATCGTAGATACCAATTCTGCTTGGATGGGAGATCAGCTAAACCAAATTGGGATGAAGGTGAGGCAGATTACGACCATTGGAGATGGAAAACAGGAAATTGTAACGGCATTAGATAATGCCTTGGAACGAAATGATATGGTATTTATTACAGGTGGGTTAGGTCCTACCAAGGACGATATTACCAAACATACCTTGGCAGATTATTTCAATACTCCTTTGGTGAGAGATCAATTTACCTATGATAAATTAGAAAAGTATTTATTAGACAGAGGAAAAGACTTTAATGAATTAAACGCTTCTCAAGCCTTACTACCTGAAAGCTGTACAATCATTGACAATCAATTAGGAACAGCCCAAGGGATGTGGTTTGAGCACCAAGAAAAAATAGTGATGTCTATGCCAGGTGTTCCTTATGAGATGAAGGGTTTGATGACAACTAGTGTACTTCCTAAAATAGCCAATCATTTTAGCCTACCAGCCATTGTTCACCGAACCATTAGAACGGTAGGAAAAGGAGAGTCTGATTTAGCCTTAAAAATAGAAGACTTAGAAGAAGCATTGCCTGCGCATATTAAATTAGCTTACTTACCCTCTTTCAGCCAAGTCAGGTTGCGCTTGTCTGCTTTTGGAAAAGAAAAAGAAGTCTTAAAAGAAGAGATAGCTTCTTATGAAAAACAACTGCTCACTAGGATAGGAGACTATGTTTTCGGTTTCGATGACACTACTTTGGCTCAAGCTGTTGGCGCGTTATTAAAAGAAAAAGGAAAAACAATTGCTACAGCAGAGAGCTGTACGGGCGGATATGTAGCGCATCAAATTACTTCGGTAGCAGGGAGCTCCAATTATTTTAGAGGTAGTGTGATCGCTTACGACAATGAAGTAAAAAAAGACTTTTTATCAGTGAGAGAAGAGGACTTACAACAACATGGAGCAGTAAGTGAACAAGTAGTCTCTCAAATGGCAAAAGCGGTAAGAGAGCGATTAGGGACAGATATTGGTGTGGCAACTAGTGGCATAGCAGGTCCTTCAGGAGGAACAAAATCTAAACCTGTTGGGACCATTTGGATAGCACTTTCTGACGGGAAAACGACTACCGCTAAACGACTATTATTAAGTACAAGCAGAGAAAATAATATCAAAAGGACAACTATTTACGTATTAGATAGTGTAAGAAGATATTTGAACCAATTGTAGGTTCAAAATCTCCTGATTGAAAGTTTATTTTCTAGAATCTAAAATCTAGGAACGATAAACCATTTTTTTGATTAATTTTGTTTCGTCTAAACTAAAAAGTATGGCTCAAAAAGAAGTTTTGATGCCCCGTATGGGTGAGAGTGTGATGGAAGGAACTATCCTCCAATGGTTAAAGAAACCTGGAGATACGATAGAAGAGGAAGAGTCGTTGGTAGAAATTGCAACCGATAAAGTAGATACTGAAATACCTGCTCCCTTTGCTGGAAAGATTATCGAATATTTGGTGAAAGAAGGAGATGTAGTAGAAGTAGACAGTCCTATTGCTATTATGGAGGTAGAAGGAGCCGTTGCAGATGCTCCAGCTAAAGCTGAAACGCCCGCTTCAGAAACAAAATCAACAACAAAAGAAGCACCACAGCAAGTAACTACAATTGCTCAGCCAGTTAATGCGTCATCAAATGGAATAGATGCTCGTTTTTATTCTCCCTTGGTGTTGAATATGGCGAAGAAAGAATCTATTGCTAGGAGCGAATTAGAAACTATTCCTGGTTCTGGGAAAGACAACCGTGTCACCAAGCAAGACATGTTGGCTTACATTAAGAACAGAGGAACTCAGAAAACAGTAGAAGAAGATCAGATTTTGATTTCTCCGAATATGTCGCTCAATGGGCAGGATGAAATCATAGAAATGAGCCGCTTGCGAAAAATTATTGCAGGTAGAATGCTCGAGTCTAAGCGTATTTCTCCTCACGTTACCTCTTTTGTGGAAGCAGACATGACCAATATTGTGCTGTGGAGAGGTAAAATCAAAAACGAATTCAAGGAAAGGGAAAATACCATTCTTACTTACACACCTATCATTATAGAGGCGATCGCAAAGGCAATCAAAGATTATCCGATGATCAATGTGTCAGTTGATGGCGATAAAATTATCAAACACAATTATATCAACATAGGAATGGCAGTCGCTCTTCCAGATGGAGATTTGATCGTTCCAGTAATCAAAAACGTAGATCAACTCAATATTGTTGGGATTACAAAACAAGTAAACGACCTAGCAAAAAGAGCACGTAACGGTCAGCTGAAACCAGAAGATTTAGAAGGTGGAACCTATACTGTTTCTAATGTCGGTTCTTTCGGGAATGTAATGGGAACGCCTATCATAGTGCAACCTCAGGTTGGAATCATGGCCAATGGAGCAATCATTAAGAAACCTGCCGTAGTAGAAACACCTCAAGGTGATACCATTGGAATCCGTCATAAAATGTTTTTGTCTCATTCTTACGACCATAGAGTAGTTGACGGTTCTTTAGGAGGTATGTTTGTTCGCCGAGTGGCCGACTACCTAGAAGGCTTCGATATGAACAGAGTCGTATGGAAATTCGACAAATAAAAGAACCTTAAAATCTCCTAGTCTAACCTGCTTGCCGCAGGCACGGTAATCTTACAATTTAATAATCTCAAACATGTTTAATACAAACGAATACTTCGACGGAAACGTAAAATCTGTAGCCTACGAAAACGAAGGCGGAAAATACACTATAGGCGTAATGGCAGATGGCGAATATGAATTTGGAACATCTTCAAACGAAGAAATGACGGTAGTAAATGGAATATTAGAAGTAAAACTACCCGGTGCTTCAGATTGGAAAATATTTACAGCAGGAACAAGCTTCAACATAAAATCAGGTGATTCCTTTAACGTAAAAGCTAAAGGGGTAACGGCTTATTTATGTCGTTATTATTAAGGTTTTTACTTATTTTACAAATGTGAAAACAAATAATTCACTGCTAGGTTACCCCATGTTTGCGAGGAAGAATGACGAGGCAATCTGTTCATTTTATCACAAAATTTTTGCCAATATGTTTTAGATTGTTTCGTGCCTCGCAAAGACGTTGAATGGTAAGTTTCCGTTCTTCTCAAAAATCAGGAATCCCAAACGGTAGCGTTTCTAATGCAAAGTCTATTGTCTTGACAATTTAACACCTCACAAACAGTTTGGCTTGTTATTTGCATACTTTATCGAGCATGTTTAGTAACATACCTAAACCTAATAATTAGTCATTCTATGAGCTGCATTCGTCTGTGTAAATTCATCAATCTATTTGGTGTATTAAGTATTATTGCCCTTTCTCTCTTTTCTTTAGAAATAAATGCTCAAGAACTACATTATTACCTTCAGTCAGATGTTACTATCATTCAAAAATCAGATTTATTAAATGACCCTAATAGTGTAACAGATGTTGTTTCAGATGGAGTAATAGGGTTGAATTCAAGTATGCTTATTTTTAATCATGATGGAACGGAGCTTTATAAATACGATGAATTCAATGGCGTATTCACTATTGATCCAAATGGTATCGGTGGTGTTTTAGATACTACTTCCTTAATACAAGGTAGTACAACTACAGGAGATTTAGGTATTTCAGGAAATCAGCTATTTTCAATAGAGAATTTTAATTTCGTGTATTCTGTTCTTGGTGGAGGTATTGGAGATAGAAATGAGGTCACCTCTTGTACATTTGGTGCAAATACATTCACAC
>JBGCEI010000163.1:0-24808 GCA_045106295.1 Cyclobacteriaceae bacterium
ATGTGTATATTCTTTTTGAAAAATTAAGAAAATATAAAGACGCCTCATATGAACTCGAAAAAGATCTTAAAGAATTGATTCATATTCTTTCGAATGGCACTATTTTACCTAATGCAAACTACCGTTGGCTAGAAGAGTACAAAGCATCATTCTCAAATGATGTCATTGATGTATTGCTATCCTGCAATCAAAAAATAGTAGATGACAACAAGGCTGATTTAAAAATTAAATTAGCAGATGTAATATTAATACATGATAAATTGAACGAAGAAGCCGTTTTAATTAAGTGTAGAACATATAACAAAATGGATAAACATTCATTATCAAAAAAGATATTCGATGAGTTTACAAAAACATATCAAAAAGAACATGGAGAAGAATTTGAACAAGGATTCGACTTTTTTATTAGTGAAGAATAGTTAAATAATCAGCCAGATCAGGTCAGATTTGTGTTCGCTGTATTAAATATATAATATGTTGTGACGAATCAGTCTGATTTAAGTATCAAAATTAAAAAACCCTTGTCACAGCTATTTCACAACATCATTATGAAATAGTTAACACATACAAATATGGTTTCAAAAAAAAAGCCTCTGTATAACGTTATACAGAGGCTTTTTTTATGATTAAATTTCGATAAGGGACTAATCTTTATCTTCGTCTTCTCTATATTTTATCTGCATTCCATGCAGGAAATTACGTAGAATCTGGTCTTTACACAGGCGATATTGACTCTGCCCAGGCTTTCTGAAAAAAGCACTTAGCTCATGCTTGCTTACTCTGAGGTTTGCTAAATCTAATATAGCCAGTACATCTTCGGCTTTTAAATCTAACGCAATTTTCAGCTTTCTGAAAACGATATTATTGGTTAGCTTCTTCTCAGGTTTCGGTTGTTCTCCTTCTTTCTTTCCTCTTTTAAAATTAATCCATCCATTTAAAAAGAAAGATAAATCTTTATCATAGATAGGAGCGAAATCATCATCTTCATCTTTTTTGAGCCAGTTACTCAATTCTTCAATTGTCACTTTCCGATCTGCTAACCCAAAGATTTTGATCATTAAAGAATCCTTGTAATCGAACGTATATCGAATACGTCGTAAAACATCATTATTAGTCATTTTTTTTCTATTGTTACGAAAGATAAGTAATCACCACTTGAAATAATTTCTAATTCAGTAGGTGGATACTGGTAGTAATAAATAAGACAATGATAAACCTCTCCATCAATGAGCACCTCTCCCATCTCTTTCACATACTCGTCTTCTATTAGGTTATTTACCCCTTCGTAGGAGTCTAATAGATCAATAATAGATTCATCTTCTACTTCATAAACATCACCTATTACAGTATCAGAATTACTATCTGATTTTAATATCCCTGGATATTCTCCAATATTGATTAATATGCCTTGAGTCTCACCAACACCTACGTGTTGACACTCTTTTTCTAATGATCTTGCATATTGATGATCAAAACCTTTTCTCAAAGTCCCATACACAAACAGGTAATCTGGCGTTCCCATGACCATATGCTACTTGGTTTGAGAGGCTAACAGATATAAAACAGCCATTCGGACAGCTACTCCATTTTCTACTTGTTGTAGAATAACAGAGTGTTCCGAATCAGCTACATCACTCGTTATTTCCACTCCTCTATTTATTGGACCGGGGTGAAGGATAGTAATTTTCTTTTTTAGTTTACTTAATCTCTCTGCATTAATCCCATAATACATCGAATACTCTCGTAAAGAAGGGAAATTAGGCACATCATCATGCTGACGCTCTAATTGTATCCGAAGAACATTTGCTACATCACACCAAGCCAGTGCCTTGTCTACATTCAATTCTTTTTTAACCCCTAAGTCTTCTATATGTTTTGGTATTAGAGTATTAGGACCACACACCATTACGTTGGCACCGAGTTTCTGAAGAGCAAAGATATTTGATAATGCTACTCTGGAATGTGTAATATCTCCAAAGATACAAACGTTCATATCTTTCACATCTCCCATTTTCTCACGAATGGAAAACGTATCTAATAAAGCTTGTGTAGGATGTTCGTGTGTCCCGTCTCCAGCATTGACAATGGATGCATCTATATGCTGACTCAGAAACTGAGGTACTCCAACACTTCCATGTCGAATCACCACAATATCTACTTTCATTGCTAAGATATTATTTACTGTATCGAGTAGCGTTTCACCTTTCTTAGTTGAACTGCTTGCCGAAGAAAAATTGATAATATCTGCTGATAGTCTTTTTTCTGCCAGTTCGAATGACATTCTAGTTCTCGTAGAATTCTCAAAAAATAAATTAGCAATCGTAATATCTCGTAAAGAAGGGACTTTCTTAATCGGTCGATTAATTACTTCTTTGAACTGATCCGCATGATTGAATATGAGTTGAATATCTTCTTGTGAAAGATCTTTTATACCCAATAAATGTTTCGTACTCAGTTGACTAGCCATACCTTAGTTTGTTACAAGCCACACGGCATCTTTTTTCCCTTTGTGTTCTTTCCAAGAAACCTCTACTTTTTGCGACAAAAAGCTATCTATGTATTTCCCTACATAATTCGCTTCTATCGGTAAATCTCTTGTGTATTTTCTATCGATTAATGTCAATAATTCTACTTTCTCAGGTCTTCCGAATGTAATCATAGCATCCATTGCTGCTCGTACAGAACGACCTGTAAACAATACATCATCGATCAAAATCACTCGTTTGCCTTCTATTGTGAATGGAATATGTGTCGAACTTGCCTCGGCAGGAAACTCTCGTCGCCTAAAATCATCTCTATGAAAAGTGGTATCTAATAATCCTAAAGGAAATTCTTTCCCTACTAACTCTTCCAATACATCTTTGATACGGTTGGCTAAATAAGAACCTCTTGGCTGTAAACCAATTAGAATGGAGTTTTCGAAAGTAGTATGATTTTCAATAAGCTGATGACAGAGACGCTGGATAGTGATTGCGATGGACTGCTCGTTAAGAATGTTTTTTCTAGACATCAACGGTGTTTTAGACAAAAGTAAGGGTTTTAGATTTAATTTATTAACTATTCTGTCTGTATTATTAGTCAATAATTGAACTCTGACTATGTGCTAATATTAATAAATAGCACAATAAATTCAGGATTTTATAATTTCAAATTCGGATTCTTAAAGAAAAAACGCTGTCCTTACTTGATTTTTCGATGATTTGTTAAAAACCACCCTATTCATTATTATAGTTATCCACATCGAAATTCTTTTTTTAAAAAAAGAGAAAGAAATTCATCACTCCTAAAAAAGGTGAATAAACCTATTAAAGATATAAGTAATTCTAATATAAGTTGAGTGATTTCGATAGAACAAATATACTTAAAAAACAGCCTGATCTATTTAAGTGAAATATTTTTTTTATCAACAAAATATTTATTCCATAAAAATAATATTCTCCTCTTCCTCTCATTCTTACTAATTGCTGTTAGCTTTGTAACTAGTCACCACTTTAATGTCTTACTACTAGATACCTTGTACTAAATACTACTAAAAAAATGAACATTCTTTCTGCAGAATCATTATCCAAGTCTTTTAGTGAACGTTGGTTGTTCCAAAACATCAATTTTGGCTTAAACCAAGGGGAGAAAGTAGCGCTTGTTGGTGCAAATGGAACGGGAAAGTCTACTTTGATGAAAATCATAGCTGGCAAATTACCCGCTGATGGTGGTGAAACGGTGATTCGAAAAGGAATAAAAGTAGCTTACCTAGAACAAGAGCCTGACTTGCCTTTATCCGCCACAGCTAGAGACGCCGTTTTTGGTGAAGATAATCCAGTAGCACAAACTGTTATTCAATACAATGCCGCTATTGAAGACCCTAATATGGATTCTGACTTATTAGAAGAGTTGACTAACCGGATGGAAGAACTCAATGCATGGGATTTTGATTCTGAAATTGAACAGGTAATGGGTAAACTAGGTGTTCATGACTTAGAACAAGTGATTGACACGATGTCTGGAGGACAAAAGAAACGTGTAGCTTTAGCCAAACTGTTATTATCTAAACCAGACTTTTTACTATTGGATGAGCCTACTAACCACTTGGATGTCACCACTATTGAATGGCTGGAAGAATATTTAAAAACAGCTGCTTTTACCATTTTAATGGTCACGCACGATAGATACTTTATGGATCACGTATCCAATAATGTACTAGAGTTAAACAATGGAAGCATTCACAAACATCAAGGAAACTACGAGTACTACTTGACCCAACGAGCGGCTAGAGAAGAACAATTAGCTACTGAAGTAACAAAAGCTAAAAACTTGTATAAAAAAGAATTAGAATGGGTAAGAAGGCAACCTAAAGCTAGAGGAACAAAGGCAAAATACAGAGTAGAAGCTTTTGAAGGAATAAAAGCGAAAGCAAAACAAGACATCAGTAAAGCAACCATGAACATAGAAGTAACTGCTTCTAGACAAGGGAAAAAGATTTTAGAAATAGAAGGGTTAAATAAGCAGTTTGACGGAACAGACTTCGTAAAGGACTTTTCTTATGTATTCAAACGAGGGGAACGAATTGCCATTGTTGGAGAAAATGGAGTTGGGAAATCTACCTTTTTAAATTTATTAACGGGTCAGTTAGAACCAGACTCAGGAGAAATAGAAAAAGGACAAACTACTCAGTTTGGTTATTTCACGCAACATTCGGAAAGTTTAAACGAAAGTAATAAAGTAATTCAAGAGGTATTGGATATTGCAGAATACATCACACTAGGAGATGGAAAACAGATTACAGCTTCTAAGTTCTTAGAAATGTTTTTGTTTACAGCAGACAAACAATACACGCTCATAGAAAAACTAAGCGGTGGAGAGCGTAAAAAATTACAACTACTTAAAGTATTAGTCCGAAACCCTAACTTCTTAATTCTGGATGAACCTACTAATGATTTGGATATTGATACTCTCAATGTATTAGAAGAGTTTCTAGAAAGCTTCCCCGGATGCTTGATTATTGTTTCTCACGATAGGTACTTTACAGATCGACTAATTGATCACTTATTTGTATTTAAAGGGCAAGGAGAGATCATGGATTTTAATGGTAACTACACTGATTACCTAGAATATAAAAAAGAAGTAGCTAGAGAAGAAAAACAGAAAAAGAACAAAAAAGATACTGCTCCTAAAATAATAGACACACCTGTTGCTACTCAAGAAGTTAAAAAAGCATCTTATAAAGAAAAGATAGAATTTGAGACTTTAGAAAAAGAGATTGCTGATTTAGAACTAGAAAAAAAGAAGATTGAAGAGGAGTTAAGTAATGGAGGAACTGACTTCGATAAGATTAGTGAGTTATCAAACAAAATGGGTGAAATTAATAACACACTAGAAGAAAAAGAATTACGTTGGTTGGAACTCTCTGAAATTTGCGGGTAGTTATTTACACTAACCCAAAACCTTCATCAACTAAAAAATCACCAGAGTTTGCAGCAGCTACAGCCAAACGATCACAACGCTCATTTTCTGGATGTCCAGCATGTCCTTTAATCCATTTAAACTTTACATCATGCTTTTTATAAGCAGGGATAAAACGTTGCCATAGATCTGGGTTTTTTTTTCCTTTAAACCCTTTTTTTACCCAACTCCACAACCAACCCTTATCTACAGTATCTACTACATATTTAGAATCCGAATAAACGGTTACTTTCTGTCCTTCTCTAGTCAACGATTCTAAACCGACTATAACTGCCATCAACTCCATTCTGTTGTTGGTCGTCTTTGTGAACCCTTGAGATATTTCTCTTCTATGCTGACCAAAAGTAAGCACTATACCATAACCTCCAGGGCCAGGGTTTCCGAGGGAAGATCCGTCTGTGAAAATATTAACCATATGATTCAAAAAAATGCTGTAAAGAGGTTGTTTCCAACTCACTAATAGCAGGGAAGTTTGCTATTCTAAATGTAGTTTCTTTCCACTCACCATACCCTTTCCCTATCACAAAACCGTTCTGTTCAGCTTGTTTTATAAAGTCTGTTATTTGTTCAAGTGACTTTCCTTTTATAGCAAGTACTGTATCCGAACGTACAGATTCATTCTCTATTAAAAAATCAAAAGAAGATTTCTGAATAACTTCGGCCCATTCTTTTGCTTGTTTTTGTAACTGCTGACTAATTTTAGTAATTGGTGAAATTTCCTCCATTACTTTATTCAACAAATAAATTCCTAAAATATTAGGCGTATGCGTAGTCTGAGATTTTGAGAAATTCTTTTCTATAAAATTGTAACTATTATAAAACCGATTATCGTCAATCTGCTTTGCTTGTTCTACTGCTTTTGGAGAACAAATCAAAACAGCCATTCCTGCTGGTAAGCCAAAACATTTTTGTACGGAAGCATACCAAATATCCGCTTCCTCGAACGGTAACTCAACACCTGCCATAGAAGAGGTAGCATCTACAGCGATCAACTGATCGGAATACACTTCTCTGACTTTTTTTAAATCATAAGAATTAACCTGAGTACCGTTGGATGTTTCGTTATGCGTAATGCAAATTAAATCGGCATCCGTTTTTGGTAACTTCTCGATAATGGATTGGTGACAGTCATACACAAAACGTTCAGCAGATGCGTTTATTCGCTTAGCGTAATCGAACCATTTCTTTCCAAATGCTCCATTGTAAATGTGTAAACTTTTTTCTTCTGTAAAAGACTGTGTGCAAATTTCCCAACATTCTGTGGCTGACGAAACAAAAGAAATGCTGTATACTGATGGAACAGCTAATTTCTCCTTCAACAAAGAAACAGTTTCTTTTAGTAATGCTTCAAAAGGGGCACTTCTATGGTTCCTCTCCAATAAACCACTGTCGTAAGCCTCATTCAGATGTTGCTTAACAGATGGGTATATTTTGGCTGGGCCAGGATAAAAGCAGACCATTTAATTTAGGAAACTTTCAAGTGCTAACTCATATCCTTTTAAACCAAATCCAACAATCACTCCTTTACTTACTTCACTAATGTAACTGTGGTGTCTAAATTCTTCTCTTTGGTGGACATTAGAAATATGTACTTCCACAACAGGTGCAGAAATAGCTGCAATGGCATCTCTTATAGCTACAGAAGTATGTGTAAATGCTCCTGCATTAAGAACGATTCCATTAATATCAAACCCTACTTTGTGTATCTTATCTAGTATTTCACCTTCGTGATTGGATTGAAAATAAGACAATGATAGCTTACCATATTTTTTAACAAGTGTCTCTTCATAGAAAGATTCAAATGTCTGCTCTCCGTAGATCGATTTCTCTCTTTTTCCTAAAAGATTTAGATTAGGTCCATTAATGATTAAAATATCCATAGATAAATGTACTAAAAAATCTATTCATCAAAAGGGAACCCTTTCTCATTTTTAGTGTTTTATTTGATACGTGACTAAATTATTGGAGTATGTCAGCTATAAAAACAATCAAACAAGTAATCCCTTCTCAGAAAGTAAATATGGGAGGACATATATTAGATCAACCTCTCCCAGCAAGAGGAATAGAACATGCAGACCCTTTTTTATTGATTCACCATTGGATTAGCGTGATGCCTGGAAATGAAAGACAAGAAGATGTAGGTGTAGGAATTCACCCGCACAGAGGGTTTTCTCCTGTGACTTTTGTGTACAAAGGTGATGTACAGCATAGGGATTCATTAGGTAACAATGCCATTGTAGAAGAAGGTGGTACACAATGGATGTTTGCAGGAAAAGGAATCACTCATAGTGAACGTCCAAGCAAAGCTATGGCAGAAAAAGGTGGCGATATGGAGTTTACCCAGTTCTGGGTAAATGCTCCTGCAAAAAACAAGATGGACGAACCTTTCTACAAACCTATTTCTAAAGAGGAAACACCAACTATTACAGAAGGGGGGACTTCTATTCAAATAGTATGTGGTCAATATCAAGGAGTAAAAGGAAATATCACCTATTATTCTCCTTTACTTTTATTACGAGTAACTATGTCTAAATCGGATAGCACTACATTACACGTAGAGAAAAACCATACTACAATTATTTACTTACTTGACGGAGGACTTACTGTAAATGGGAATTCTATAAAAGGAAAAGACATGATCTTATTTCACAACGATGGAACAGAAATAGAAGTCACTGCTACAGCTAACACCCGATTTATAGTGCTTTCAGGGGAACCTATTAATGAGCCTATTGTATCTTATGGACCATTCGTAATGAATACTGAACAAGAGATTATGCAAACATTAGACGATAGCAAAAAAGGAAAGCTAGGAATACTTATTGAGGACTTTAATTAGGACTTCCTTATAAAGTTAAAAAAAAATTCATTTTAAGATAGATAAGACTAATTTTGAATGTTACTTGAATTCAAGAAATAAATGATGAAATAATAGTGATAATAAGTAAAACAATAGCAACGGTCATATTACCAACAATAAATTGACCTGTTGAAATCAATAGAGACTGATATTAAATTCAAAAAGAATCTTTGATTGTAAACCCAGAATCAAATTCTTTATAATTATAATTTATTGTTGCTGAGTTATTATACTTTCTAATTTCCGGATTTACGTGTTTGTAAAATTCAAATACATTTCCAATAAAAAACTTATCGTCAGTATGTATTATTCCAATGTTGTTTTTGAGAGTGAAATCAATTACAGGTGAAAAATTGAGGAAGTGTGCAGAGGTTTCATAGTGGGATATGCCGATTTTAAACTTTAGGGCTTTGACTTTCGTATGGCTATTGAGGTTAATATACCATAGAGTAGACTGAACTAAAATAACGTTTATTGTAAGGATTAAAATTAGCAATAGTTTGATTTTTTTATTGTTAATTATAGGCGTTTGACTAAGATACAGAAAAGTGAAAATAGTTAATATATGAAAATACCTTATTGAAAATCCCTGAGTATATAGGCATAATATACCTAAGTAAGTGAAAATGAAATATGTCCAAATTGAAGTTGTTTTTTTAAAGAGATCAATGATTAAATTATAAAGTGTAAAGCCTATTATAAATAGTGCTGTAAGGGAAAAGTAGAAATGTAAAAGTGTAGGTAGTTGGTAGGAGAATAATCGCAAAAGGAGGACCTTATTTGCTAGAATGTCCATAAATGTTGCTGAGTGAATTTTTATAAAAGCTAGTGTTAAAAGAAGAGGAAGTGTGAATTTCACCAGGTTAGACAACTTGTTTTTAGTAGAGGGGTATTTTAATATGACTTCTAGTAGAGTTTTTGCTTTTCTAAATAAAACTATTTCTATTATTATTAGAACGACCGGGATAGTGCACGTTATAAATCCTAATTCATTCCACACTTCATCTAGAGCATAATTCATGAAAAGGAATAGAAAAACGCTATTTGAAAAAGAAATAAAAGTTAGGGTGAAGCATCTAAGAAATAAAAAGGATGGAGTGGTTTTATTTGCAAATAACCATAATACCATACTAATTAACATTGCGAAAATGATGCTCGAAAAAAGGATATGATTGTAGGAGCCTAATAGCGTGACTCCAAGAAATATGTATGAGAGTAAATTTTTAGCTTTTACTGTTTTATTAGATAGTTTATGAATTGAAAACAATGAAACAGTGATAAATAGAAAGTTAAAAGAACAAACCTCCCAGGCTACTTTTGAATAACAAATCAATATTATCGATTGAGTAAATAACAAGAGGAAAACTAATGCAGCAACTCTATTCAACCTCTTTATTAATATTTTAATAATCAATACGAGTGAAATAGCGTTGCATAGAATTCCGCTTATTCGTAATGAGATAATGTCAATCTTCCAAATTTGAAAGGAAATTGAATTAATTAATGATTGAAGTATCCCAGTATATTTATTAAGCCCATAAGCTTTAGAAATACCATGTTTTATTATATCTATCGCCTCAAGACCAAAATAAGCTTCATCTCCATGTAACCCTATTTTATCAATAAAAGTAAATAAGTAGACTAGGTTAATGGTTATTAGAAGTAAAATATAAGTAGATGTGTTTTTTATTGCCATATCTTGATTGTATGAAATAGATTTGATACTTAAACCCGTTTTATGCGATAGAAAATCTATTCGGTGACTAACTCTCTGCAAATCAGTCGCTTTGCTACGTTTTTTGAATAAACCATAACGGTGCTATGCTGAATTCAATAAAACTCCCTGATTTACCTTGCCTGAGGCAGGCAGGTTGATAGTTAGCCCCTAATCACGAAGTTCTAACGCATAATCTAGGTTAAATATACCTATTCTAAGTATGTTTTTTCATTTTTGCTTCAGTGATTTATTGATTGAATCGTTTTTTCTTTTTACTTAGAAGCTTAAAAAATGCAATGAAAAGTTAAATCTGAATCTTAAAGTCCTTATTTTGCATTCTACATAAACTCAACAGTTCTTATTTTAGAAATTGTAAGTATGGCAATCAATTTTGAAGATTACAGTAATATCGAAAAGTGTCAACTAGAAGGGGAGGCGCTAGATAAAGAGTTTGAGCGTATTTTACCTGTTGCTAGAGGTATGGATACGCAAACAAGTGATGATATGCTAGTGGCTTATGCCTATTACAAACAAGCAACTGTTGGAGATAGTAGACCAGATCAAGCACCGAAACTAATGGATATCGTAAAAACGTTCAAGTTTAATACGTGGCGTAGATTAAATGGAATGTCTAAAGAAGAGGCAAAGAGAAGTTATATAGATTATATAAATTACCTCTTACAAAAGTAATCAGAATTCTAATCTTAGAGTTGTTCTAACAAACTCCCAATTTTTTCAATTGCAATACGTGAGATCGGAATGCTGAAAATACACTCGGATAAGAAACGTAGGGAATTTCAAATTCTTTACACGTATCACGCACAACTTTACTCAATCTAGGATAATGAATATGACTTATTTTTGGAAATAAATGGTGTTCAATCTGGAAGTTAAGTCCTCCAAACAAGAAATGAACAAACTTACTTTTAATTGAAAAATTAGCAGTGGTCTTGATTTGATTTACAAACCAATTTTCTTTTCTGTTGTCGTCATTTTCATGAAAGGTAACTCCTTCGGTGATATGGGCTAACTGAAATACTAAACTGAGTGTAAGACCACAAAATACACCAAATATCACATAGAACAAGATTCCTAATCCAAAGCCTAAGACATAAATAGGAGTTACTAAAAAAATAGAGATAGCACAGAATTTACCGATCCAGAAGATAAGATGTTGAGAGCTTGTTACTTTTTCTAAGTCCTTTTTTTTGAGAGCGAAATAATATTGAAAATCAAATACTAGAGACCATACAATATAAGATAAACCGTATAGTACAGGGAAATACAAATACTGAAAGCGGTGAAACTTCATTTTCTTCTGTTCTGGATGTAACCGAAGTAATATTCCCTGATCTAAGTCGGCGTCTTTTTCGTTTACGTTAGTAAAATTATGGTGGCTTACTGTATGATTCGTTTTCCAGAAAAGAGAACTAGCACCCAATACATTTAATAAGAAGCTAGCACAATGATTTAAGAATTTGTGATTTGAAAAGGTTTCATGAACGCCATCATGCGTAATGTTTATTCCTGATAGGGCAACTACTGTTCCTAAAGCTGCTGCTGATAAACACAGCGCTTCTGTAGAATGAGGGACAATAAAAGAGAATACATAAGCTGCTACAACCAAAGAAAGATAAAATAGGCTCTTTAAAAATAAACGGTAACCTCCGTTTGTAGTAGAAAGAGAGCTGATTTCTTGCTGGATTCTTTTTTTAAGCTCTAAAGAGAAGGTAGTGGAAACACTGATTTCGGGTATCTTCATAAACTCAAAGATACGTAACAATGGTGAGAATGGGAAGTATGTAATTAAACTTCATTACTTTTACAATCCCATGCTCAAAGGAATAGGAACCGACATAGTAGAAAATGAACGCTTTAGAAATAAAGTAGAAGACAGTCGTTTTACCAAAAAGCTATTTACAGAAAATGAAATAGTTTACTGTAAATCAAAAAAGACAACCGCCCATGAAAGCTTAGCAGCACGCTATGCAGCAAAAGAAGCGTTTATGAAAGCATTAGGAACAGGCTATGCAAAAGGAGTTTCTTTTACTGAAATTGAAATTCAACATAGTGAAAGCAGAGCTCCTGTTATTTCGCTATCAGGTGAAACCAAAGAGATTGCCAAAGAAGCAGGAATCACTCAAGTTCATTTAAGTATCTCTCACGAGAAAGACTACTCTATAGCTTTTGTCATATTAGAATAAACCTTGTCGTCATTCCCGAGCAATCGGGGATCTCGATTAGTTTACTGCTGAAATATCCTTTTTTAAGAATAAGACATTTCCTAAACTAAATAGTTATTTCATAGATAGCTTATACTAGGAAGTCACTAAAAATACATCGACCTTTGTGGTAAGCAAGTCGCCTTGTCGCTCCAAGTTTACTTGGGGAGGAAAGTCCGGGCAGCACAGAGTACCATGCTTCCTAACGGGAAGGGTTCACGAAAGTGAATACAGATAGTGTCGCAGAAAATAACCGCCTCTACGTGTAGAGGTAAGGGTGAAAAGGTAGGGTAAGAGCCTACCAGTATTTGCAGTAATGTAAGTAGCTGGATAAACCTCATGGGTTGAAAGATCAAATAAACCTTGCCAGAGCGTAAGCTCTCTTAGTTGCTCGCTGAGTTTTTCGGTAGGTGAGGAGGGTAGATTGTATGAGTGCTATGGTGACATGGTAACTAGATAAATGACAAGGACATTCTTAGGGATGTACAGGATCCGGCTTATAGACTTGCTTTTTTTTGAGCTGTTAGCTTCTGACTACTAGTCTCTAGCATATTAGATACTAGCTACTTAATATTAAAAATGAACAAAACCATTCTTAAGTTAGCCATTCCTAATATTCTAAGTAATCTAACCATTCCGTTATTATCGTTTGTAGATACCTCTATTGTAGGGCATTTAGCTTTAAAAGAATATTTAGCCGCTGTTAGTGTAGGAGGGTCCGTTTTTATTTACCTCTACGGATCGTTGATTATTCTTCGGATGGCAACCACAGGGCTCTCCGCACAACTGTTTGGACGTAAAGATCAGAAAGAACTCAATCAGCTGTTGATGCAAGGAGTAGGGATAGCCGCTGTTTTAGGTGTATTGCTCGTTATTTTTAGATACCAGTTATTCAACATAGGAATTCAACTCATTGAACCCAGTCCAGAAGTTGTTCCTCATGCCGAGGTGTATGTGGGGCTACGATTAATTGCCGCTCCAGCCACACTCATTAATTTTGTGATTTCAGGTTGGTTTTTAGGAATCCAACAACCCAAGAAAGCCCTGCTACTGTCTGTCTTGGTAAGTGGAGGGAATACCTTGTTTAGTTACGTATTGGTTTTTGTGTACAATATGGAAATTGCTGGCGTAGCTCTCGGTTCAGCTATGGGGCAATACCTAGGGTTAATTGTATCCATTTTTTTAGTCATTAAAACCGTAGGAATTAAAGAACTTCCATTCTCGTTACAGATCTTCAAGTGGTCCCGAATTCAACGTTATTTTACTGTAGGTACAGATCTTTTTTTTCGTTCACTCATTATGATGACCGTATTCACCTTCTTTCGAGTGCAGTACACACAAGATCATATCGACATAGCAGCCGCTAATCTATTGCTCATAGAAATGTTTTTATTTATGACCTTCTCTGTAGATGGTTTTGCGCTTGTAGCAGAATCTCTCACCGGAGCATATATAGGGGAGGGAAATACCTTACTGTTAAAAAAAAGTATCCATTATTTACTGGTATGGTGTATTGCCTCTGGACTTCTGTTTTCTATGGTGTACGTTCTTTTTGGGAACTCAATTTTGTCTATCATGACAAACAAACAAGAAATTGTTGTTGTAGCAAAAGAATATCTGTCATGGCTCTATGCTCTTCCCGTCGTTTGTGCTATTCCTTTTCTGTGGGACGGTGTATTTATTGGTATTACTAAAACTAGAATTCTGATCCTTATTGTAGGTATCGGAGCTATTCTCTTCTTTTCAACTTACTTTTCATTGAGAGATAATTTTGGGAACCATGCACTGTGGCTGGCCTTATTCGTTTTCTTTGTCTTTAGAGCAAGCTTTCAAACCGTATTAGCCAAATGGAAATATAAATTGATTTAGGGAATCCCTCTTCGCCGTGCCTGCCGGCAGGCTGGGGTCAGGCTATATATTATACTCCTCGCTATGCTACGGAGTAACCTTGTCTGACGACAGGTACGATGTTTCTATCCTTTAAGTATACTGTTCTGAAAAGTGTGTCTGATTTGTCCTGAAAAGCTTTGTAGAGATAGATAATCAGGCTACTTTTGAATATACTTTTAAATTAAATTATAAAAAAATGAAAAAACATATTTTTTCCATAAGCATGCTTTTAGCATTTGCAACAGTAGTAATAGCTCAAAATTCAGAAAGGAAGGTAGCTATCGTTTCTATTTATTCAGATAAATATATTGGATCTGGAGATTTTGGTGCGGGTATTCAACAAGCATTATCTTTACTTTCGGGTGACTCTTTATTCAATTTGAAGCCTATTTCGGAAAAGTTTAAAGATAAATTCATCAATGATTATGCGGAGCAACTTCCATTTACAATACTAGATGAAAAATTAGTAATTGAAAATGAAGAATATAAAAATTACCAGGATTTTAATGCTGATGTGGATTCTTATAAAGATACTGATAAGAGTGGAGTGAAAAATTTTGTGTTAGATCATATGAAGGTTGAAGTTCCACAAGGGTATAAATATATTCCTAATGTGTTAGGGAAAGGTAAGAAAAATAAGGCGATCAATGATATGAAAACTATTTTCGCTGATAATGCCGATGCTGTTGCTTCCGCTTGGTTATCTTTTGAATTAGAAAAGAAAATACAAATGGCAGGTTTTGGTATCGGGTTTGTTAAAACATACCTATGGTTTAGGGTATATGATAGGTTAACAGATAAAGTTATTTTTAAATTTAAAGAAGCAGCTAAATCTAAAAAGACGTTTAAGTTTGCTTTAGGTGGAGCAGCATTGCAAGCATCAAAAATTCAACCACTTTGTGAAGAGGCAGTTGAAAGATTATATGTTGATTTAGATAAAGAACTCCCTAGAAGAATAAAGCAATACCTTAAAAAAACAAAATAACTTATTTAAGGAATTGATAAAATGTAAATGAGGATTGATTTCTTATTTACATTTTATTTAGTTTTTCTCTTAAGTCAATGCTGATGCTGTTTGATAGCTTTTTTATTGCATTAAGCGTGACACTTTTCACATCCATTGTATTTGCAATTCCTTGTAATTTATGATGTCCTACCTTGTGATTTGAGTACACTACTTTCCCTGTCTCAACATCTAATAGTTGATAGGAAGCTGCCACTTCAACCTCTCGTTTATTATTTGTAGTAATCTTTGCCATTAATCGGCTTTCTGTATTCTTATTAGCATCAAATACTGTATAATTTGTTGTAGTGCCACTTAGGATATACTGAGCACCAAGAAGCTTTCCTGCTTCTACTACTGTCTCTTCGTCTAATAAGCCAGATAAGGCTAATTTTTGTTCTTTGTATATTTTATCTATTTCTTCTCGTGCAATTACTTTTGTGTCTTCAGCGTCAAAAAGGTTTGAGATTATGCCAGAAGATAACGCATCTAGGAAATTTTGTTCACAAGTAACGTTAGGGCTATTTACGAATTTAAATACGGCAATTCGTTTGGTAATAGTATTGTTACATAAATTTATTTTTGTTGTAACGTCTTTGTAGTCAGGTATGTATGAGAGGGATTTTTGAAAAGATTCCTTTGCTTTTTTACAATTATTATAGTCTGTACCATCTCCTGATTGCTCTAATCCTAACTGATAATAGTGTTCAGCTAGAAAGTTTGCTGTCTTTTTTCGCTGTCTTTTTATTTTCAAAAGCGCTATCTCATAGTCATGAATATTAAGTTTAATTTCTTCTTTTTTAACGAAAAGAGGAGGTAGGTTTTTGATTTGTTTATTTAAGGCTTGCCCATCTTTACAAACTTGTTCACTTTCTTTTAAAATTGTATAAGAAGTTACTTGATCATCAATTGTTTTTTGACCATCATTAAGGATGTCTAATTTCTTTTGATTCGTTTTTAATTTTTCATCAAAAAGGCTATTAGTCTTATCGTGTATGTTCTTTAGACCGTATAGTAGTTTACTATCTTTTAGATTATAGGGTATCTTTTCAGCTAATAATTTAATGGATTTCTGATATTTCCCTTGCTGGTGTAGGTGCTCTGAGTATTCAATAAGGTATTTGGTAGATTGTGCATATGTAGATAAATTGATTAAATATAAAAAGGACAAGAAAATAATTTGTTTCATAAAGTTTAGTTTTGTAGTTAGTTTCATGGCAAAGTAACTTTAATTGAATTAAGATAAAAAGGTTAAACTTGAATTTAATCGACTAATTCATCGAAATTTTTGTTTTTGGGGAGGGTACCAAAGTTGGTGCCGTTTTACCCTTTACGCATAATTATGTAAGGCCTTTAAATATTTAGATTCTGAATAAGAAATGAAGTTTGGAATTTGAAATTTGTTTTTTTACCGTGTCTTACGGCAGGCAGGGAGTTTAAGTAGTCTTAAACAGGATGAAAAGAAAGCCTTCTCCGTTGCAATGATACAGTAATTGGTAAATAATTCTGCAGATAAGGTGGTAAATTTATTTTTAATACCTAAATTTGCATCCCGGTTCGGGTGGACGTGTTCCACAATAGAACATTTTAATAGAATAATAATATGTCAACGAAAATAAGATTAGCGAGAAGAGGAAGAAAAAGATTAGCTATATACGATATCGTAGTAGCGGATTCTCGTGCGCCACGTGATGGTAAATTTATTGAGAAATTAGGTACTTATAATCCTAATATTGATCCAGCAGCTATCGTTTTAGACGAAGAAAAAGCATTTGACTGGGTAATGAAAGGTGCACAACCTACAGATACTGCACGCTCTATCCTTTCTAAGAGAGGTGTGATGATCAGAAAGCATTTACAACTAGGTGTAATCAAAGGTGCTGTAAAGCAAGAAGATGCTGATAAAAAATACGAAGCTTGGTTGAAAGACAAAGACGCTTCTACTGCAGCATTAGTTGGAGACATCAAGAAAAAACAAGATGCTGAAGCGAAAGCAAAATTAGACGCTGAAATCAAGAAAAGAGAAGAAGCTGACAAAGCATTAGCAGAGCAAGAAGCTGCAGCATTAGCTGCTGCCGAAGCAGAAGCGAAAGCACAAGAAGAAGCTGCCGCTGCTGAAGCTGCAACCGAAGAGCCTGCTGCAGAAGCAACAGAAGAAGCTCCTAAAGCAGAAGAAACTGCTGAAGAGCCAAAAGCTGAAGCTGCTGAAAAAGCTGAGTAAGGAAAAATATGTAAATAGTAAAAAAAAGCACCTCATTCGAGGTGCTTTTTTTGTTTAACACGGATCGGATTATGGATATAGCAAATTGTTTTGAGTTAGGGCGGTTAGAAAAACCACACGGTTTAAAAGGTGCGCTCACAGCCATTATAGAGTCTGATGATCCTTCGTATTACGATAACTTAGAAACTGTATTAGTAGCCAGAGGAGGTGATCTAATACCTTATTTTATTGAAGAAATAAAAGTAGAAGCAAAAGGGCGAACAATTATCCGCTTAGAAGATATTACTACCATAGAGCAAGCCGAAGACTTCCGTAAGTTGAAGTTATACCTGCCTTTAGATCAATTACCTACCCTTGCTAAAGACCAGTTTTATTACCATGAAATAGTTGGTTACACCATAGAGGATAAACAACAAGGTATATTAGGGAAAGTAGATGCTGTTTACACGCTAACGGGTAATGACCTGATTGCTATGGAGTATTTAGGTGAAGAAGTCTTAATTCCCATACAAGAAGGAGTAGTTGGAGAGGTGAATCATAAAACAAACGTATTATACGTCAATCTTCCAGAAGGGTTGATCGATGTGTACACAGAAAAAGAAGATAAACCAGTCGATCATGATGAGGATTGATATTATTAGTTGTTTGCCTAGACTATTAGAAAGTCCGTTCGATCATTCCATTATGAAACGGGCACAAGACAAAGGTCTGGCAGAAGTAATATTGCACGACATAAGGCATTACTCGAAAGACAAACACAACCGAGTAGATGATTATCAGTTTGGCGGTGGTGCAGGAATGGTAATGACGATTGAACCTATTCACGATTGTATTAAGAAATTGCAAGCTGAGCGAAAGTATGACGCTGTTATGTACATGACGCCAGATGGAGAACGATTTGATCAGCATAGAGCAAATAAGTTTTCTCTCATGAAAAATATCATCATTTTATGTGGGCATTACAAAGGGGTAGATGAACGGATACGAGAACATTTAATTACACATGAGATTAGTATTGGTGATTATGTGATTTCGGGTGGTGAGTTAGCTGCTGCTGTAGTAGCAGATGCTATTATTCGATTAGTTCCTTCTGTATTATCCAATGAAACGTCTGCTCTTACCGATTCTTTCCAAGACGATTTATTAGCCCCTCCTGTCTATACACGACCGGCAGATTATAATGGTTGGAAAGTACCTGAGGTATTGCTCTCTGGTCATGAAGAAAAAATAAGAACTTGGAGAGAAGAAAAAGCATTGGAAAGAACACGGATAAGAAGAGGAGATTTGTTAGAATAGTTTTTTATTTAAACTAGAAAGTATTACATTTGCAATCCAATTAGCGAAAGAGTCATGAGTAGTGAACTATTAAAAATATTTGAAGAAGAGTACAAAGAGAAAGTAGCTTCTTTACCTGATTTCAAACCAGGAGACACTGTAAACCTTCACGTAAAGATTAAAGAGGGTGCTAAAGAACGTATTCAGCAGTTTCAAGGAGTTGTTTTGCAAAGAAGAAACTCTGGTAACAATGAAACATTTACGGTAAGAAAAATATCTGCAGGTATTGCAGTAGAAAGAATTTTCCCTGTAAATTCTCCAAGCATTGAAAAAATTGAATTATTAAGACAAGGAAAAGTTAGAAGAGCTAGACTATTCTACTTGAGAGATGCTAAAGGAAAAGCAGCTAGAATTAAAGAAAAGAGAGCTTAATTCGAGTTTGTTTTTAAAAAGATTGAAAGCCTCAAGTTAACTTGAGGCTTTTTTTATGCCAATACTTGAGACTATTAGACTCTAAGATATTTAGATGATAAGAAAAGTTAAATCCTAGGCTTTACTTTTCAGTATTCTAAACTCTGAAACTAAGATAATACAGGTTATCTTCTAGTAGTCTTAAGATCTAACAATCTAAAAATCTTAATGATATGAGAGTAGACTTTAGGAAATATCAAGCTACAGGAAATGACTTTGTTATGTTGGATAATAGAGCTGGAGAGTACAGTGCTTTAACAACTGATCAAGTAGCCTTTATTTGCAGTAGAAGGTTCGGAGTAGGTGCAGATGGGTTGATTTTATTACAAAACCATACTTCATACGATTTTGAGATGGTCTACTATAACTCAGATGGAAATCAGAGTACCATGTGTGGCAATGGAGGGCGATGTATCGTCCGATTTGCACACGATTTGGGAGTGATTGGAGATGAGGCTACGTTCTTAGCAATAGATGGAGAACATAAAGCAAAAGTGACTCCTGATGTCATTCACCTACAAATGATAGATGTTCCTTTCGTAGAAGGGAAAGATGCTCATGATTTTTTAGATACAGGTTCACCTCATCATGTAGACTTTGTAGAAGATGTAATGAATTATCCTATTGTAGCAAAAGGAAGAGAGATCCGCAATAGTACAAGGTATGAACCAATAGCAGGTACAAATGTGAATTTTGTTACTATTACAGATGGAGGAATTAAAGTTCGTACCTACGAAAGAGGAGTAGAGGACGAAACCTACTCCTGCGGTACAGGTGTTACAGCCTGTGCGCTCTTATCCTCATTAAAAGGTTATTCTTCTCCAGTACCTATTTATACGAAAGGAGGAGAGCTTTCTGTGTCTTTTGAAAGAAATGATACTGCTTTCCATAATGTATGGCTCAATGGTCCGGCTAAACTAGTTTTTTCAGCTAGTATAGAAGTGTAAGAAGAGAAAATAACTTGGTAGAAAAAGATTGAATTTTATAACCTTTCTTGGTTATTTTTGTTTGAAAGAAAAAGAGAATACATGGAGCCGATAGAACTCGTTGTTAAAGAAGTTATTAAAGAAACAAAAGATGCTGTTTCAGTTCATTTTGAACAACCTAGTACAAAAATGGATTATGAGCCAGGTCAGTTTTTGACTCTTATTTTTGATATAAAGGGGAAAGAAGAAAGAAGAGCCTATTCTTTATGTTCATCTCCTCTTGTAGATGAATTTCCAGCAGTAGCTGTTAAGAGAGTAAATAAAGGACTAGTGTCTAACCATGTAAATGATCATGTAAAAGCAGGTGATAAAGTTCGCATTTTAGAACCTATGGGTACGTTCACTTTGGAATCTAACAAGGCTGATCATATCGTGTTATTAGGTGGTGGGAGTGGGATTACTCCTTTGTTGTCCATTCTAAAAACTACTCTGAAAGATTCTTCTTCTAGTAAAGTAAGTTTAATATATGTCAATAAAGACAAAGAGTCTATCATCTTTGCTGATCGAATTAAAGAACTGGAAGCTACCTATAGAGAGAGACTGAATGTTGTACACCATTTAGATAGTGATAATGTCAAAAAAAGAAAATTAGGTATAGGTAAGAAGACCGTTCTTTTATCAGAAGATAAATTAAACGAATTGATTACTGGATTGAATATCGACAAGTCAGGTTCTACTTCTTTCTTTATCTGTGGTCCTACTGGAATGATGGATGTAGCAGAAAAAACATTGATTAATATGTCTTTCCCTAAAGAAACCATCAAGAAAGAAAGTTTTGTAGCTGCTGCATCTACTGAATTGAAAGGCCTACCTGCTGAAGCCAAGAAAGTAAAAGTCAAATACCAAGGACAAAACTATGATTTCAATGTAAAGCCAGGAACTACCGTTTTACAAGCAGCATTAGACGAAGGTGTAGAACTTCCATTTTCTTGTCAAGGAGGGCTGTGTACGGCTTGTATGGGTAAACTAATTCAAGGTAAATTAGAGATGAGAGACAATATGGCTCTTACTGACCAAGAAGTAGATAACGGATTTGTGTTGACCTGTGTAGGTCACCCAACTACCGATGATGTTGAAATAGAAATAGAGTAATTTTTTTATTTCATTAACCGATAAATAGAGGGGAACCATTTGATCAATTTATTTTTTAGCTGACGAATGATTGTTCCCTTTTCTCTGTGATAAGTATCGAATAATAATTTATCGTATTTTCTATTGATTGAAACTCTTTCTGGGTGTTTTATAGGTCTTAATTCAACTGTGGGTTTGAAAGCATTTAAGGATAAAGGGTCAATAGTATGTGAAGCCCTTTCATCAAACCCAATATTACTCACTAAATTTTGATTTGGGATAATACATACTCCATTGTGCTTCCAAATACTCAATTGCCATTGATAGTCCCAGGTATCAATTGTTCGAACTGAGATTGCTTTATCTTTGAAAAAAAGTTTTTCTGAATCAGATAACTGGTTGTGCTGGTCGATAATTCTAAGATTAGTATTTTTAAAACTATATCTTTTCCAAGCGCTTCTCCATGTCGCCCAACCCCAAATTAACGAATAGGTAGAGTAAACATATGAGTGATCTGTTTTAGTATCAATAAAACTACTACCAGCGATATGCATGACCTGTTCATTATCTTCATAGCGAGATAACATCTCTTCACAAAACGTAAAAAAAGAAGTTGTTGGAATACAATCATCCTCTAGAATTACTCCTTTTTCTTCATGCTCGAAAAACCAACTAATTGCTTCTGATACGGCTTTTCCACAGCCTAAATTATTGTCTCTGTAAAGTGTTTTAACCTCACATTTCCAGTCTATTGTAGTAAGAATAACCTTTACCTTTTCTATCTCTAAACGATCTTTCTCATCCTTGGGGCCATCTACTGCTAGGTATAGTTTTTTAGGCTTTATCTTTCGTATGCAAGAGAAAGACTGCTTAGTGAAGTCGGATCTGTTGTAGGCGAGATATAGTATTGGAGTGGAGAGCAAAAAATAGTTTATTTGTAGAAAATATTTATTTCATTGCTTACAGTTAGTATCTCTCTTTCTGTATGGAAGAAAGAAATAGGTAAGCTAAGTGTTTGTTCATGTATACGTTCTGAGATATCACATTGTTGTCCTTTTAAAATCTCTTTATATCCTTCTTGCTGATGAGGTACTATTGGGTAATGTATTTCTGTTTGTATGTTTTTTGAGGCTAAGTACTCTTTTAACTCATTACGATTTTCTGTTAAGATATTATATACATGATACACACCGTTTTCTTGTTGTGAAATAGGTTTTATTACGTTTTCTGATAATGTAGTATCATAAACTGATGCTAGAAAACGTTTGTGTGAATTGATCTTATCCAAATGAGGTAGCTTCACTCGTAAAAAGGCTGCTTGTATTTCATCTAACCTGGAGTTAATACCAATTAATGAGTTGTAGTATTTCTTTTCCGAACCATAGTTTCGGAGTATTCTTATTCTTTCAGCTAATGCTACATCATTAGTAGTTACAGCTCCAGCATCTCCCAAAGCACCTAAGTTCTTTGTAGGGTAAAAACTAAATGCTCCAATATCTCCTAAAGCCCCTACTTTTTTATTCTTATACGTGGCGCCATGTGCTTGTGAACAGTCTTCAATTAGTTTTAAGTTATGTTTTTTAGCAATAACTTGAATTGGATCCATATCACAAGGTTTTCCATAAAGATGAACCATCAATATTACTTTTGTTTTTGGTGTAATAAGAGACTCTATTTTAGTAGAATCAATCGTGTAATCAGCTAAGCTTGGAGGACAAAGAATAGGTTTTAAACTAGCGTTAACAATAGCTAATATGGTAGCAATAAATGTATTAGCAGGAACTATCACTTCATCTCCTTTATCTAGCTCTAAAGATAGTAATGCTAGTGTTAATGCATCTAGTCCTGATCCTACTCCTACACATTCAGAGGTGCCACAGTAAGCAGCAAATTCTTTCTCAAATTGATTCACTTGTTCTCCAAGTATAAAATTTCCTGAAGCAATAACAGTAGAATACGCCTTCTTAAACTCAGCCATAAAAGGCTCATTGAATTTTTGTAAGTTTTCGTATGCTATCATTGTGAGATAAAATACTTAGAGAATACCTCATGATATTTCTTTTGAAAGTTCCTAATGTCACGATTTGATAGTATAAAATTTCTGATTTTCTCTTTTGAAAAAATATCTTTTTTTTCAATAAATTCTTGAATACTTTTTACATATTCTTTTTCTTCAAGCTTTTTAATTACTATTCCAAGCTCGTTTTCTTTAGTAAATACAAAATCGTCTGATATATTTTCAGGGATTAATATAGGTAAACCACATGACCAATATTCACCATCTTTTATTGGTGAACAAAATCTCTTTGATGGATACTGTTTAACCCCCACAAACCCAACATCTGATGCTGATAGATACTTTGGTACTTCTTCTCTGGTTAATTTATTTATTAAAAAATGCTTTTCCGTGATATTGTCATAGTTAGAAATCCACCCTTTTATTACATCAAGTGAATGACTTGTAAATATCCAAAAATGAAATTTAATAGCAGGATGATTACTCACACAGCTATTAGCAAAGTCAAAGAATTCTTTTTCTGTATACATACCACCAAACTTGCCTAAGTAAGTAATAATTATATCATTATCGTTTATGTTGAGTCGGTTTCTTATTTCTTTTCTATCATTAGAATTATATTGAAAAAGAGAAGTATCTACACAAGAAGGGACTATCATTATTTTCTCTTGATTTAATCCCCAATTCACTATTTTTTTTTTGTATGCCTCAGTTGCCGTCATAATCAAATCAGCACTTAATGCGACCTTCTTTTCATATTTATTAAGTAAGACTGCTTCCCAACTTTTAGCTTTCCAGATACCTGATTCTATCATATAGTCAGTATGTGGCTCAAAAGTATGAATAATGTGTTTTCGTCTAGTGATTCTTGTAATAAAATGAGAAATTATAGCGCCTGGAAAACCTTCTGAATAAACAATTTGAGCTTTATTCTTTAATACTAAATACAAGGAATAAATAATACCCCAACTTAGATCAAAAGCCTTCTTAATTATTTTGAGTTGACCTGAATGCCATTTAGTTCTGTGCCATACGATATTATGATTTAATAATTTTTTTTCAACCTCTTTTCTTTCATTAGTTGATAAGCTGAATTTTTTTTGTTCAAAAGTTAATAGGATAAATTGATATAATTCTTTTTCAGGAAAATTCAGAAAGTAGGGTAGAACAGCGCTCTGAAAAACAGGGTCATTATAGCTGTAATAGGCAAAAATAAAGATTCTCTTTTTATGCATTATTACATATTAGGTAGTTGGTCTTCTAAAATAGAGATTATTTTTTCAGATGAATTACCTTCACCGTATGGGTTTTTTGTAGATGCCATTTTATTATAGAGCGACTCATTATCCATTATTTTAGAGAATTTGGAGCTTATTGATTTCGTTTGCGTACCTGCTAGAATGGCACACCCTCTTTCTATACCTTCCATACGTTCTGTTTTTTCTCTCATAACAATTACTGGAACATTTAATGTAGGAGCTTCTTCTTGGATACCTCCAGAGTCTGTCAGTATGATATGAGATGTATTCATAATATATATTAATTCATCGTACGGGAGAGGAGCAAGTAATTCAATATTTGATATGTTATCTAAGGAGTCTTTTACTATTTTTTTTTT
>JBGCEI010000164.1:0-10147 GCA_045106295.1 Cyclobacteriaceae bacterium
ATCTGATGGCGCTCGTTTAGCGTAGCGTAACGAGTGATTAATTTGGGAAGATAAGGTATTTGGTGTGGTAGAGAAAAAGGTTATGGAAATTTAGATTTCGTTAATCATTTCTTCGTAATCATACTGTAAATCTTCGTGTAACTTTTCAATAGCTTTTCTAGCCATAGCCAACTGACCTTGGTAAAGGCTTGTCAATTTAGTACTTCTATTAAAAGAAGGTTTTACATTACCTAATGCAGTACAAAAAGAGATCAATAGTTCTACTTCAGTTTCTTTCTTTTGTGAATAACGGATGTACTTTTTTACTGATCGTAATATTTTACGGCTACTTTTGTTAATTAAATAGTAGTTTGACGTGTTTATTTCTTCAAACTCATCTTCAATGTGTTGTTTTACGCTGGCTATATACTCTTCTTCATTAGACGCTTCGTAGAGTAGGTAGGTAAGTAGTTCTTTGTTATCTTTTTTGAATTTAGAAAGCTTTAAACATAGTCCTACTAGCTCTTCTTGTGAACAGTGTTTTAGTTCTTGTTTCAACTCTTTTACTGTGGCAGCTTTCATTTTCTTTTCTTGTTGAAAAAAGGGTTAATCTCCTTTCTTAACTAGTTCAACTAATCTCTTTACAGATTGTTGATTGGTAGGCGTAAAAATAGCATTTTTCACACTTTCTTTTTCTTTTCCAGTCAGGTGCCAACTAAGTGCTGCTTTCTCTTCACCTTTGAATTTAGGTTCATACTGAAAAGAAACTAAATCGATAGGACCATCAAACCATTGGGTAGCACGTTCTAAATAAGTATTATTAGTGAAGTCCTGTAAATCGCCCCATATTTTGTATAAGCTGCCGACAGGCGTAAAAAATTTACTGACAATAGAATTCTTTTTGTTTTTATGTGTTTCAGGGTTTAGTTCACTATCACGGACACTCATAAAAACTACGCCACTCGTATTCTCTTCTATCCAACCTTTAAATACAGCCAAGAACTTCAGCGCATCTTGAATTCCATAGTTGTCAGATAGTCCAGCATCCATTATTTCAATCTGCGGTGTACTTGGTAAGGTAACATTCGGTGTTACATAAGGGAAAGTAGCACTCATTCGTAAAGCACTAAGCATACTTAAGTCGGCACTCCCTTGTTCTTTGAATAAACGCATGAATTCTACCCCTTGTTTTCTTACAGCTATTTCCTGTGAAGGGGCAGCAGTATTCATGTAAGAAACTGGTTGAGCGGACAAATACAGTTTACGAGCGTCATTAATAATAACAGGAGACATGATTAGCATAGGGATTTGAGCTTTGTCTTCGTATTTCTTATAGTCCATGATCTTATCTAAAGTTACTCCTCCCATGTTTTCATCCAGCTGTCTTTCGAAGGCATACCCACGACCTTTTTTATATTGATAACCATTGTGTTCGAATCGTTTAAAACGTAAGAAAATGTCGTTTACTACAAGAGAAAAAATCATGGGGTTTAACATGTCTTTTCCCATATTGTAGAAATACTGATCTTCGTAAGTTGATGTTTTTAAATTACCCAACTGTTTTTGTAGGTAAAGATCTCTGTAGTAGCAGTTTCCTATTAAGCCTCCTGAAGCGCCAGTTATTAAAAAAGTATGCTTAAATAGTTGACCATGTAAAATACTATCTGTGTACTGCAAGGTACGCATAGACCAGTTAGAAGAACGTTGCCCACCACCACTAGAACATAAAAATACCATTTTTGGCTTTTCATTCGCAGGGAATTTAGCCTTCCAATTTTCTAAAACACTAATTGTGTGTGCATAATCTTGACCTCTGTTCTTTTGAGAGCTTAATGAATCTAATGAATTTAGTGAGTAAGGAGCTTTTTTAGCACCATAGTTTATTCCAAATGCAGGGTAGGTGCTGTCTATCCAGTCATTAGCAACAGCATAATTTAAGATGAGTAGTAAACCTATGAAACCTAAAGTAGACCATTTTTTTAGCCAGAACTTCAAGGCACTAATGAACATGGTTAAAAAAGAAAGAAAAAGTAACCCACTAGCAGCAGCAGGAATCTGAAAATAAGGACTATCTCGGAATAAACCGACAACGATTATGAGTATGAAAATGATGACTTCTACAGAAAGAGCGTTTAAATGATGCTGATCGATTACCTTTAAAATCCTATCTTTGTCATAATTAGCATGAGGGTCAATACGAGTGATTTTAAATCGTAGGTTTAGGTAGTGATCAATATTGAATTTACTCGATCTAGAACGTCGAATATTTTGCATAATATTCACTCTGCTGATTGTCTTCTTTCTCAACTTTTCATCCACGTTATCTACAAAGTCTTTAAAGAAAAATTTAAACGTGAAACGGAAATAGTAAAAGATAAACGTAATAAAAAAAACTACTCCAAGCATAAAACCAGTAAGGTCCCAGGCTATTGCTAAGATAGAGGATGTACCTCTCTCTTGTTGAAATAGAAAAAAACTAATAAAATAGACAATACAAAACAGAATAGGAATAATGCTGTCGTTTAAACAAAAATTCAAAAAAGGATATCTTATCGTTCCTAGGAAATTAAACCGTTTGCTATCTAGAATATAAGTAGATATGAAAAACGACATGGAGAAAACACCAAAAGCTACCCCAGTAATTAACATACTACTAAATGATAATTTATGTAGGTATTCAGGGTCTAAGAAAAGGTAAGGAACGCCAATGTTTACACCAAAATTTTGAGTGATAATAGCAAATAAGAGCAACCAAAAAGAAAGCAATAACTGGTTCCTCTTCAAATGTAGAAGAATCAGTTGTACCGGAAAAAACCGGCTTATTTTGCGTAACTTTTTTCTAAAGTTTTGCCCCATATAGTATTAAACGAAAAAGAAGTATTAAAGTTATCAAACAAATCCGCTTAATTTAGCTTAGAGAACAATTATTTTTTAGTAATAATGGCTACCTTTGAAACTGTCTTTTTCTTATCAAGAGATAAAGAGACATTAAAAAATACTAATGGCTAACAGCTAGAAGCTAATTGCTAAATTAAAATACATGAAGCACATCCGTAATTTTTGCATTATTGCCCACATTGATCATGGGAAGAGTACACTAGCCGATCGTTTGCTAGAATTTACCCAAACGGTAAGTGACCGTGAAATGCAAAACCAGCTCTTAGATACGATGGATTTAGAGCGGGAGCGTGGAATTACGATAAAGAGTCATGCCATTCAAATGGATTATGAATTGGATGGAGAGCAATATGTGTTAAACCTTATCGATACACCGGGACACGTAGATTTTTCGTATGAAGTATCTCGTTCCATTGCCGCTTGTGAAGGAGCTTTATTAATTGTAGATGCTTCTCAAGGAATCGAGGCACAGACCATTTCGAACTTATATTTAGCATTAGAAAATGATTTAGAAATCATCCCTGTTTTAAATAAAATAGATCTCCCAGGTGCTATGCCTGATGAAGTGTCGGATCAGGTGATTGATTTATTAGGTTGTGCAAAGGAAGACATTATTCACGCCAGTGGAAAAGAAGGGATAGGCGTACCAGATATTTTACGAGGAATAGTAAACCGTATCCCAGCTCCTAGTGGTGATCCAGAAGCTCCGCTTCAAGCACTAGTTTTTGACTCTGTATTTAATCCATTTAGAGGAATAGAAGTTTACTTTAGAGTATTGAATGGAAAGATCACCAAAAGAGAGCATATCAAGTTCATTGCGACTGAAAATGAATACCATGCAGATGAAATTGGCGTGCTTCGATTAAATCAAGAAGAAAGAGAAACTATCCATACAGGTGATGTAGGGTATCTGATTTCAGGAATTAAAAATGCTAAAGAAGTAAAGGTAGGAGATACCATCACTTCAGTAGAAAATCCTACTCAAGAATCTATCGAAGGATTTGAGGATGTAAAGCCAATGGTTTTTGCAGGTATTTATCCAGTAGATACTACAGACTTTGAAGAACTCCGTGAGTCTATGGATAAGCTTCAATTGAATGATGCATCTTTAGTTTGGGAACCAGAGACATCAGCAGCACTAGGTTTTGGATTCCGTTGTGGGTTCTTAGGAATGCTACACATGGAAATTATCCAAGAGCGATTAGAGCGTGAGTTTAATATGACAGTGATTACTACGGTACCTTCCGTACAGTTTCATGCTGTTGGTAATAAGGGTGAAATAATTACAGTGAACGCTCCTTCTGAAATGCCTACAGCAAATGAGATCTCTCATGTAGAAGAGCCGTTTATTTCAGCACAGATTATTACAAAAGCAGATTTTGTAGGTCCTGTTATTTCATTATGTATGGATAAAAGAGGACAGATTAAAAATCAAGTGTATTTGACTTCTGACCGAGTAGAACTTCAATTTGAGTTGCCACTAGCAGAAATTGTGTTTGACTTCTTCGATAAACTAAAAAAAAAAAAAAAAGGATATGCTTCTTTAGATTACGAATTAATTGGTTTTAGACAGTCTAATTTGGTAAAACTAGATGTACTATTGAATAATGAGCCAGTAGATGCACTCTCTGCTATTGTACACAGAGATAAAGCCTACGATTGGGGAAAACGTTTGTGTGAGAAGCTAAAAGAATTATTACCAAGACAGCAGTTTGAAATTGCAATACAAGCGGCCATTGGAACAAAAATCATTTCTAGAGAAACAGTGAAAGCATTACGTAAAAACGTAACAGCTAAGTGTTACGGTGGTGATATTTCTCGTAAACGTAAACTCTTAGAAAAACAAAAAGAAGGAAAGAAACGAATGCGACAAGTAGGTAGCGTAGAAATACCTCAAGATGCATTTATGGCAGTATTGAAATTAGACTAATTTTAGATAAAGAGACTTTTAGATTTTAAGACGCTAAGACTAAATAATTTAAAACTGTAAATTCAGGAAGAAAAAAGCTGATAGCTAACCGCTAGAAGCTAAACGCTAATTAAACTATGCAATTAATAGACGGTAAGCTAACATCAGCACAAATCAAAGAAGAGATAGCTGTAGAAGTGAAGAAACTGATAGCCGCTGGGGGAAAGAAGCCTCATTTGGCAGCAGTGTTAGTAGGGGATAATGGTGCCAGTAGAACCTATGTAAATGCGAAAGTAAAAGCGTGTGAAGTAGTTGGGTTTGATTCTACTTTGGTGAAAAAAGAAACAGACATTACCGAAGAAGAACTTTTACAAGTGATCGATGACTTGAATACCAACGATGATATTGATGGGTTCATTGTACAGTTACCTCTTCCAAAGCATATAGACGAACATAAAGTAACTTTGGCAATTGATCCTAAGAAAGATGTAGATGGTTTTCACCCAACGAACTTGGGGAATATGATGTTGAACCTGCCCGCTTTCTTACCCGCTACTCCTTACGGAATAGTTCAGTTGTTGGAACGTTACAATATTGAAACAGAAGGGAAGCATTGCGTGGTCATGGGAAGAAGCCATATTGTAGGTTCTCCGATGAGTGTATTGATGGCTAGAAATGAGAAAACAGCTAACTGTACGGTGACACTCACACACAGTAGAACAAAGAACTTAAAGGCGATTACTCAATCTGCAGATATCTTAATTGTAGCAATTGGGAAGCCAGAATTTGTTACGGCAGATATGGTAAGTGAAGGTACTGTTGTAATTGACGTAGGAATCCACAGAATAGAAGACGCTTCTCGAAAAAGTGGATTTAAGTTATTAGGAGATGTGAAGTTTGACGAAGTAGCTCCAAAATGTAGTCACATAACTCCCGTTCCTGGAGGAGTAGGACCGATGACTATTGCTTCTCTATTGATGAATACGTTGTCTGCTGTGAAGGGGAATTAAGTGCTTTAAAGTTCTATTAAATTAAAAGAATTAGGGCATCACCTTTCGTTACACTCAAGGTTGGACTATCAAACCTCCAATCATTATATGACTTAGTACTATCAACTTTCAGTTATGGTAGTAATCAAACAAACAACCTTTAGAAATTATCACAATGTTTCTGTATCCCCTCTAAGCACTTGATACCCAATAGAACAGGTTAAACATTTTTTAGCAGTACAATGCTCATTAAATTGTTGAATAGCTGCTTGGCTTTCTACCGCATTGGTTAAGTTAATTCCAATTGAATTCCATTTTCTTGTTATCTTATTTTCTTCAGTGGGTAGTTCGTCTAAAAAAGAAATAGCTTTATCGATGTAGCTATTTTCTTTTTTTTGAATACCATAAGCAGCTAGGAGAGGAGCTACCGTATTAATAATTAGATTCGCCTTACTACTCTCTCCAATTCTTTTTAGCTGCGGTTTAGAGACTTCTTGAAACCGATAATGAGTTAACCAGTATTCAGACGGCTGACTGTCAAAAAAAGAAAGTAACTCGGTAGTACTTTTTGATTCTAATAAAGTAGAAAATAAATCATGCGTTTTATGGAGTAAAGTCGCTAACTGAGCTATTCTTACCGTTGGGAAGTTAGACGGTCGCATACGCAAGAATTTCCAATTAGTAGGTTCTAGTGGCGTTAATTGATACTTACTTTGCAGAAACTTATATTCTTTTTGAAGTTTAGAAACATACTCATCACCTTGTTTAGGTAATAAACCACTCTGCCCAAACAGTATGGATTCTAGTTGAAAAAGAGAATTTTTGTGTTTCTGGATGACTTTGTAAGGTGTTTGTTGTGCCAATGCTAAAAAAGCAGGACTGTTTACTTTGAACCCGAGACTTTGTACAAATAGCTGAAAAGTAGTTTCTATCCAATTGTTTCCAGTAGTAGAGAACAATTCCAAAATTGTTTCTGCTTTTTGTTTTAATCTCTCCACTGCCATCTGTTGCCATCGAGATTGAATAATAAATGGATCTACTAAATGTATTTGCTCTTGGCAAGGAATAGGAGAGAGGGACTCTTGAATAGATTGGTAATTACCCAATAGAGACTGCGGTATTCTTCCTTTTAACTCTAAAGTAGGAATTTCAGAACCATCAGTTCTAAAGACAGCTCTGTCATGTTCCCAAACCACGTGTAAGATGACAGAATCATAAGCCAAATCATTATGGTGTTTGTGTTTGTACCAATCAGATGAAAATACATGGAGCTCAATATTCCCAGCCCATTCTAAGTTATCTAACTTAATTTTTGCGTCAGAAAAATCAGGACCTGAATTATGATTATGAACACCTAACTTATTGATAATTAAATCATTACCATTTGTTATTTGAAGTTCTTGTTGATTAAAATATCCGAGTTTCCACGCAAAGTGAAGAACATCTTCCTTCATGTTTTATACGGTTTTTGGTTTAATAAATTAGAGATTAAATTCAAAACTACAAATTCCAAATTTCAAAAAAATGGTTCAGATAGAACGTATCTAATTCTATTTTGACTTCCCAGTTTCTGTAATTAAAATTTCGTGCCACTAAAATCAGTTTTTTTGAGTTTTGTGATTTACTAGAACGCATACCGAATACCTCAACCCCTCATTGCTATTTTTGTTTTTTTTTTGAAATTTAAAATTTACCGTTAGGTTCTAGTTCCAATCGATCGTAATTTAATTTCAGTTAGTTTTTTCTTGGTGTACAAAGCAAAGTCGCTTTTCATAATCCAATCATAATAAGAAGGGTCTTTAGCAAAGACCTCCGTTACTTTCTTGCCTCTGTATTTTCCAAAGTTAAATGCTTCTTCACCGTCTGCATCAAAGACTAATCGCCCTGTTAAATCAGCAAATTTAGAAGTAGTTAGCTTATGCAGCTCTTTTACATCTTTTTTCACTTCTGTTCCTTCATACTTTTCTACTTGAGCCAATAATATATCCATTGTTGCTCGTGTATCTGCTTCGGCACTATGCGCATTCTCTAAATTTTTATCACAATAAAATTTATACGCAGCAGACAGGTTTCGGGGTTCCATAATGTGGAAAATACGTTGTGCGTCTACAATAGACCGACTGTCAATATTAAAGTCCACTTCAGCACGTAAAAACTCTTCTACGAGCATAGGAATATCAAATCGGATGAGGTTAAACCCACACAAATCACAGCCTTTTAAAAAAGCGTCATAATGCTTAGCACGTTCTTTAAAGGTGGGCTCATCTTTAATATCATCGTAATAAAGCCCATGTACTGTTGAAGCCTCTGTACTGATAGGAACAGTAGGATTCAAGCGCTCGGTTAGCGACTCTTCTGATCCATCAGGGTTTAGTTTAATAATAGAAATCTCTACTATTCTGTCTGTAACGGTGTTAAGACCTGTTGCTTCAAGATCAAAACAAGCCAGTGGTTTGGTTAAAGGTAAGCTCATAGGTTGTTAGTTTACAAATTGTGTACAAACAGCAGGAATATCCATGCCTCCAAAGTTCCCTGAACTCATCAATAGTAAAATACTATTTGCTGTTTTTAAGGAAGTAATTTGTTTTTCTAAGGCCTTTCTATCTGTAAACAATTGAATTTTTTTGTTTTTCATTTGCGTTTTTAAGTCAGATTCTGTCAATTCACTATCTCCTCTACTTGCTAACTTAGCAGGGTTAATGTAAATCAATGGAAAATCGACTGCATCGAATGTTTTTTCATATTGGGGTAAAAATGCTTTGCTTAAACTACTGAACGTATTCAATTCCAAACAGCCAATTACCTTATGTTTTCCATACAATTCATCAACAGCCTCGCAACTTGCCTTTAACTTGGAAGGAGCATGAGCAAAATCTCTGTACGCCACTCTATTCGTTCCATTCTCAGCTATTTTTTCTAGCCGTTTAGAAGCGCCTGTAAACGATTGAATAGCTTCGTAGAATTCTTCTTCTCTTACACAAAGTCGTAAACAGATTGTTTTAGCAGCCTGTAGGTTAATCATATTATGTTCACCAAAGAAAGAAACAGGAATCTTCTTTTTCCCTTCCGTTAAAAAGCATTGTCCATCTTTTACTTTGTACGAATGAGCTTTGTAAGGAAATTTCAATACATCATCTCTATCTGCTGCACCTATTCTTTTAGTCACCTTGTCGCCTTCGTAATAAATAAGAGAGCCTGCCTTAGGTGTGCTTTCTGCCAGTAATTCGAATTGATGGATGTATTCCTTTTCTGTAGGAAATACATTCATGTGATCCCAAGAAATGCCATTAAGCACAGCAATGTGGTGGTGATAGTTTAAAAATTTAGGTTTACTATCTAAAGGAGAAGACAAATATTCGTCTCCTTCTATAATAATATAGGGAGCATCACTCAATTTTACCATACAATCAAACCCTTCTAACTGAGCGCCTACAGCATAATCAAAATCTGCTTTGATGTGGTTAAGTACATGCAATACCATAGCGGTAATACTTGTTTTTCCATGGCTTCCAGCTATTACAATACGTTGTTTATTTTTGGAGTGCTCATAAATGTATTCTGGAAAAGAATAGACAGGGACATTTAATTCTTGTGCTTTTAGCAGTTCAGGATTGTCTTTTTTGGCATGCATTCCTACTATTACGGCCTCTGTGTCTGTTGTAATGTTGTTCGCATCCCAACCTATTTTGGTCACAATACCTGCTTTTTCTAATCTGCTTTTTGACGGTTCATACAGTTCATCATCAGAACCAGTGATACGAAGTCCCTTTTTTTGGAGGGCTAACGCTAAGTTGTGCATTATGCTTCCGCCAACTGCAATAAAGTGAATGTTAGTCTTATTCATATAAGTGCAAAAATAAAAGATTTATATTGGCTATCAAGTAAAACCTTTATTATGCTAACATCGTAACAATAGAAAGTGAAGCCTATAAATAGGCTCTACTTGTCCATCAGGCAGTATATAAATACATCCTAATCGATTTCTTTCCATTTGGGAAATAGATTACATATCTTTACAGATTATTATAGTATAAACAAATAAACATGAAACTAACTTCTTATAAAAGTATACTGGTAGCAAGTATGGCATTCGCCTTTCTGTCTGCCTGCAACACTGAAGAGCTTGATAAGCTCTCTGATGCTTCCCTTGAACCAATTACCAGTGACTGGATTTTTAATATTGGATCCGCTACGTATTCGGCAGATAGTTTATTAACTGATCTAGAAGAAGAATTAGGTGATGGGGGTCTTTCCATAACTTCAGAAGGAGCTGGATTTGCTTTCTTTTACCGAGATACGTTGTCTTTTGCTAATGACGAAGAATTAATAGAGTTAGATAATGTAAATCAAACTATTGATGTACAAGCAATTG
>JBGCEI010000165.1:0-6293 GCA_045106295.1 Cyclobacteriaceae bacterium
TTACTGCGATAACAGGCTATCTTTATCGTATCACCCTGTACGTAAGTACATTACACAGCAACTAACAGCCTTCATCAAAAGCTCTTTTGATTCTGTAGAAGCCGTTTCTGGAGTAGCTACAGCAGGAATTTCTCAAGGTGCATTGGTGGCTGATGCTTTAGAGTTACCGTTCTCTTACATCCGTTCTAGTGCTAAAAAACACGGAATGACGAATAAAATTGAAGGAAGAGTATTCTCTGGAGATAAAACGATTGTAATTGAGGATTTAGTCTCTACAGGCGGTAGCTCTATCGATGCGGCATTAGCATTGAGAGAAGGTGGCGTTGAGATTTTAGCCATTGCTTCTATTTTTACTTATGGGTTCCCTATCATAGACACCAATTTAGATAAAGTAAACATGGACTTATTCAGTCTATGCGATTACGATACCTTAATTGAAGTAGCCTTAGAAAAAAACAAGATCAGTAGCTCTAATCTAGAGAATTTAAAATCTTGGAAAAATGCTCCTGAGAAGTGGGGGAAATAAAAAACATTAAAAAATGAGACGTACTATTTCACTCTTATTTTTAGCTTTTTGTATAAGCGGATGTCAAAAGTGTTACGAATGTACATTAACAACGCCTATGGGCACCGTTGATAGAGAAGTTTGTGGCAATAGTAATAAAAACGCAGTGGAACAATCTGGGGAGACTTGTAGGTAACTTACAATTACACATCTTTTCGAGCGAAACTGTACTTTGACTCATCACTCGCTACAAGCGAGCGCTATTAGATCATTATGTCAATTACACTAAAAGTCAACGTATATTATTCTTATCTCAACAATTTCCTTTTTTACTAAAGAGTTATTAACATTATTTCTCTGTAAAGTCTAAGGATGCAGAGTTAATACAATACCGTAAACCAGTAGGTTGTGGTCCGTCAGTAAAAACGTGGCCTAAGTGAGCATCACATTTTTTACAAACAACTTCTACTCGTACCATTCCGTGTGATTCGTCTCTGTTTTCTTTGATTGCCACATTATTTATGGGGCTGTGAAAACTTGGCCAACCTGAACCTGAGTCGTATTTGGTTTCAGAATCAAATAAAGGCTCATCGCAACAAACACAGGTGTACGTACCGCTGTCTTTTTTATTCCAATATTCCCCAGTAAAAGCACGTTCAGTTCCTTTTTCCTGAGTAACCTGTTTTTGTAAGGGAGTTAGTTCTTTTTTACTGTCTTTCATCTGCTTTAAAGAATGTGTTTATGTATTCAAGTAGTTATTATGTACTTAGGTGTTTTTATAGTTAGTTGTATTAGGATAAAAAATAACCTTCAACCTTCAATTTTTTAACTTTTCAATAGTCATTAAACGTTATTTCTAGTAGCTAAGTTCATTGAATACACTTCAATAATCATTTCTTTAGTTAGGTCTGTGAATAAGCTGTTAATAAATCGGGATATGAGTCTTCGAAAGATGCCATAATATCTTCTTACTTTTGAAGAATGGAGAAGGAGAAGAATTACCAAAAGCTAGCGAACCGATCAAAAAAAGTTGATATTTCAACGCTAAGTGAGTTAGGTAAACTTCCACCACAAGCTATTGAGGTAGAAGAGACTGTTTTGGGTTCTTTAATGATAGAAAAGGATGCTTTAACAACCGTTATTGATATTCTAAAGCCAGATAGTTTCTACAAAGACGCCAATCAAAAGATTTACAATGCCATTCTTTTGCTGTTCTCACGGTCAGAGCCGGTAGATTTAATTACTGTAACCAATCAGCTCAAACAAGACGGTGAATTAGAATTAGTAGGAGGTGCTTTTTATGTTACTCAGCTTACCCAACGAGTAAACTCAGCAGCCAATATTGAGTACCATGCTCGTATTGTAGCGCAACAAGCGATTAAGCGGCAGTTGATTTCTATTTCAGCCAAAATACAAACCGATGCTTTTGAAGATTCTACAGATGTTTTCGATCTTTTAGATCGTACCGAACAGGCTATTTTTGAAGTATCAGAAGCAAATATTAGAAAGAACTATGCTGATATGCGTACCACTATGATGGAGGCATTGAAAGAACTAGAAGAGCGAAAAAATCAAGGGACAGGATTGACAGGGATTCCATCTGGTTTTACAGCATTGGATAGAGTAACTTCTGGTTGGCAACGAAGTGATATGGTGATTATTGCAGCTAGACCAGGTATGGGTAAAACGGCTTTTGTACTTTCTGCCATACGTAATGCTGCTGTACAATTTAAGCAAGCATGTGCCATATTTTCTTTAGAGATGTCGTCTGTTCAATTAGTTAATCGTTTAATTTCTGCTGAAGCAGAATTAGAAAGTGAGAAATTAAGAAAAGGGAATTTAGCAGATCACGAATGGACACAGTTGCATACTAAAATTGCCCCTTTAACAGAAGCACCTATTTTTATAGATGATACGCCAGCTCTTTCTATTCTAGAACTAAGAGCTAAGTGTAGGCGATTGAAAGCACAGCATGACATTCAATTAATTGTAATAGACTATTTGCAGCTAATGAGTGGTGACTCCACTACCAAAGGAAATAGGGAACAAGAGATTGCCTCCATTTCACGATCCATGAAAAATATTGCGAAAGAACTGAATGTACCTGTACTAGCCCTTTCGCAGTTGAGTAGAGCTGTAGAAACTAGGGGGGGAGATAAGAAACCTCAACTATCCGATTTGAGGGAATCGGGTTCCATAGAGCAGGATGCTGATCAGGTAATGTTCTTGTACAGACCTGAATATTACGGACTGACAGAAGATGAAGAAGGGAATCCTGTAACTGGAGTCGGTGAGGTGATTATTGCTAAAAACAGACACGGTAGTATTGAAAATGTGCGCTTACGTTTCATTGGTAAGTATACTAAATTCTGTGATTTAGATAACAATGGATTCGGTGGCGGAGACGGTGGAGGTTTTATGGATAATAATTCATTGCCAGCAGGTAACTTTTCTCCAATAGATGGTGGAGGAGGTGGATCTATGACTTTTGGTAGTAAAATGAATGACTCTATGGATGATGAAGATCCTCCATTTTAATCTGTAATATTAATTTAAAATAAACTCAAACCACCATCTTTATCTACTCGTTTTTCTATGGGTAAGATAAGACGAGAATGGTTGTTCTTTGGGTCAGTTATTTCGTTACTTACTTTGTATAAATCAAGTTTTTCAGGAGCTATAAATAAATTGTCCATATGGGTTGAAAAGTTTTTTTGGAACCATTTTTTCTCCATATCAGGCTGTAAAATAGCAGGAATTCGCTCGTTTATGTGTTTAGAGTCTGAGGCTGCTTCTACTGTAAGCATAGAGAATGTATTAAAAAACTTGTTCTCGTCGTATTCATCTTCCCATTTGTCCCAAATTCCAGCAACTGTAAACAATTCATTGTTCTTCAAACTCATTCTATAAGGAGTATTACGTCCTTTCTCCCAGATATAAAAACCGTCGCAAAGAATTAAACACCGTTTTGACTGAATTAACTCGCTGTATGGTTTTTTGACGAATACTGTTTCTGTACGTGCATTAATCAATTTTTCGGCAATCAGTGGATCTACTGAATCGTAGGGTACGATTCCCCATTGAAAAAACTGAAGTTCGTCTGGTTTATCATTTGTGATTATAGGTAGTTTGTCCTTGCATACGGCATTAAAATTAGGTTTGTAATGTCCATCCACCTTCATGCCAAATCGCTTGGCAATTACTTCTCTGGACCTGCAAATTGAATAACGAATAATCATAGTATCAAAAGTAATACAAACCCAATTGAACTCCCACACAAAATGCAGGTGTTTTTTAGAGGTAGGTCCCTCTGTAGTGCTTGAGTCAGACTCTTCTTAATGTTTCTTTGTGTTTTTTTGAAAGTGAAAAACTTTAACTCTTCTTCTTTGGAACTGGTATTTTAATACCCATTGGAGGTTTTTTAACTACTGGTTTAGCAACTCCTGGTATCTTAGGCTTAGCTGCGACTAGTGGTTTTTTGGCTGCAACTGCCTCTGTTAGCCGTAGCTGGTAATTTCTTCGTATTGGGTTGATAAGAAACTTCTTTTGTTCTGTGAAACTAGCTGGATGCATTTGTGAAAAAATATTTTCTAATGCATTGTATTGCTCAGGCTCATTTTTTTTGAATAAAACAGCGTCTATTTTTTTGTCGGTACAGTATTCAAAAAATGTCATTGCTTAGTTTTTACTTTTCCCTGCTAATTGACCACAAGCTGCATCAATATCTTTTCCTCTGCTTCTTCGTACATTCACTACAGCACCTTTTCTTTCTAAAAACTGCTGAAACTTATCAATAGCTTCTGGATCTGCGTTTTTGTAATCGGCTAAATCGATTGGGTTGTATTCAATGATGTTGATTTTACAAGGAACACACTTACTGAACTCCCATAACTCATTAGCATCTTCTAATGTATCATTGAAACCAGCAAATACGATGTATTCAAAGGTAACTCTTGTCTTTGTTTTAGAATAAAAGTACTGCAGTGCTTCTGCTAATACGGCTAATGAATTAGATTCATTAATCGGCATTATCTCGTTTCTTTTGGTGTCATTAGCAGCATGTAAAGAAACGGCTAGGTTGAATTTTACTTCGTCGTCACCTAGTTTTTTAATCATCTTCGCAATCCCTGCTGTGGATACCGTAATTCGCTTGGGTGACATTCCTAAACCTTTATCAGATGTAATATGTTCTACTGATTGTAATACGTTGGCATAATTAAGTAAAGGCTCACCCATTCCCATGTATACGATGTTAGAAAGAGGGATGCCATAGTTTTCTTCGGCCTCTTTACTAACTAAAACGACCTGATCATAAATTTCGTAAGCATCTAAATTTTTTTTACGATCCATGTACCCTGTCGCACAGAATTTACAACTGAGTGAGCAACCAACTTGCGAGGAAATACAAGCAGTCATTCGATCACTAGTAGGAATCAAAACACCTTCTACTGTATTTGTATTCGCATCAGGAAGCTGAAAAGCATACTTAATAGTCTTGTCATTACTGACTTGTCTTTCTTTGATTGATACTGTGTTTAAACTGAAGTTGGTAATTAAAACCTCTCGTAAAGGTTTGGAAAGGTTTGTCATCTCTTCAAAAGAAGTAGCCGATTTTTTCCATAGCCATTCGTAGACCTGTTTTGCTCTAAATGCTTTTTCGCCTAGTTCTACTAATGCTTTTTCTAGCTTAGGGTAATCTAATTTTTTTATGTCGATCAATGTAGACACGTCTAATCTTCTTTATGTAAATGGATATCCATTTGAGGGAATGGGATGTTCAATCCTTCTTTGTTGAATGTATTGTAAACTTGCTCGTTCAAGTCAAATAAAACAGTGAAATAATCGCTTGCTTTTACCCATGCACGGACGGTGAAATTTACAGAACTGTCGGCTAACTCAGATACGGCTACAAACGGTTTGTCTGGATGATTAATAATGAGTGGCTGTTTATCGAGCAGTTGTAACAATATTTCTTTTGCTTTTGTTGTGTTATCTCCATACCCTATTCCATAGGTAGTAACAATTCTTCTAAATCCTTCTTTTGTGTAATTGATAATGACACCATTAGCCAAGGGACCGTTTGGAATAATAACAGTTCTGTTATCTAGTGTGATGAGGTACGTATTGAATACCTGAATCTCTTTTACTGTACCAATATGACCTTGTGCTTCTATAACATCTTTTACCTTGAAGGGTTTAATTACCAGAATAATAATTCCACCAGCAAAATTCTGTAAGGTACCAGATAATGCTAACCCGATAGCAAATCCAGCAGCACCTAGTAGTGCAATTATGGAGGCCATACTGACACCTAATAAAGTGACGGCCATCAGGATAACTGTGATTTTAAGCGTAATATTTATGAGAGACTTTAAAAAAGGGGGGATTGATTCGTCTAGAGATTGCTTGATTAAGATTTTGTTTAAGCGGTTCGTAAATAGCTTCACGAATTTGAATCCAATAAATAAGATCAGTAAAGCACCTATTATCCTAGGTCCATAATAGACGGCTAATTCAAGTCCTTTTTTGTATAAAAATTCAGTTGTTTCCAATGTCTTTATTTTTTTACAAAGATAGTTTATTTGTAGTCAGTATGAAACTCCGTTCAGTAAGACTGAACAAAATAGAGGGTGTGGTATTAATTAAAAAGGCTGAAATACATTTTATGTCGTAATGTCTTGAAGTCTTATTGTAAATTAGAGCTGTTATGAGTAAAGTAAATAAAGAAAATTTCTTTCAAGATGTGTACGAAGTGGTAAAGCTTATCCCTAAAGGTAAAGTGACAAGT
>JBGCEI010000166.1:0-2555 GCA_045106295.1 Cyclobacteriaceae bacterium
CAGAACATCAACTTTTTAGTACAGTCATTTAATTAGAGTGGACTACCTAGTAAATTTGGGACTAATTTTTCTAAGCCTCTATTTTACTAAACTCTCTCACTTTCACTTCCATATCTAAAGGCGAGAGATAGCCTAAAGAAGAATGTAATCTTTTGTTTTGATGTCTAGATCTTGAAACCAACTTCAAATTCAATCTAGAATTATTTTAACTTCTCCACCATGTTTCTTGCTTGATCCGATTAATCTAGTTTGATTGTTTTTAGCGAATAAAAAAAGCGGCTATTCCCTAAGAGAATAGCCGCTTTTAAAACTAGGTTATGAAAAAGAACTAAGCTAAACTCTTTGCTCTGTTCATTACTTTCTCAGCTTTTTCAGTAATATTCTTGGCTGTTAAACCATATTTTTCCATCAATTGGTCTGGAGTACCACTTTCACCAAATGTATCTTGTACAGCTACAAATTCGATAGGGGTAGGAAGTTCTTGAGATAATAATCCCGCAACACTTTCTCCTAATCCACCTAAGTAGTTATGCTCTTCTGCTGTTACTACACAACCTGTTTTCTTTACAGAAGCTAAAATAGCTTCGCTGTCCAATGGCTTGATCGTGTGGATGTTTAAGATATCTGCTTCAATTCCTTTTGCAGCCAATGCTTCTCCAGCTTGGATAGCCTCCCATACCATGTGTCCTGTAGCAATAATCGTTACATCAGGTCCATCGTTTAGTTTTACTGCTTTACCAATCTCAAAGTCATACTCTGGCATGAATACTGGCATCTTTGGTCTACCAAACCGTAGGTAAACAGGCCCTTCATGCTCTGCAATAGCAATAGTAGCTGCTTTAGTCTGGTTGAAATCACAGGTGTTGATCACTGTCATTCCAGGTAGCATCTTCATTAATCCGATATCCTCTAGTATTTGGTGAGTAGCACCATCTTCCCCTAATGTTAAACCAGAGTGAGAAGCACATATTTTTACATTTTTATGTGAGTAAGCTACTGACTGACGTATCTGATCATATACTCTACCTGTAGAAAAATTAGCAAATGTACCTGTATAAGGTATTTTACCACCTATTGTCATACCTGCAGCTATACCAATCATATTTGCCTCTGCAATACCTACTTGGAAGAATCTTTCAGGAAATTCATCTATGAAGGCATTCATTTTTAATGATCCGATTAAGTCTGCACAAAGTGCTACTACATCAGGATTCTTTTTTCCTACTTCTAATAACCCTTCTCCAAATCCAGAGCGAGTATCTTTTTTTTCTGTGAATGTGTATTTTTTCATCTTTTCGTTAAGCTACTAGCTACTAGGAATTAGCAACTAGCTAGTTTTAATGTTATCAAATAATTTTAATAAGCTAGAAGCCAAAAGCTAATAGCTAGTACCTTACTAATAATCTCCTAATGTTTCTTCTAACTGAGCTAAAGCTGAGTCTTTCTGCTCATCGTTTGGCGCTACTCCATGCCATTTGTGTGTTCCTACCATAAAGTCGATAGGGAATCCCATTTCAGCTTCCATAAGTACCATAATTGGCTTTCCTTGTCCTACTAGGCTATTTGCTTTTTCATAGGTCTCTACGATTTTAGCCATGTCGTTTCCTTCTTTTAAAGAAAGGACTGTCCAACCAAATGATTCGTATTTTGCTTTTAGGTCTAATAGTGCCATTACTTCATCAACAGGACCGTCTATTTGAGCTCCGTTGTAGTCAATAGTAGCAATTAGGTTATCTACTTTGTGGTGAGCGGCATACATAGCTGCCTCCCATACTTGACCTTCTTGTTGTTCTCCATCTCCCATTAGGATGTAAGTAACACTTTTGTCATTATTTAATTTCTTAGTTTGCGCTGCACCAATAGCATTGGATAAACCTTGACCAAGAGAACCAGAAGCCATACGGATTCCTTCTAAGCCTTCGTGCGGAGTAGGGTGTCCTTGCAATCTAGAATCTAATTTTCTATGTGTAGCTAGTTCTTTAGGGTCGAAATAACCTGCTCTTGCAAGTGTACTATACCATACAGCTGATATATGACCATTAGAAAGGAAACAAAGGTCTTCTCCCTTAGCATCCATTGTGAAGTTCTTAGCATCGTGTTTCATGAAGTGGAAGTAAAGTGCTACGAAATAGTCTGCACACCCTAGCGCTCCTCCTGGATGACCATTTCCTACTCCATGTACCATGCGTACAATGTCTCTACGCACCTGTGAGGCTACGTCTTCTAATTTCTTAATATCTGTTGACATGTTTATTGTTTGTTTTTACTCTAGCTTACTTATCGTTTAAAGTTAACAAGAAGCCTTGTTAATTAAAAGTTACTTTAAAATTTGTGCGGTGTGATCTTTTGTCTTTACCTTTTCGATAATTTCTTCAATTATTCCTTCTTCGTTTATAATAAACGTAGTTCTGGCTATTCCCATATACGTTTTTCCGTACATGCTTTTCTCTTTCCAAACACCAAAAGCTTCTATCATAGCTCTGTCAGTATCTGCTAATAGGTCAAATGGTAGTTCATACTTAGCAATAAACTTCTGATGAGACTTTTCACTATCA
>JBGCEI010000167.1:0-19069 GCA_045106295.1 Cyclobacteriaceae bacterium
TTTAGGTCCAGGTGGTCTTTCAAGAGAAAGAGCTGGTTTTGAGGTAAGGGATGTACACTATACTCATTACGGTCGTTTATGTACTATTGAAACTCCTGAGGGTCCAAATATTGGTCTGATTTCATCTCTTTGTGTTCATGCAAAGGTGAATAACATGGGGTTCATTGAAACACCTTATAGAAAAGTAGTTAGTGGTAAGGCTTCTAAAGACGTAGTATTTTTGACTGCTGAAGAAGAAGATGACCATAACATTGCACAGGCAAATGCTGAGATAGATAATAAAGGAGTCTTTGCTTCAGATAGAGTGAAAGCTCGTTTTGAAGGTGATTTCCCAGTTGTTGGACCAGACAAATTATCCTTTATGGATGTAGCACCTAACCAGATTGTATCTGTTGCTGCTTCTATGATTCCATTCTTGGAGCATGATGATGCAAACAGGGCCTTGATGGGATCCAACATGCAGCGTCAAGCGGTACCATTATTAAAGGCTGAAGCTCCTATTGTAGGTACAGGTTTAGAAGAGCGTTTAGCGTCAGATTCTAGATCATTGATTTACGCTGAAGGTGATGGAGAGATTGAATATGTTGATGCTACGAAAATTGTTGTCGCATATAATCTGTCAGATGATGATAAGAGAATTAACTTTGACTCTGAAAGAAAGGTTTATCTTTTAACTAAGTTTAGAAGAACAAATCAAGATACATGTATCAACCATACTCCAATCATTAAAAAAGGAGATAAGATTAAAGAAGGTCAAGTATTAGTAGAAGGTTATGCTACCAATAATGGTGAGCTAGCACTAGGTAAAAACTTACGTGTTGCTTACATGCCTTGGCAAGGATATAACTTTGAGGATGCAATTGTAATCTCTGAGAGAGTAGTAAGAGACGATGTGTACACATCACTACACATCGAAGAATTTGAACTGGAAGTAAGAGATACAAAAAGAGGAGAAGAAGAATTAACACCTGAGATTCCTAATGTAAGTGAAGAAGCGGTGAAACACCTAGATGATAGTGGTGTGATTCGTGTTGGAGCTGAAGTAAAAGAAGGAGATATCATTATTGGTAAGATTACTCCAAAAGGTGAAACTGATCCAACTCCAGAAGAAAAGTTACTAAGAGCAATCTTTGGTGATAAAGCAGGAGATGTAAAAGATGCTTCATTGAAAGCGTCTCCATCATTGAATGGTGTTGTTATTGGAACTAAATTATTTTCTAGACCTAAGAAAGATAAAGAAGCTAAAGCACAATCTAAGAAAGAATTAGTTGAGCTTAAGAAAGATTACAGTAAGCAATTATCTATTCTTAAATCTTTATTGTTAGAGAAACTAATAGGTCTTTTAGAAGGAAAAACATGTCAAGGAATCAGGCACAAGTTTGGTGAAGAGATTATGTCTAAAGGAGTGAAATTCAACAAGAAAAACGTTGAAGAGAACTTATTCCCTGAAAAGAATATCTATAAGGATGAAAGTAACTATGCCGTTCCGGAAGAAGTTAACTTTATCTCTAATCTAGTTCTTGACAATTGGAGTACTGATGAAGCGACGAATGATTTAGTTATTCGATTAATTAAGAATTTCAATAACTCTAGAAACAAAGTTGCTTCTAACTTTAAGCGTGAACGATTCACAATTGAAGTAGGGGACGAGTTACCTACTGGTATTGTTCAACTGGCTAAAGTTTACGTTGCGAAGAAACGTAAATTGAAAGTAGGAGATAAAATGGCAGGTAGACACGGTAATAAAGGTGTTGTAGCTAAGATTGTAAGAGAAGAAGATATGCCGTTCTTAGAGGATGGAACACCAATGGATATTGTATTGAACCCACTGTGTGTACCTTCAAGAATGAATTTAGGACAGATTTATGAAACTGTACTAGGTTGGGCTGGAACTGTCTTAAACAAAAAGTATGCATCTCCTATTTTTGATGGTGCTTCTGAAGAAGAAGTATTAACAGAGCTAAGAGCAGCTGGAATTCCTGAGTATGGAAGAACCTACTTAATTGATGGTTTAACAGGACACAAATTTGATCAACCAGTAACGGTTGGAGTGAGTTACATGCTGAAACTAGGTCACTTAGTTGACGATAAGATGCACGCTCGTTCTATTGGACCTTATTCATTAATTACGCAACAGCCATTAGGTGGTAAGGCGCAATTTGGGGGACAACGTTTTGGAGAGATGGAAGTGTGGGCTTTAGAGGCATTTGGTGCTTCTCATATCCTACAGGAAATCCTAACTATCAAGTCGGATGACGTGATTGGAAGAGCAAAAACATACGAAGCCATTGTAAAAGGTGAAAATTTACCTAAGCCTAGTATTCCTGAATCATTCAACGTATTGGTTCATGAGCTAAGAGGTTTGGCATTAGAAATTACATTAGACTAATAACATTTAACTAGTAAATTATTTTTATGGCTTTCAGAAGTAATAAAAAGATCAATAAAGATTTTTCTAAAGTAACGGTAAGTTTAGCATCTCCAGAGTCTATCTTAGAGAATTCTCACGGAGAAGTTACGCAACCAGAAACAATTAATTACAGAACATACAAACCAGAAATGGGAGGTTTGTTTTGTGAGCGAATTTTCGGACCTGTTAAAGACTGGGAATGTCACTGTGGTAAATACAAAAGAATCCGATACAAAGGAATTGTTTGTGACCGTTGTGGTGTTGAAGTAACAGAGAAGAAAGTACGAAGAGAGAGAATGGGACACATAGAATTGGTGATTCCTGTTGCTCACATTTGGTATTTCCGTTCGTTACCAAATAAAATTGGTTACTTATTGGGGCTTCCGACTAAGAAACTGGATCAGATTATTTATTACGAACGTTTCGTAGTAATTCAACCTGGTATCAAAGCAGAAGATGGTATTGCTTACCTAGACTTCCTTACGGAAGATGAGTATTTAGATATCATGGACAAGCTTCCAAGAGAAAATCAATTGTTAGAAGATACTGATCCTAATAAATTCATCGCTAAGATGGGAGCTGAAGGATTAGAAGACTTACTAGCAAGAACAAATCTTGATGAGCTTTCTTATGATTTAAGACATAAAGCGGCTAATGATACTTCTCAACAGAGAAAAGCAGAAGCACTAAAGAGGCTCAAGGTTGTAGAAGCATTCAGAGATGCTAGAACTAGAATCGAAAACAGACCAGAGTGGATGATCATTAAAATGGTGCCAGTAATTCCACCAGAATTACGTCCATTAGTTCCATTGGATGGAGGTCGTTTTGCAACGTCTGATTTGAATGATCTTTACAGAAGAGTAATCATCAGAAATAACAGACTGAAGCGATTAATAGAAATTAAAGCTCCTGAAGTGATTCTTAGAAATGAGAAACGTATGCTTCAAGAAGCGGTTGATTCATTATTCGATAACTCAAGAAAAGTAAATGCTGTAAAAGCCGATGGTAACAGAGCATTGAAATCATTGAGTGACATGCTTAAAGGTAAGCAAGGTCGTTTCCGTCAAAACTTATTAGGTAAAAGGGTAGATTACTCTGGTAGATCTGTAATTGTTGTAGGCCCTGAGTTAAAACTACATGAATGTGGTTTACCTAAGAATATGGCTGCTGAGCTTTTCAAACCATTTATTATCAGGAAATTGATAGAAAGGGGTATTGTAAAGACAGTGAAGTCTGCTAAGAAAATTGTTGATAGAAAAGATCCTGTAGTTTGGGATATCATAGAAAACGTATTGAAAGGACACCCTGTTCTATTGAACAGAGCTCCTACACTACACAGATTAGGTATTCAGGCTTTCCAACCTAAATTAATAGAAGGAAAAGCGATTCAATTACATCCATTAGTATGTACTGCATTTAACGCCGATTTTGACGGTGACCAGATGGCTGTACACGTACCTCTAGGTCAGGAAGCTGTTCTAGAAGCACAGATGTTGATGTTGGCATCTCACAATATTCTTAACCCTGCCAATGGAGCACCAGTAACGGTACCTTCACAAGACATGGTATTAGGTCTTTATTATCTTACAAAAGGAAAGAAGGGAACTAAGAAAGAGAAGATTGCTGGAGAAGGAATGACTTTCTATAGCGCTGAAGAAGTTGAGATAGCGATTAACGAAGGACAGCTTTCTAAGCATGCATTTATTAAAGTTAGAACGACAGTAAGAACTGAAGAAGGAGAGTTAGAAACTCAAATTGTAGAAACTGTTGCTGGTAGAGTATTGTTTAATAAGCATGTACCTGAAGAAATAGGGTTCATCGATGAGTTATTAACTAAGAAAAAGTTACAACAAATTATTTCTACTGTTTATAAGTTAGCAGGGAATGAAAAAACGGCTAAGTTCTTAGATGATATCAAACAAGTAGGATTTAAAATGGCTTACTTAGGTGGTCTTTCTATTGGTTTGAATGATGTTAAGATTCCAGCAGAAAAGGCATCATTGGTTGATGGAGCTAAGACAGAAGTAGATGCTGTTTGGAATAATTACTTAATGGGATTAATTACTGATAACGAACGTTATAATCAGGTAATTGACATCTGGACAAGAGTTAACTCTCAGTTGACAGATACATTGATGACTCAGTTAGCAAATGAAGATCAAGGATTTAATTCGATCTACATGATGATGCACTCAGGAGCACGTGGTTCTAGAGAGCAGATTCGTCAGCTAGGAGGAATGAGAGGATTAATGGCGAAACCACAGAAAAACTTAGCTGGGTCTGTAGGTGCTATTATTGAAAACCCAATTCTTTCTAACTTTAAAGAAGGACTAGATGTAATTGAGTACTTTATCTCTACACACGGTGCTAGGAAAGGTCTAGCAGATACAGCTCTTAAAACGGCTGATGCTGGTTACTTAACAAGACGTTTAGTAGATGTTGCTCAAGATGTAATTGTTAACGAAGAAGACTGTGGTACGCTCAGAGGATTAGTTGCTACTGCTTTGAAAGATAACGAAGATATAGTTGAACCATTGTCAGAGCGTGTTTTAGGTAGAGTATCTGTTCATAATGTGTATGATCCTGCTACTGAAGAACTAATTGTAGCTGCAGGTGATGAGATAGTAGAGTCTATTGCTAAGAAATTAGACGAAGTAGATATCGAAGAAGTAGAAATACGTTCTCCATTAACATGTGAAACAAAAAGAGGTATCTGTGCTAAATGTTACGGTAGAAACCTATCGAATGGACAGATGGTTAACATTGGTGAGGCTGTAGGTGTAATTGCTGCACAGTCAATTGGTGAGCCAGGAACTCAGTTAACACTTCGTACATTCCACGTTGGGGGTACAGCCTCTAACATTGCAGTAGAAGCAAGTGTAATTGCTAAGTTTGATGGACAGTTAGAGTTTGAAGATATTCGTTTCGTAGATTCAGTTAATGCTGATGGCGAGCCTGTTAAAATGATAATGGGTAGAGCTGGGGAGATTAGAATCGTAGAACCAAAAACGAAGAAAGTTTTAATTGCTAACAACATACCTTATGGTGCAGTTCTTAAAGTAAAAGACAAGCAGAAAGTTAAAAAAGGAGATCAAATTTGTTTCTGGGATCCATATAACGCTGTGATTATGTCTGAGAAAGAAGGTACAATCGACTTCGAATCTATCGAGGAAGGTATCACATTCAAAGAAGAGACGGATGAGCACACAGGTCACAGAGAGAAGGTTATTATCGAAACAAGAGATAAAACTAAAAATCCTTCTGTATTAGTTGATACTGGTAATGAGGAAGATTCTAAAGGATATAGTATTCCTGTAGGAGCTCATTTAGCTGTTGAAAAAGGGGATAAAGTAATTGCTGGTCAGATTTTGGTAAAAATACCTAGAACTACAGGTAAAACACGTGATATTACTGGAGGTCTACCAAGAGTAACAGAGTTGTTCGAGGCGAGAAACCCTTCTAATCCAGCGGTTGTTTCTGAAATCAATGGTGTGGTAACATACGGTGGTATCAAGAGAGGTAATAGAGAGATATTTGTAGAGTCAAAAGACGGAGTTAAGAAGAAGTACATGGTTTCTTTATCGAAACATATCTTAGTTCAAGATAATGACTTTATCAAGGCGGGTAGCCCATTATCAGATGGTGCTATCACTCCTAAAGACATTCTTTCTATTAAAGGACCTACAGCAGTACAACAGTACTTAGTGAATGAGATTCAAGAAGTATATCGTCTACAAGGTGTTAAGATTAGTGATAAACACATCGAAACAATTGTAAGACAGATGATGCAGAAAGTTGATATCCTTGATTCAGGTGATACAGCATTCCTACCAGGTCAGATAGTAAGTAAGTTTGACTTTATGGAAGAAAATGATGAAATCTTAGATAAGAAAGTAGTTGTTGACGCAGGTGACTCTGCTGAAGTGAAGCCAGGTCAGATTCTTACAGCTAGAAAGCTAAGAGATGAAAACTCTAGCTTGAAGAGAAAGGATATGAAACTAGTGACAGTGAGAGATGCTCAACCAGCTGTTTCTAAGCCTACACTTCAAGGTATTACTCAGTCATCATTAGGTACGAGAAGCTTTATCTCTGCAGCATCATTCCAGGAAACTACAAAAGTTCTAAGTGAAGCTTCAATTAGAGGAAAGGCAGATACGTTACAAGGCTTGAAAGAGAATGTAATTGTAGGTCATTTAATACCTGCAGGTACAGGAAATAGAGAGTTTGATAACCTAATTGTTGGTAACGAAGAAGAGTACGAACAGCTAGCTGCTCAAGCAAAAATTAAAGAAAGAGAGAAGTCATTACAAGAGTAGTCTCAAAATGACAGACTAAAAATGTAAAGTGCTAAAGTATGTCGTATGCTTTAGCACTTTTTTTTTGAAATAATTAAGAAATAAACATGGAGGATAAAATCGCTGAAAATGAAAATCAGCTAAACATAGAGTTATCTGAAGAAGTAGCTGAAGGAGAGTATGTGAATTTAGCTATGATAGCACATTCTAACAGTGAATTTGTTGTAGACTTCATCAGAGTATTACCCGGTATTCCTAAGGCTAAAGTCAAGTCACGAGTTATCTTATCTCCTGAGCATGCTAAGAGATTGGTGTCAGCTTTAGAAGATAATATTGACAAGTACGAAGATAGCTTTGGTAAGATAAAACCAGCGTCTCAAACGCCATCATTTCCAATGAATTTTGGAGGTACAATGGGTGAAGCGTAGTCACTAAAAAATAAAATATTGAAATTCTACTCTAAAACATAGCGTAAAAAAGCAGAGTTTCTTTTTATGGTAAAGTTATTTTGTATACCTTTGCAGTCCGAAAAAAATTAAAGTACACTAAAACAAAGTAGTAAATGCCTACTATATCACAGTTAGTAAGAAACGGTAGAAAAAAAATTGAGTCGAAGTCTAAATCTCCTTCGTTAGACTCATGTCCTCAAAAAAGAGGAGTTTGTACTAGAGTATATACCACTACACCTAAGAAGCCTAACTCAGCAATGAGAAAAGTAGCTAGGGTAAGATTGACAAATGGAAAAGAAGTGAATGCTTACATTCCAGGAGAAGGTCACAACTTACAGGAACACTCTATTGTATTAATTAGAGGAGGAAGAGTAAAAGATTTACCAGGTGTGAGATATCACATCATTAGAGGTGCGTTAGATACTGCTGGTGTTGAAGGTAGGTTGCAGAGAAGATCTAAGTACGGTGCTAAGAGACCTAAGAAATAATAGATAAAGATGAGAAAGTCTAAACCTAAAAAGAGGATCCCAAAGACGGACCCTAAATTCAATGACACTGCAGTAGCAGTATTCGTAAATAACTTAATGCTTGATGGTAAAAAAAGTACTGCGTACAAGATTTTTTATACAGCATTAGAAAAAGTTACTGCTAAGACTGAAGAAGAAGGTCTTGACGTATGGAAAAAAGCCTTAGCTAATGTAAGTCCAGCAGTAGAAGTAAAGAGTAGAAGAGTTGGTGGTTCTACATTTCAAGTTCCTTTGGAAGTAAGACCAGCTCGTAAGCAAGCATTAGGCATGAAATGGTTGATTAAGTACTCTAGACTTAGACATGAAAAGTCTATGGCTGATAACTTAGCTTCAGAAATAATTGCAGCTTCCAAAGGAGAAGGTTCTGCAGTAAAGAAAAAGGATGATATTCACAGAATGGCTGAGGCAAACAAAGCATTCTCACACTTTAGATTTTAATCTATAATGGCTGATCTTAAATTCAACAGGAATATCGGTATCATGGCTCACATTGATGCTGGTAAAACAACTACTACTGAGCGTATTCTTTATTATACGGGAATGAGCCATAAAATTGGTGAAGTACACGATGGTGCTGCAACAATGGACTGGATGGAGCAGGAGCAAGAAAGAGGTATTACAATTACTTCTGCAGCTACTACTACTGAATGGCAATACCCTACAGAACAAGGAAAGAAAACAAACGATACTAAGCCTTATAAAGTTAATATCATTGATACTCCAGGACACGTTGATTTTACTGTAGAGGTAGAGCGTTCTTTAAGAGTATTAGATGGTGCTGTAGCTTTATTTTGTGCTGTATCTGGTGTTGAACCTCAGTCTGAGACTGTTTGGAGACAAGCTGATAAATATAAAGTACCAAGAATCTGTTTCGTTAACAAAATGGATAGAGCAGGTGCTGACTTCTTCAATGTATTAAATGACATTAAAGAAAAATTAGGTGCTAATCCAGTTCCTTTGCAGATACCAATCGGTGCTGAAGAAGGATTCAAAGGTGTGGTTGACTTAATCACTAACGAAGCTATCGTTTGGAATGAAGAGGATAAAGGGATGACTTATGAAGTGATCGATATTCCTGCTGATATTCAAGATGATGTAAATACTTACAGAGAAGCATTAGTAGAGGCAGTAGCTTCTTATGATGATGCTTTAATGGAGAAATTTTTCGAAGATCCAGATTCAATTACAAAAGAAGAGATGATGGCAGCTATTAGAAAGGCTGTGATTGATATGTCATTCTCTCCGGTATTGTGTGGTTCAGCTTTCAAAAACAAAGGAGTTCAAGCTGTACTAGATGCTGTTTGTTCTTATTTACCTTCTCCTCTAGATCTTCCTCCTGTAGATGGAACAAATCCAGATACTGATGCTGAAGAAACAAGAGAAGCTAAAACTACTGAACCATTTTCGGCATTAGCATTTAAAATTGCTACTGACCCTTACGTAGGGAGACTATGTTTCATGAGAGCATATTCTGGTAAATTAGAGGCTGGTTCTTATGTGTTAAACACAAGGACAGGTAAGAAAGAAAGAATTTCTAGATTGATGCAAATGCACTCAAACAAACAAAATCCTATTCCTTTCGTAGAGGCGGGTGATATTTGTGCAGGTGTTGGCTTCAAAGATATCAAAACAGGTGATACACTTTGTGATGAGAAGAAGCCTATCGTTCTAGAATCAATGACATTTCCAGATCCCGTAATTGGATATGCTATTGAGCCTAAGACTAAAGCTGATGTTGACAAATTAGGAATTGCAATAGGTAAATTGATTGAAGAAGATCCTACTTTACGTGTAAACACAGATGAAGATTCAGGTCAAACTATCATTAGAGGAATGGGTGAACTTCACTTGGAGATCATTATGGACCGTATGAGAAGGGAGTTTAACGTAGAAGTAAACCAAGGTCCTCCTCAAGTAGCATATAAAGAAGCAATCTCTAAAACTACTGAACACAGGGAAGTTTATAAGAAACAATCTGGTGGTAGAGGTAAGTTTGCAGATATTGTATTTGAAATCTCTCCTCGTGAGGATGGAAAAGAAGGCTTAGAATTCACAAACAAAATTGTTGGTGGAGCTATTCCAAAAGAATTTATTCCTTCAGTAGAAAAAGGTTTTAAAGAAGCTATGAAAAACGGTCCTTTGGCTGGTTTCCCTGTTGATTCTTTAAGTGTGAAATTAGTTCATGGATCATTCCATGATGTGGATTCAGATTCTCTTTCTTTTGAATTAGCTGCTAGAATAGGTTTTAGAGAATCAGCAAAATTATCTGGACCCAAGTTATTAGAGCCAATTATGAGTGTTGAGGTAGTAACTCCAGACGATTATACAGGTCCTGTAACAGGTGACTTGAATAAGAGAAGAGGTATCATGCAAGGTATGGATGCTAAAGGAGGTGCTCAGATCATTAAAGCACATGTTCCACTATCAGAATTATTTGGTTATGTAACAGACTTAAGAACTATTAGTTCAGGTAGAGCATCTGCATCATTAACATTTGCACACTACGAAATATTACCTGATAATTTAGCTCAAGAAGTAATTAAAAAAGAAGCTGGAGCAACAGCATAATCTTTATAAGTATGAATCAGAAGATAAGAATAAAGTTAAAATCTTACGACCACAACTTAGTAGATAAGTCTTGTGAAAAGATAGTAAGAGCGGTAAAGACTACTGGTGCTGTAATAAGCGGCCCAATTCCTTTACCAACTAACAAGGAGAAATTCACTGTATTGAAGTCACCTCACGTTAATAAAAAAGCGAGAGATCAATTTCAATTATGTACTTATAAAAGATTGGTTGATATCTATTCTTCTAGTGCAAAAACAGTTGATGCACTAATGAAGTTAGAATTACCTAGTGGAGTAGACGTTGAGATAAAAGTCTGATAATCTACACTAATTAAAAAGGTTAGTTTTTTTGAACTGAAATAAAAAAACAATACCTTTGCAATCCTTTTTTCAGAAAAAGATAAAGAAAAATATAAGATGCCTGGTTTAATAGGAAAAAAAATAGGGATGACAAGCGTATTCGATGGCGAGGGAAAAAGAGTTCCTTGTACATTGTTGGAAATAGGTCCTTGCTTTGTATCTCAGATAAAAACAGAAGAGAATGATGGTTATTCATCTGTTCAGTTAGCATACGATGAGAAGAAAGAAAAGAACACTACCGCTGCTTTAAAAGGTCATTTCAAAGCTTCTGGAGTTTCTCCAATGAAAAAACTTGTTGAGTTTGGTTCATTTGATGAAGAAGTGAAATTAGGTCAAGAACTTAAAGTAGAAGAATTCTTCGCTGAAGGTGATTTCCTTGATGTTTCAGGTCAGTCTAAAGGAAAAGGATTTCAAGGTGTAGTTAAGAGATATAACTTTGCTGGTGTTGGTGGTCAAACACACGGTCAACACAACAGAGGTCGTCACCCTGGATCTATTGGAGCATGTTCTACTCCGTCAAGAGTATTCAAAGGAATGCGAATGGGAGGAAGAATGGGTAACGATAAAACAAAAGTGCAGAATCTTCAAGTAATGAAGATGATAGCTGAAAAGAATTTATTATTAGTAAAAGGATCTGTTCCAGGAGCTAATAACTCATACCTTACGATAGAAAAATAAGATGAAACTTTCAGTACATAATATCAAAGGTGAAGACACTGGTAAAAAGGTAAGTCTTAGCAAAGAAGTATTTGGTGCAGAGCCAAACGATCACGCTATTTATTTAGACGTAAAACAATACTTAGCTAACCAAAGACAAGGTACTCACAAGTCAAAAGAGAAATCTGAGATTAGAGCATCCACTAGAAAGATTAAAAAACAAAAAGGTACTGGTACAGCCAGAGCTGGTAGTTTAAAATCTCACGTTTTTGTTGGTGGAGGTAGAGCATTCGGTCCTAAGCCAAGAGACTACTATTTCAAATTGAATAAGAAATTAAAAGTGGTAGCTAGAAAGTCTGCTTTTTCTTATAAACAAGCTGATAAAAACATTACGGTAATTGAAGATTTTTCTTTCAAGACACCTAAAACAAAAGAGTATTTATCTATTCTTTCTGCTTTATCTCTTTCTGATAAAAAATCATTATTGATTTTACCAGAGAATAATAATGAAGTATACTTATCAAGTAAAAACATTGGGAAAGCGAATGTAACTACGGTTAATGAACTAAGTACATACGATATCCTTAATGCTGATACAGTAATAATCTCTGAAAAGTCAGTAGAGAAAATTAACGAAATATTAAACTAACGATGGATATTTTAATAAGACCATTAATTACTGAAAAGGCTGCTGGCATGAACGAAGAAGGGAAATTTTCTTTCATCGTTGATAAAAGAGCAGATAAGCTTGAAATTAAAGCAGCAGTAGAAAAAATGTATAGTGTTAATGTATTAGACGTTAATACAATTAATACTAAAGGAAAGCCTAAGTCTAGATATTCTAAGACGGCAGGTATGGTTTCTGGAAGAACTAAGAATGTAAAGAAAGCTATTGTTCAACTTGCTGAAGGGCAAATTATAGACTTCTACAGCGAAGTATAAGCTAAGAATATTATGGCAGTTAGAAAATTAAAACCTACAACACCTTCACAGCGTTTCCGTACGGCTCCTGTGTTTGATGAAATTACTACATCAAAACCTGAGAAGTCTTTATTAGCTGTAAAGAAAAGATCTGGTGGTAGAAATAGCCAAGGACGTATGACTGTACGTTACATTGGTGGAGGTCACAAGAAGAGATATAGAATTATCGATTTCAAAAGAGATAATCACGGTGTACAAGGTACTGTAAAAAGTATCGAATATGATCCAAACAGAAGTGCAAGGATCGCTTTAGTTGAATACAAAGGTGGTGAGAAGAGATATATCATTGCTCCTGATTCATTAACAGTAAATCAAAAAGTAGTTTCTGGTAAAGGTTCAGCTCCAGAAGTAGGTAATAACCTACCATTAGCTGAAATTCCTTTGGGTTCATTAATTCACAATATTGAATTGAAACCAGGTAGAGGTGCAAGTCTTTGTAGAAGTGCAGGTACTTCGGCTCAATTATTAGCACGTGATGGTGCTTATGTAACTATAAAATTACCATCTAGTGAAATGAGAAATGTTTTAACAACTTGTTTCGCAACTTTAGGTTCTGTGTCAAATTCTGATCACATGAACATTAAAGTAGGAAAAGCTGGTAGAAGTAGATGGTTAGGAAAACGTCCTAGAGTAAGAGGTGTAGCAATGAACCCTGTTGATCACCCAATGGGAGGTGGTGAAGGTAAGTCTTCTGGAGGACACCCAAGATCAAGAAATGGTTTATACGCTAAAGGGCTTAAAACTAGAAAATCGAATAAATATTCGGATAAGTTAATCATCGGAAAGAAAAAATAATCTGATAAATGGCAAGATCTCTTAAAAAAGGACCATATATCGACTTTAGGTTGCAAAACAAAGTTGATGCTCAAAACGAGTCTGGTAAGAAAACAGTAATCAAAACATGGTCAAGAAGAAGCTTAATTTCTCCTGACTTTGTAGGACATACTTTTGCAGTACACAATGGAAATAAGTTTATCCCTGTGTTTGTAACTGAAAACATGGTAGGCCACAAATTTGGTGAGTTTTCACCAACAAGAAATTTTAGAGGTCACATTGCTAAAAAAGATAAGGGTAAGAAATAATGGAAGCAATCGCAAAATTAAATAATGTACCTACTTCTCCTCGTAAGATGAGGCTTGTTGCTGATGTAATAAGAGGTGAAAAAGTGTCTAATGCATTCAGTATGCTAAAGCTAGATAATAAAGCAGCTTCTGTTTACTTAGAAAAAGTATTATTATCAGCAGTTTCTAACTGGGAACAGAAGAACGAAGAAGAGCGTGTTGAAGATGCTAACCTTGTTGTTAAAACAATAAAAGTTGACTGTGGTAAAGTCCTTAAGAGATTAAGACCTGCTCCTCAAGGTAGAGCGCATAGAATCAGAAAAAGATCTAACCACATTACTATCGTTGTTGATAGTGCACAAGAAAAAGTGGCTGTTAAAACTAAAGAGAATAAATAATGGGTCAGAAGGTAAATCCAATAGGTTTTAGATTAGGTATTGTTGCTGGATGGCAGTCTAACTGGTACGGTGGTAAGCAGTTTGATGTAAAACTAGTCGAAGATGAAAAAATTAGAAAATATGTTTACGCTAGAATTTCTAGAGGTGGTATTTCTAAGATAATCATTGAACGAACGTTAAAAAGAATCACACTTACTATTCATACTGCTAGACCAGGAGTAGTAATTGGTAGAGGTGGAACTGAGGTTGATAAGATAAAAGAAGAGCTTAAAAAATTAACTAGTAAAGACGTTCAAATCAATATTTTTGAGATTAAACGTCCTGAGATTGATGCTAAATTAATTGGTGAGAATATCGCTCAGCAATTGGCTTCAAGAATCTCTCACAGAAGAGCAATGAAGCAAGCAATTGCATCAGCAATGAGAGTGGGAGCTGAAGGTATCAAAATTAAAGTTGCTGGTAGAGTAGGTGGTGCTGAGATGGCAAGAAGTGAGCAGTACAAGGAAGGAAGAATTCCTTTGCACACACTAAGAGCTGATATCGATTACCATATTTCAGAAGCTAATACGATATACGGGAAACTAGGTATCAAAGTTTGGGTATTTAGAGGAGAAGTATTCGGGAAAAGAGATTTATCACCAAATATTGGTGTACCAAGTAATGCAAAAGGTGGAGGTCAAGGATCAAGAAAACCATCTGGAGCAGGAGCAAGAAGAAAAAGGTCATAATAGCAAAAGATTATGTTACAACCTAAAAGAGTAAAATTTAGAAAAGGTCAGAAAGGTCGTGTTAAAGGGATAGCTGGTAGAGGTCACTCTATAGCTTTCGGAACTTTCGCAATAAAAGCACTAGAGCCAGGATGGATTACTTCACGTCAAATTGAAGCATCTCGTATCGCTGTTACTAGAGCTATGAAAAGAGAAGGTCAGGTATGGATTCGTATTTTTCCAGACAAGCCAATTACTAAGAAGCCTGCTGAAGTAAGAATGGGTAAGGGTAAGGGAGCTCCAGAATACTGGGTAGCTTGTGTAAAGCCAGGAACTATTCTTTTTGAATCTACAGGTGTTGATTTAGCTACAGCTAAAGAATCTATGAGATTAGCTCAGATGAAATTACCTGTAAGAACAAAATTCGTTGTAAGAAGAGATTATCAAGCATAATCTACATCAGGAGTAGCCATGAATAATACAGAGATCAAATCATTAACAGTAGAGGCATTAGAATCTGCTATCAAGGAACAAAGTGGAGAGTTGACTAAATTAAAGTTTGCTCATGCCATTTCTCCTATTGAAAATCCTAATCAGATCAAAACAGTAAAGAAAACGATTGCTCGTTTGAAGACTGAATTGACTAGTAAAGCAAAATAGTAAATTTCATCATGGAATCTAGAAATTTAAGAAAAGAACGTGTTGGGAACGTTGTCAGTAACAAAATGGATAAATCCATTACTGTTTCTGTAGAAAGAAAGATTAAACACCCTATGTACGGTAAATTTATGAAACAGTCAAAGAAATTTGCTGTTCATGATGAAAAGAACGAGTGTGGAATCGGGGATACTGTAAAGATCATGGAAACAAGACCTTTGAGTAAGAGAAAGAGATGGAGATTAGTAGAAATACTAGAAAAAGCTAAATAAGAAATGGTACAACAAGAATCTAGATTATCAGTAGCTGACAACAGCGGTGCAAAAGAAGTTCTTTGTATTCGTGTGTTAGGTGGTACCAAGAAAAGATATGCTTCTATCGGAGACAAAATTGTTGTTTCTGTTAAGTCTGCAGTTCCTTCTGGTAACGTAAAGAAAGGTACAGTATCAACAGCAGTTGTTGTTCGTACTAAAAAAGAAATAAGAAGAAAAGACGGTTCTTACATCAGATTCTCTGATAATGCAGCTGTTCTATTGAATGCTCAAGGCGAGCCTAGAGGAACTCGTATTTTCGGTCCTGTAGCAAGAGAGCTTAGAGACAGACAATTCATGAAGATTGTTTCACTAGCCCCTGAGGTACTTTAAAAATATAGCATGTCAGTAAAATTTCATATAAAAAGAGGTGACACCGTAAAGGTTCTTTCTGGAAACGATAAAGGTAAAGAAGGAAAGGTTATCAATATCGTTACAGATAAAGCAAGAGCTTTTGTAGAAGGTGTTAATATTGTTACTAAACATAACAAGCCTAATGCTTCTAATCCTAATGGAGGAATTGAAAAGAAAGAAGCTTCTATTAATATAAGTAATTTAATGCTTATAAATCCTGCAACAGGTGAACCAACTAAAGTTGGTAGAAAACTGAATGACGCAGGTAAATTACAACGTTATTCTAAGAAAACAGGAGAATTCATTTAAGATGTATAAGGCTAGACTAAAAGATAAGTACAAGGAAGAAATAGTTCCTGCTCTTAAAGACAAATTTGCATACAAAAGCGTAATGCAAGTACCTAAGCTACAGAAAATAGCTATCAACAGAGGTGTTGGTAAAGCAGTAGCTGATAAAAAATTAGTTGATATTGGTGTTGAAGAATTATCTACAATTACTGGTCAAAAAGCAGTACAAACTATCGCTAAGAAATCAGTCTCTAACTTTAAGTTAAGAGAAGGAATGCCTATCGGTGCTAAAGTAACGCTTAGAGGAGATAGAATGTACGAATTCTTAGATAGACTAATGAATATTTCTTTACCTCGTGTAAGAGATTTTAAAGGAATCAATAACAAAGGTTTTGATGGTAGAGGGAATTACACTTTAGGTGTAAAAGAGCAAATTATTTTTCCTGAAATCAGTATTGATAAAATTAAAAACATTGAAGGTTTCGATATTACTTTTGTAACTTCTGCTAACTCTGATGAAGAGAGTTATGAGTTATTAAAAGCATTTGGTTTACCTTTTCAAAAAAATAATAACTAGAAATGGCAAGAGAAGCAGTAAAAGCGAGAGAGCGTAAAAGACAAGCACTAGTTGCTAAATACGCTGATAAAAGAGCTCAATTGAAAGCAGATGGTGACTATGACGGTTTAGACAAGTTACCAAGAAACTCTTCAAAAGTTAGATTACATAATAGGTGTAAATTAACTGGTAGACCAAAAGGATACATGAGAAAATTCGGTATCTCTAGGGTTACATTTAGAGAAATGGCTTCTAAAGGTCTTATTCCTGGTGTAACTAAGTCTAGTTGGTAATTTTCGCCAAACTAGTTCATATTTTAAAAAAAGATTCATAACTTTGCAGCCCCGTTTTACGGGGTGTGTTTATTTTAAAGCGATTTAACATGTATAGCGATCCAATTGCTGATTATCTTACTAGAATTCGTAACGCTGTGAGAGCAAGTCACAGAATAGTTATTATTCCAGCGTCTAACCTTAAGAAAGAAATGACTAAAGTTCTTTTTGATAAAGGTTATATTCAAAACTATAAATTTGAAGAAGACGGAAAACAAGGTCTTATTAAGATAGCTTTAAAATACGATAAGATGACCAAACAGTCTGCTATTCAATCTTTAGATAGAATAAGTAAGCCTGGTTTAAGGAAATATGTAGGGACTAGTACGTTACCAAGAGTAATCAACGGATTAGGAGTTGCAATAGTATCTACATCTAAAGGTGTAATGACAGATAAAGAAGCTAGAAACTTAAAAGTTGGTGGCGAAGTTCTTTGCTACGTTTACTAAGAAGAAGTTATGTCAAGAATAGGAAAAAAAATAATTAGCATACCTGAAAAGGTATCTGTAGATGTCTCTAAAGAGAATGTAGTTACTGTAAAAGGTCCTAAAGGAGAATTAACTCAAGAAGTTGATAACTCTTTAAAGATAAATATTGAAGGTGCTGAGTGTACGATCGAAAGAAGCTCTGAAGCAAAAGATATTAAAGCAAAGCACGGTTTATATCGTTCATTAATCTTCAATATGATTGAAGGAGTGAATGAAGGTTACAAAAAAGAGTTAGAATTAGTTGGTGTTGGTTACAAAGCTGTTTGTAGTAATAACATTCTAGAATTAAACTTAGGTTACTCACACCCTGTTTTTCTTGCATTACCTGAAGAAGTTAAAGGTGCTGCTGAAACAGTGAAAGGAAAAAATCCAATAGTAACTCTTGAAAGTAATGATAAACAATTGATAGGTCAGGTAGCTGCTAAGTTACGTTCACTTAGAAAAATTGAACCTTACAAAGGTAAAGGTGTTAGGTTTGTTGGTGAGAACATCAGAAGAAAAGCTGGTAAAACTGCTGCTAAATAAAATTAACTATGGCATTAAGTAAAGCAAATAGAAGACTTAGGTTAAAGAAGAAAATCAGAAAGAATGTTTCTGGTTCAGAAAGCAGACCTAGATTGTCAGTTTTTAGAAGTAATAAAGGGATTAGTGCACAGTTAATAGATGATGTAGCTGGTACAACTATTCTTCAAGTAGTTTCAAAAAAGCTTGACGCTTCAGGAAATAAAACAGAAGTTTCTAAACAAGTTGGTAAAAAGATTGGTGAAGAAGCAAAAGCAAAAGGCATTGAGTCTGTAGTATTCGATAGAAACGGGTACTTATATCATGGTAGAGTAAAAGCTCTAGCAGATGGTGCACGTGAATCAGGATTAAAATTCTAAGATATAAATTATGAGTACTCCAAGCGTTCGTAAAGTAAAAGCTAGCGATACAGAATTACTAGAAAAAGTAGTAGCTATTAAAAGAGTTGCGAAAGTAGTAAAAGGTGGTAGAAGATTCAGTTTTTCTGCTATTGTAGTAGTTGGTGATGGTAATGGTGTGGTAGGTTATGGGTTAGGGAAAGCTAACGAAGTAACTGACGCAATTACTAAAGGTATTGATGATGCAAAAAAGAATTTGGTACAAGTACCAATTCTTAATGGAACTGTACCTCATGAAATTAAAGGTAAATATGGAGGTGGTAGAGTATTACTTCGTCCAGCTTCAGCCGGTACTGGTGTAATTGCTGGTGGAGCTATGAGAGCAGTACTTGATAGTGCTGGTGTCAAAGATGTATTGGCTAAGTCTCAAGGATCTTCAAATCCACACAATGTGGTAAAAGCAACTTTTGATGCTTTATTGAGCATGAGAGATCCTGCTTCAGTAGCACAAAGAAGAGGTGTTTCTTTAGAAAAAGTATTTAACGGATAATCATGGCTAAGGTAACTATCACGCAAAAGCGTAGTACAATTAAAAGACCTGAGAATCAGAAAAGAACGATTCAAGCATTAGGTCTTGGTAAAATTAATAGATCTGTGACCGTAGAAGCTACACCACAGATTCAAGGGATGATCAACAAGGTCAATCATTTAATTGACGTAAAAGAAGCATAATGAACTTAAGTACATTAAAACCTGCAGCGGGATCTACAAAGAACGCTAAAAGAATAGGTAGAGGTCAAGGATCTGGTAG
>JBGCEI010000168.1:0-19797 GCA_045106295.1 Cyclobacteriaceae bacterium
ATATAGTCTGGTAGTTCTGTTGAATACTTCTGCTAATAGTTTGGAAAGATTTTATAGTTGACTTTTCTACTTCATTATACCATTGAGCTAGCTTAGTAAAAGCTACACCTTTGTCTTTTACCTTTTGATAGATGTGAGCTAATTTTCTAGCTAAGAGATATGCTTGTTTGAGTAAAGGGTATTTTTCAAATAGTATCTGTGCTCTATGTATTTGTTTAGGAGTCCATTTATCTTGTGCAATTAAAAAGGATTCCCAATTCCCAAATTAAATACCGTTTGTCCTTTCGTTCCAAAAGGCACCCATCGGTCACCAGGCTTACGTGCCGGGTCTTTTATTTTGAGCCCTACATCAAATCGAACAATAAGAAAAGAGAAGTCAAGGCGTAATCCTGCACCAGAACCAATAGCAATATCATTAATGAAACTTCCCCAACCGAAAGCAGAGCCAGGTCTTGAATTATCTGTTTCGAAAGTCCAGATGTTACCAGCATCGATAAATAAAGCACCATGTACGAAGCTAAATAGCCTTTTACGTAGCTCTAAATTCATTTCTAGTAATATTTCCCCAGGTTGTTCAAACTGGAAGTTGTTTTCAGCATTTTCACTGTATGATCCAGGACCTAATCTTCTAGGAAACCAAGCTCTGTTACTGTTGCTACCACCGCTAAAGTAGAATTTCTCATAAGGAAGTGTACTCGAATTTCCAAGGGGGGAAGCTAAAGCCAATTCTATTCTACTTACTAATACACCCTGTTTTCCAACAGGTTCATAGTATCTAAAATCAGCGCCTATTCTAGCAAACTGAAAATAAGGTACCCCTAAAACAGAGTCTTTTTTAGTGTATGCATTCACACTGAAACCACCTGGTTCAATAAAAAGGTTGAAGTATTTTGAAGGTTTAGCCGATCCGTGTATCTTTTTAGTATTCAAGGTGTAATCAAAGAAAATGCTTGAAACCAATGAAGGTTGAAAACTTTGAAATAGATTATTCCCATTTAGTCTTAAAGTCTCTAAGTAATCATTAAAAGCATCTGTCTTTTCAGTCGTGTTTACAAAACTTAGTTGCACGGGGTTTAAACTAAAGGACCTTTTTATATTTTTTGTCCAACTATAGCCAAACGTAAACTGGAAGTTTTTTCTATTATATTCTGGACGCACTATGTCGGAATAACCTAACGATAGCTGTGTTTTTGGAGAATATTCACTAAAAATATTATTTCGTTTTAATGGAACAATTAAGCGAGGAAAGGTAAGGGAGGTATTTACTCCAAACTCTCTACTTCTTAAAACTATGTCTGGATCCGATACACTAGACTGCCCTTGGAGCGCATAACGTGTGCTCACTTCAAATATTTCGAAACCCTTAAATACTTTACGGTCTTTTAATGACAAGTTCACAAACGGACCCGGTAAGCCGTTTCCTTGGCTTACTCGCACACTGACTCCTGCTTCTGAAGCAAATTGATACTTTTGAAAAGGCTTTGCTGTAATATAAATATCTAATACGTTACCAAATGCAGTATCAAATTGAATGTCGATGTACCTAAAAATATCTAAGTCAGATAAACGCTGTTGAGTTTTTTTTATATTTTTTTGTCTATAGAGACCTTCTGGACGTACAAAAATATAACTGTTTAAGAATTTTTTAGAGTATTTCGTTGAAGTATTAATGAATATAATTGATTTGTAATCTACTGTATCACTTGTAGTTGCATCGTCTAAATCAATTTTTAGTACCACCTTTCCAATGCGGTACTTATTATGGTTTCTTTTCCTTTCAGGTGTCTCTACAATTGCTTTAATAGTGGCACTATCTATGGTGCTGTTTCCTGTGTCAATCTCAAAATAAACATACTGACGTTGAAACTCGAAATACCCATTGTTTTTTAACTCGGAGTAAACACGCTCTCTTTCTTTACTGAGCTTTTCTTCTTTGTACCTTTCTCCAGCAGAAATTGTTTTCTTTCTATTGACTAGGCGTTCTATTCTTTTGTCGTGAGAGGTGTAAGCAAATGATTTAACGATTAATGGGTTATTCTCTTTTACGGTATAAGAGAGCTTGATTTTTTTCTTGCTTGTATCTTTTTGTACTTCTACTGTCGCATTCGGGAATCCGTGTATTTGAGCCGCTTTTTTAATTTGTGAAATAGAGGATATAGTTGCCTCGTTTCGGTAAATAACAGGTGCTTCACCTACTCGCATTAATAAATTTCCTTTTCTAAGTTTTTTATCAAGTTTCCCTGTTTTGTGTTCTTTCTTTTCAGTTAGTCTGATATACTTTTTTGAACCTTCTAGGCCCCCCTCTAGTTTTTCATTAAAATACGTTTGTTTTTTGTATAGCTTATTTTCTGCTTTTTTAGGTCGATAGAATTTTTTGCCCGTATTGTATAGATAAACGTAACCTTTAAGCCCTGGGAATAGAAAATCTTTGTTTACTTTTTGTTTCAAACTCCCTTCTATAGCCGCTACGGGGATCTTTTTTATACCTTTTATATGCTGTTTACTAAGCAGATATTCGTTTTCTTCTAAGTATCGAGTACTGGAGCATGACAGCAATACCATACTCAATACTATACTTAAGCAGTGTAGTAAAAAAAAATTAGTTAATTTTGACAATATGCTAGTCATTCAGTCGTAAAAATTTAGAGTATCCTTGCACATTGTTATGTTATCAAAACCTACGATAAAATTCATTAAATCTTTACAATTAAAAAAATATAGAAATGAGCACCGTCTATTTCTTGTGCAAGGTAGAAAAAACATACTAGAGGTTATACAATCTGACTTCCAAATTCATTCATTATATGTTACAGAAGAGATAAAAGCTGAAATTAAGAATGAACAAGAAGCTACTGTTATTACTCAAAAGGAGTTAGAAACCATTTCTACCTTACAGTCTAATAGTGCAGGTTTAGCAGTAGTATATCAAAAGGAGAGCCCCTTAATACCAGTAAAAAACGAATACATCATTGCCCTAGACGGTATTAATGATCCCGGGAACCTAGGTACAATCATTAGAATAGCTGATTGGTACAATCTAAAACGAATTGTTTGTTCACTAGATACAGTGGATTGTTACAACCCCAAAGTAATTAATGCAAGCATGGGCTCTTTTACAAGGGTAGCTATTCAATACACAGACTTAATCCCTTTTTTAAATGAACAATCATGTCCTGTACTAGCGGCAGATATGCAAGGAGTTTCTGTGTATGACTACCATTTGCAAAAAGAAGGCATCATAGTAATGGGAAATGAGGCCAATGGGATTTCAGAAAATGTACATCAACTAGTATCTGAAACGATCTCTATTCCTCGAAAAGGAGGGGCTGAATCATTGAACGTAGCTATTGCTACCGCTATTATCTGTGATAATCTGTTTCGGTAAGTATTTTACGATTGACGAAAAAAGCCAATTTGTCATTCCAAATTGTTGATAACCAAGATATAGTATATGTTAGCTTTATTGTATCATCCAAAGGAATACTTTCACACTTTGAAATAGTAAAAGGATGTAGTGAAAGTGGGTTAATCGAACAAGAAGTAATACGTGTCCTAAGCAAAATGCCAACTTGGAAACCCGCATATTTAAAGAATAAACCTGTTAATTATTTGTTTAGAGTTCCTGTGAAAGTAAAACTCTAAAAGGTTGTTTAAAATATTTTATAATGGTCACATTATTTAAACCCGAAATATGCATTAGAGAGTCTATTCCGAATCTAACTATCTGCAAATCAGTCGCTTTGCTAGTTAACTTCTCATAACGAATTCTAATGCAAAATCCGAGTTAAAGTGTAGTCTTAGGGAAGTAGGACAACAGAATATTAAGATAAAGTTTATTAAAACTGTTTTAGCGGTGTGATATGCCAGATTATGGTATGGAATTTACTTCTCATACTCAATCTTCAGAATTTCCCATACAAACTCTCCGGCTTGAGTTTTAACAATTGCTTCTTCACCAACTGTTTTATTGAGTAGCCCTAGTGCAATAGGGGATTCCATTGAAATGTAGTCATTATTGCCAATGAGTTCTTCGTATCCAACAATACGTAGACGTCTTTCAAATCCTTTAGCCTCATTTTTAATTTCTACCCAAGCACCAAACGAGACTTTTCCTTCTTGATTTGGGTGATAGGTAATTACTTTTAAGTCATCAATACATTTACTCAAATAACGAATACGATTATCAATTTCTCGAAGACGTTTTTTGTTGTAATGGTAATCTGCATTTTCTGATCGATCTCCCAAACTTGCAGCCCACGAAACCTTAGCGGTGACGTCTGGCCGATCAACTTTCCAAAGGCGTTCATGTTCATCCCTTAATTTTTGTAAGCCTTCGGCAGTAATCATCTGGGAGCGCTTGATTTTTGGTAGAGTTGATTCTGGGATTTTACGACGCATACTTGTCTTAATTTGAAAACTTATCGCAAGATAATATAATGATGGATAGTTTATTTATAGAGAACAACAATTTATATATTAGATGAGCATTTCGCCCAACAAATGGACATGTGTATTAATGTTATATAATTTATATTATGTTAAGTAGGTTTTCAAAACAGTAGGATTTCTCTAATAAGAACCTCCTCCTCCTGTCGCTTTTATCTGTTGTACTCCTGCACAAATCGTTTGCCATTGCAAAAGCATTTGATCTTTGTATGGCATAGGAATTACGCCTAGCTTCTTAGCTTCTGTTTCAATCACTGTTGGATCAGCATCATTGGCTAGTTGAACTTTCCATTCATCAAATTGAGTACTCCATTGTGTGAGTTCTGGATTTGGCCACTGTAGCGCACTCACAGTCTTTGGAATAATAAATAGCGGCATTTCAGTCACCATAGTCAGTGTATTGCCGCTAAACGATCTGACACACTCCATAGAGCTTGCATGGAAGTAACTAGCCGTCTGTAAGTCGTCACGATCCAAGAAATGCTTTTTCATGGACTTACCGTCAGGTCTAGAGCAGAATCCTCTGTTAATGCGTACAAATCCCTTCTCTCCTTTTCTATTGACATCATGTAGCGTATCATAACCTAAGTCTTTGCATCGGTCTACACACAATCGTTGGAGTAAAGTAGATTTACGCATCCAGGACAGGTCAAACAAAAACCAAGGTCCGTAAGATTTTGCCATACCGTGTAATGACACATGTAAATGGTACGGAAAACCTACTTTACGCCAAAATTCATATATAATATCGTTTTCAGGACGTTTAGGTGGTAAACTAGGATATGAAGGAAAACCAAATTCAATATCGTCCTCTGGCAATTCACGCACAGCATACTGCAGGTAATCAGTTAAATTAGCGCTTTCAGCAGACTCATCCTGCCATTTCTCATTGATTTTTTCACCATCTGGATTCGCATGAGGAATGATAGTCCACTTAAAATGATGTAACAAAAAATGAGTATCGGTTTGATCATCTAAAAAGTTAACGAGTTTACGTAGTAACCAAGGACCTACTGGTTCGTCAGCATGGCACCCTCCTACTAAACTAATGTGTAATGATCCTTTTCCAAAAATATACCCATATATTGGTAACCCTCCTTTAGACAAACCAATTGATTCATTTTCTAAAACTGTGGTTGGATACTCAAGGATATCGTGGATGTATTTAAACAAAAGGAAATAACAAATTTTAAATTACAAAGAAAAACAAAATTGTGCATGTAGAACCGCAGGTGAAGCAATCTAAAGCTTATAAATCGCCTAGATTACTTCGGGAAAACCCTCGTAATGACACGCACTTTTTAATAAATAACAAGCACCAAATATCAAACCATCTGCCTGCCGTCAGGCACTGCAAAAAAAACGTTAGGAACCACAAAAATTCACAAAAAAAAACGAATAACAGTGTTTGTAATTTGGGTTTTGCGTTTTGTAATTTTAAAACCTATAACCTATTAACAATCAGTTAATAGAATCACTTCGTTGAAGAGGTTACTTTTTCTTCTTAGTTCCTCCTCTTGGCTTCTTATCTGGTGTTTTTTCAGCCAAGTCTAAGCATTCTTCTAATGTCAAATCTAAAGGCTCTTTATCCTTAGGAATCTTTACATTCTTCTTACCTGCCTTGATATATGGACCCCAACGTCCATTTAGGATCTGAATATCAGGATTCTCTTCAAATCCTTTAATAAATTTCTCAGCATCAGACTTTCGTTTGGCTTCTATTAGCTCTATAGCTCGATCTAATAAGATTTCGTATGGGCTTTCTTCTTTTGGAATAGACACAAACTTACTGTCGTGACGAATATACGGTCCAAAACGACCAATGGCTGCTACTACTTTCTTCTCTTCGTAAAGACCTAAATCTCTTGGTAGCTTAAATAGCTCTAAAGACTCTTCTAAAGTAATTGTTTCTAGGTGTTGCCCTTTTAATAAACTGGCAAACTGAGGCTTTTCATCTTCTGCTAATTCCTCATCAATTCCTATCTGAGCTAAGGGTCCAAATTTCCCTAAACGAACACGGATAGTCCTTCCAGTTTTAGGGTCTTTTCCTAAATCACGAGACGTATCAATGTCTACACGGTCTATTGATTCTGCTTCCTCTACTTTCTTATGAAAACCTCCATAAAAAGCAGAAATCATATCTCTCCACTCCTTTCCACCTTCTGCAATGTCGTCAAACTCCTGCTCCATATTAGCGGTAAATGAGTAATCAGTTACCTTAGGAAAGTTATCAATCAAGAAATCATTCACGATACGAGCCATGTCAGAAGGAAATAACTTTCCTTTCTCCGCTCCTGTCATCTCCGTTTTCTCTATTTTTTCTAGCTTCCCTTCTTCTAAAACAAGTTGAGCATAAGCTCTTTCTTTTCCGTCCGTATATTCTTTTAACACATACTCTCTCTTCTGAACCGTAGAGATAGTAGGGGCATAAGTAGAAGGTCTACCGATTCCCATTTCTTCTAACTGCTTTACGAGAGTAGCTTCTGAATAGCGAGGCTTTGATCTTGAAAAGCGTTCTGTTCCAGTCAGTTGTTTTGGCTCTAATACCTGCCCTATTGTTAATGGAGGGAGCATTCCTTTACTGTCTTCGTCCTCATCAGCGTCTTCATCCTTAGATTCCATGTATACTTTCAAGAAGCCATCAAATGTAATAACCTCTCCAGATGCTTGAAACAACTCTTCAGTAGTAGAAATGCCTATTTTAGCTGTTGTTTTCTCTAGTTTGGCATTCGCCATCTGCGAAGCGATAGCACGCTTCCAGATCAATTCATACAAACGCTCTTCATTTCGTTCGCTCGACTTGATAGTATGTGCCGCAAAGTTGGTTGGCCTAATGGCCTCGTGAGCTTCTTGAGCAGAAGCACTCTTGCTTTTATAAACTCGTGTTTCCACGTGGTCTGCACCATAAGCACTTGTAATCTCTTTTACCGCACCTTCAACCGCCGTAGTCGATAGATTCACTGAATCTGTTCTCATATACGTAATATGACCCGCTTCGTACAGTCGTTGTGCAATAGTCATTGTCTGAGCCACTGAAAAACCTAGTTTTCTACTCGCCTCTTGTTGCAAAGTAGAGGTTGTAAACGGTGCTGTAGGTTTTCTCGTTAATGGTTTGCTTACCAAATCATCTATTGAGAAAGTAGCATCCTTACATTTTTCTAAAAAAGCTAAAGCATCTTCTTCTGTTTTGAATTTCTTATTCAACTCGGCTTGAAGCTCTTTTCCTTTATCTAATAAGAAAATAGCATTCACTTTATAAGAAGAAACAGGTGTAAACGCCTCAATTTCACGTTCACGCTCTACCACCAAACGTACTGCTACAGACTGTACTCGACCTGCTGATAAACCTCTTTTAATCTTTTTCCATAAGATAGGAGATAACTCAAAACCTACTAAACGGTCTAAGACCCTCCTAGCCTGCTGTGCATTCACTAAATCTACATCAATTGATCTAGGTGTTTCAATAGCTTTTTCTATGGCTGGTTTGGTAATCTCTCTGAATACAATTCGTTTGGTATCTTTCTTATGAAGGTCTAATGCCTCCATTAAGTGCCATGAGATGGCTTCTCCTTCACGGTCATCATCACTCGCTAGCCATACCGTTTCTACACCTTTAACTAACTTTTTGAGTTCTTTAATAACTTGTTTCTTATCGTCGGATATGACGTAAGTAGGTTCAAAGCCATTCTCAACGTCAATGGCATCGTTTCCTTTCTGTAAATCACGTACGTGACCATAACTAGACTTTACAATAAAGTCTTTTCCCAGGTAACCTTCTATTGTTTTTGCCTTAGCGGGCGACTCGACTATTACTAAATTCTTTGACATATTAGTGCAATACTATCGGTACAAACCCTAAAAAACAACTTATTACGTACAAAAACGCAGTTTTCATATTAAAATGAGTAAAAAGAGTACTAACGGGTTTAAGTTAATGACTTCTTTTACTCATTCTATTCTTATGTTCTAGTTATGAAGCTACACGTAGTTTAGTGAATTTAGATTTCTCTATTTTCTCTAAAGCATACTCCTTTGTTAACTTAAAACTATCTATCCCTTCTTTTGAAGGTAATTCAAACATAGCGTCAGTCATTATTACTTCACAAATAGTACGTAACCCTCTGGCACCCAGCTTAAACTCTACTGCTTTCTCAACAATAATATCAAGTACGTCATCATCTACCTGAAGGTCAATATCCTCCATTTTGAATAGTTTCATGTACTGTTTGAATAAGGCATTTTTAGGTTCCGTTAAAATTACTTTTAGCGTATCTGCATCTAGTGGGTCTAAGTGAGTAACCACTGGTAAACGACCAATTAATTCAGGAATTAACCCGAATGATTTTAAATCTTGTGAATTTACATAGCTCAACATTTCTGCTTTGCTAACTTCTTTTCCTGATACATCGGTAGAAAATCCAATTGGTTGTGTGTTTAAACGATTAGCAATAATTCGTTCTATTCCATCAAAAGCACCGCCACAAATAAATAAAATATTTGACGTGTTTATTGTGATCATTTTCTGATCAGGATGTTTTCTACCACCTTGAGGCGGCACATTGGCAGACGTACCTTCTAATAGCTTCAATAAAGCTTGTTGTACTCCTTCCCCACTCACATCTCGTGTAATGGACGGATTATCACTCTTACGAGCTATTTTATCGATTTCATCTATGTAAATGATTCCTCTTTCAGCCGCTTTTACATCGTAATCAGCAGACTGCAGTAGACGAGTCAATACACTTTCTACATCTTCTCCTACATAACCTGCTTCTGTTAGTACGGTAGCATCTGCAATACAGAAAGGAACTTGTAATACTTTAGCGAGTGAACGAGCTAGGTGTGTTTTACCTGTCCCTGTCTCTCCTATCATCACAATATTTGATTTCTCAATAGTTGTTTCATCTTCAATTAATGGCTGTTTCAATCGCTTAAAGTGATTGTAAACTGCTACAGAAAGGACTTTTTTAGCATCATTTTGCCCAATTACGTAGGTATCCAAAAACTCCTTCAACTCCATTGGTTTAATGAGGTTAAAATCTGTTTCTTCTCCTTCTGGAGTATGTTGAGATTCTTTTTTTAAGATATTAAATGACTGCTCAATACAATAATTACAGATATGTGCATGTACACCTGAAATCATCAATTGTACCTCACTCTTTTTTCTCCCACAAAAAGAACAGTTCGCCTGTTGTGAATTTGCCATGTGTTTTTTAATTCAAATTAGAAATTCCAAATCGTAATGACTTCTTACTACTTGGAATTAGCTGTACAATAAGGCCAGTTTTACACTAGCTAGCATAAAAAATTATTTCCTAACCAATACCTCGTCAATCAAACCGTATTCTTTGGCTTGATCTGCTTTCATCCAGTAATCTCTATCAGAATCTTCCTCTACCTTCTCAAACGACTGTCCACTGTGCTTAGAAAGAATGTCATACAATTCTTTTTTCAGTATTAAAATCTGCTTTGCAGTAATTTCAATATCTGATGCTTGCCCTTGTGCTCCACCTAATGGTTGGTGAATCATAATTCTAGAATGAGGTAAAGCGGCTCTTTTGCCTGCTGCACCACCCGCTAACAAAACAGCTCCCATAGAAGCAGCTAATCCGGTACAGATCGTAGTTACATCTGGGTTTACATACTGCATGGTGTCATACATTCCTAAACCTGCGTATACAGATCCTCCAGGACTGTTTACATACATCGTAATATCTTTTTTAGCATCTACAGACTCTAAGAATAAGAGTTGTGCTGTAATGATGTTTGCAATCTGATCGTCTACTGGTGTACCTAAAAAGATAATTCTATCTGAAATCAACCGAGTAAAAACGTCAATCGCTCTAAAGTTCCCTGGTCTCTCCTCAATAATATAAGGAGTCATGCTTTCAATATTACCTGGGTTCATGCTCTCAACATGTCCTGTGTACTGGTCTACGACAGATCCGCTGATTCCTTGATGGTGTACAGCGTACTTTCGAAATTCTTCTTTATTGATCATAACTGTTTACTATATTCTTTTAACTAATTGATTAACCAAAATCAAGTAGGTTTCGTTCGGAAAGATAATGAGTAATTTTATAAATCCCTTGCGATTAAGATTTAAGGTTATCAACAAAGATTGCCTTTAGCCTATTTTTCGCGTCATTAAACGAAAGTGACAAAACGAATGCAAGCATCTGGTTATTCATCTAGCTACGCTGAAAATAAAAGTCACAAGCGTTTGTTTTTTTAGGTGTTTAAATGCTTTCGTAAAACAACGGATAATCCTAAAACGCCATACACAACTTCTTAAACAAACTACCATCACTCACTTCAGCTCCTTGTTGGCTTAATTTAAATAATTCTACCGAACGATCTTCAATGTATTTTTTCTCTGCCGTAATAATCTTTGCTTGAGACGGGATAGTAGAACTTTCTTCTAAAAAATTAACTCCCTCATCGGTAGAAGTAAGTACTACTACTACTAACTTATCTGCCAAACATTGATACGATCTGATTTCTTTTTCCAACCGTAGGTCCATGAATTTAGCTTTCTGAAATACACCTTCAAAAATCACATCACTAAACACATCTACTATCTGAGAAGCTTCTTTAGGTGATTTCTCTTTCATTTTCACCCAGTCTTCAGCTGTAATTCCATTGACAACTAAATAATTAACGAATTCTTGTTCAAATTCTTGTAATTCATCAGCGGTTAATAATCTAAATTTAGGCATCCTGTCTAACTATTTTTTATAGAAGAAACAAAATTACGTATTTCTTGTTTTATCTTTGTTAGAGATGCAAAAAATAGACGCCTTTTTAGATAAGTATAGCCTAACTATTGTCATAATTATTCATTCAGTTGGGGTTATTGGCTTGTTATCTCCGCTAAAAAGTGTAGTAGCTGCCCTCACTCCTATCAATTTATTGATTTCTTGTCTTCTTTTACTTTACAAACAAGAAAGTAAAACATCTTCTTTTTATACATTTTGTTTAATCATTCTTATGACTGGCTTTACCATTGAAGCGGTTGGTGTAAATACGGGATTCCCTTTCGGGGAATATTCATACGGAAATGTATTAGGACCTAAAATAATAGGTACACCTTTAGTTATCGGTGTTAATTGGTTACTGCTCATTATTGCCATAGGGAGTTACGTCAACTCTCTCTCTATTAATGTATGGAAAAAGGTGGTCTTGTCTGCTGCATTGATGGTTATACTAGATGTTTTAATAGAACCAGTAGCTATTTCGTTGAATTTTTGGTCATGGGACACTACTTCTGTGCCTTTTCAAAACTATTTGGGTTGGTTTCTTATCTCTGTAGTTATGTTTAGCGCCTATTTTCTTTTACCTTTGTCCCGAGAAAATAAACTAGGCAAGCTTCTTTTTATTATCCAGCTCCTGTTCTTTTCACTTCTAAACATTTCCTTATAAATATGCTACTACTAGCGTACATACTGGTGACACTCGGTACATTCTTTTTTATGGAATTTGTAGCATGGTTTACGCATAAATACATTATGCATGGTTTCTTATGGTATCTCCATAAAGACCATCATCAGAAAAAGCCTGGTTTTTTTGAAAAGAACGATGCTTTTTTTCTAATATTTGCCATTCCTAGCTCTTTATGCTTTATTTTTGGAGCTATTGATGGATACGATTTTAAGACATACATAGGTATTGGTATTGCTTTATATGGAGCGACTTATTTCCTAGTACACGATATCATTATCCATCAACGATTTAATTTGTTAAAACATGTTTCTAATACCTATTTAAAAGCTATTAGAAAAGCACACCACATACACCATACAGTAGAAACAAAGCACTATGCTAGTTGTTTTGGCATGCTACTTGTACCTGTAAAGTATCATCAAGAGGCAAAACAGATGACAGGAAAAAATAAATAAATGAAATAAATTACGATTATGAAATACAGCACTTACCTATTAACACTTTTAACAATTTTTATATTTTTAGTTGCTCCAGCAGCTGAACCAAAAAACACGATTGAAGATTATTTATATCAAAAAGTCAAAAATCCAGATTTATTGGCTACATCAAACAATTATTTAGTGAGTGCCTTTGAGAGAGAGCATGAAATGGTTCATAATGTAGAAATAGAGATAAAAAGAAGAGAGGGATATTATGTAAGCGCAAAGACGCCTTACTTTTTTATAGAATATAATTTATATAAAAAGGAAAATGGCGATGCTGTCATTGGTATACACGAAATAGTAGCTGGAAATAATACTTTCCGCTTTGTAAAGTATTCAAAAACGGATAACAGCTTTGTCCCGGCTTCTTTTTCTGTAGTTTGTTCTAATGCTGATGCCTTCTTGAATCATTCACAAAATGCCTCTCCAGAATTAGTTTATAATAAATACAGGTTACACAAGGACGGGCTTATGCACCCTGGAGAAAAATACCCTAGCATTAAATGGGATGGTGAAGAATTCTATGGTAGTGAAGAATTAGTTTCTGCTCATGCATCAGCGATTAGGCAAAAAACAGCTGTTTCAAAAAAGAGAAAAAAGAAAAGATAAATACGTTTCATCGAATAATTTAAAAAGTATAAAGGTGAGTTGGGTAACTACTCACCTTTTTTTGTTTCTGAAGTAAAATAAAAAAAAGACAATATGTCATTTAATGAGTTTCTAACAACTTGGTTATCAGTCAAAATGACATAATAAAGTGATTGGACTTTTTTTTGTAGTTAATACAATCAAATGGATTTAAATAACTACACATTAAAAGCACAAGAGGTCATACAGAGAGCTAGTTCATTGACACAAGAAAATGGACAGCAATCGATTGATACAGGCCATATTCTAAAAGCCATTTTAGAGGTAGACAAAAGCATTGCTGATTTCTTATTAAAAGATACAAACACACTTGACAGTATAGTTTCAAGTATCATTAAAGGTTACCCTAAAGTATCTGGAGGATCGGTTTATTTGAGTAATAACACGTCTCAACTTTTGCAAAAAGCTACTGAGAGCAGTAAGAAAATGGATGACGATTATGTGGCCATAGAACACCTACTTATTGGTTTATTAGAAATAAATGATGCCATAGGGAAACTTTTAAAAGACAGTGGTATTACAAAAAAAGAATTAATACAAAACATAGACAACCTGAGAGGAGGAGAAAAAGTGAAAGATCAACATGCAGACAGCAATTACAAATCGTTAGAAAAGTATTCTAAGAATTTAAATAAACTAGCCAAAGCAGGGAAAATAGACCCTGTAATTGGTAGAGATGAAGAGGTACGTCGAATACTTCAAATTCTATCTAGACGAACAAAAAACAACCCTATTCTTATTGGAGAACCAGGGGTGGGTAAAACAGCTATTATTGAAGGAATGGCTCAACGGATTGTAGATGGAGATGTACCTGAAAACCTGAAATCAAAGACTGTTTACTCCCTTGATATGGGCTTATTAATTGCAGGAGCAAAATACAAAGGAGAATTTGAAGAACGGTTAAAATCAGTGATTAAAGAGGTCACCAAATCTGATGGAGAGATTATTCTTTTCATAGATGAGATACATACCTTAATTGGTGCTGGAGGTGGTGGCGAAAGTGCTATGGATGCTGCTAATTTACTAAAACCAGCTCTAGCAAGAGGGGAACTACACGCTATTGGAGCGACTACTTTAGCAGAATACCAAAAATACATTGAGAAGGATAAAGCTTTAGAAAGGCGGTTTCAAACAGTAACGGTGGATGAACCTAACCAAGAAGATGCTATTTCTATTCTTCGTGGTATTAAAGAAAAGTACGAAGTGCATCATGGGGTGAGAATTCAGGACGATGCTGTAATAGCTGCTGTAGAGTTTTCTACTCGCTACATTTCTGATCGTTTCTTACCAGATAAAGCCATTGACTTAATGGATGAAGCAGCTTCTAAATTGCGTTTAGAAATAGATTCTCTACCAGAAGAACTCGATGAGGTGCAACGTAAAATTATGCAACTAGAAATTGAGCGTGAAGCGATAAAAAGGGAGAAAGACAAGCAGAAAGAAGCGCAACTGAGTAAAGAAATAGCGGAGTTAAGTGATGTAAAAAATAGCTTACAGGCTAAATGGAAAAGTGAAAAAGCGGTGATACAATCCATACAAGAGCAAAAGGAAAATATTGACACCTTCAAGAATGAGGCTGAACAATACGAACGTGCTGGAGACTATGGAAAAGTAGCCGAAATCAGGTATGGAAAGATCAAAGAAGCTGAAGAAAAATTAATCCACCTTCAACTGGAAATGACTAAAAAACAGGATGAAGGAACATTACTAACAGAAGAAGTATCAGCAGATCATATTGCTGAAGTAGTAGCTAAATGGACAGGGATTCCTGTCTCTAAAATGTTACAAGGGGAGCGTGAAAAATTACTCCACTTAGAAGATGAGTTAGGAAAACGGGTAGCTGGACAAAAAGAGGCAATAGAAGCAATTTCTGATGCTGTACGTAGAAATAAAGCTGGATTAAGCGACCCCAAACGACCTGTGGGTTCTTTTATCTTCTTAGGCACTACCGGAGTGGGTAAAACAGAATTAGCCAAAGGCTTAGCAGAATACTTGTTCAACGATGAAAATGCCTTAGTAAGAATAGACATGTCCGAATACCAAGAAAGACATGCTGTTAGCCGATTAGTCGGAGCGCCTCCTGGATATGTAGGCTACGATGAAGGAGGTCAATTAACGGAAGCTGTTCGGAGAAAACCTTATTCAGTTATTCTATTGGATGAAATAGAGAAAGCACATCCTGATGTGTTTAATATCTTATTACAAGTATTAGATGATGGACGATTGACGGACAATAAAGGTAGAATAGCCAATTTCAAGAATACCATCATTATTATGACTTCTAATATTGGCTCTCACATTATTCAAGAGCGTTTATTGGGATTAACGGATGAAAATAAAGAAGTGGTTTTAAGTGAAACAAAAAATGAGGTGTTTGATCTCTTAAAGAAAAGTGTTCGCCCCGAATTTGTAAATAGAATAGATGAGCTGATTATGTTTGAACCGCTTTCTAAGGCGGATATTCGAGCTATTACTGAAATCCAGTTTAAAGGCATTCAAAAGCTACTCCTACAAAGTGGTATTACCTTAGAAGCCGATACTAAATCATTGGATTACATTGGAGAGATTGGTTTTGACCCCGTGTATGGTGCTAGACCTTTAAAGCGAGTATTACAAAAAACGGTCTTAAACAATTTGTCTAAAGCCATTTTATCGGGTACTATTTCTAAAGACAGCGTAGTAGCGATGACATTAGGTAAAGGGAAGGAAATCCTTTTTGAAAATATTGAAAGTGTAGAGATTACTTAAGATAGATTGGCGTCATTCCCGAGAAATTGGGAATCTCAAACAGTTCACAACTCACTTTTTCAACTTTACTAAAAAACGATCATTTTCACCAGTAAGGGAACCACGTTTCCATTTTGTTTCAAATGGGTAAATAACTTCGAAATCAGCTTGTTTAAGCTGGTTTCGATTGACAATAAAATAAGCATTAGGGATATCCCAGTCTTTGGATAGCTTAATATTTTCTTGACGTTCATGAGTGATGTACATACTGATGTCGTGGTCTAGATACGTGTCTCCAGACATAATATTATTACACACTCGGTACAGTGGGACTCCTTTAGATAACCTCCCAACTTCTTTTCCTTGTACTCTAGTTACGACAGATGTGTAACTACCATTGGCTCGCTCTGGCAAAATGACTAAACCAAAGAATGAACGACATACTAGAAGCAATACGACTACAAAAAACACAACATCTGTTTTTACTTTCCTGTAATAAATGGCTAAAGCAAGTAGTAAGCTGAAAAAGAAGGTACAGATTACCCATAAAGAGGGAGTACCTAAGAGATCAGGGATAAATAAAGTAGCAAGCACTAAAAAAGGAGCGCTATACAACATGTACGCAAAAACAGTATCCATTACTCTCTTTAGTTTACCAACAGTGTTTTCATAATAGAAATACCCAAAAATGAGTAATAACAAAGGGAATAACATAAATAAGTAGCGTGGTTTTGTCATGGGTGAGAGCCAGTAGACAATAATGTTGACTAAAAAGGTAACTACAGCAAACCAAATTAGTGGATGGCTTTTTACTCTTTGAATAATGTCCTTCCGAATACAAAAAACGGCTAATAAACCCCAAGGCATCATTACGGCTAGAATACTAAACGGAAACCCAACCATGAAAACAACGGTATTAATCAGTCTATTCGAAATTAATTGATCACTATTTTCTTTATCTAAAAAAGCAGCCCGTTTGGTAGATTCAGTGAGTAAGGTTTCGAAATAAATGAGAATATCATTGTATTCATTGTAGACATAAAAATAGCTGCCGACTAATAGGACTAATAGCCCAACAGATACAATATGTGCCCAATGAAACAACTTTTTGAATTGTCCCTGAAAACTAAAGTACGCTAATAAAGTAAACGATTGAAAGACTAAAGAAGGCAATCCTTTCATCATCACACCGGCAGCGGTAATGAGGTAAGTAGTTACAAATAATAAAACCCAGTTTTTCTTTCCAAAGAAATGATACGTACAGATAAACCCTACAAACGTAAGCCACGAAAAAAGCATATCTATGAGCCCATGAAAGGAATCATAGAATAATATGCGTCCACAAGTAATCAATCCCATGGCGGCTAAAAAGGCAACCTTCTCTCCTACTTTCTTTCGTGCAAAAAAGTAAATAGTAGCTGCAAAGCCTATAAGCGAAAGAACGGTTGGAAGACGTAGTGTAAACTCTGAAAAACCAAATAGCTTAATAAAACCCACTACTATCCAGTTGTAAAGAGGGGGTTTGTTGTAATAAAAATCAGAATTAATGGTGGGTACTAAATAATTACCCGATAAAATCATTTCCAAAGAGACAATGCCCCTTGTTCCTTCATCTGCATGAACAGCTGTTAAGCCTAAATTATAAAATAACGCAAATGGAACTATGAGTAAGCAAAGCACTTGCAGTATGCGGTAGGTGGTGTTATATTGAGAAGGGGCTAGTGTTTTTTTTGTCATTTTGTGCAACAAAAATACATATTCATTTTTTCAATTGCTTACTAAAAAGTGTTTTTATGAAAGGAAGTTTTTGCTCTTTAATCGTCACCTCCATGAAAATAGAAGTCTCAGAAAAGGTTAGTACACAATTTACCTTATGGTGGTAAGAATGTTTGAGATCCCCGATTTCTCGGGGATGACGATAAAACTCCGCGCCATTCCACGAAAGTGGGTTCATCTAAAATGAATGCTCTATTTATCCTTTTTAGGCACCGGGTCATACCCATGTGTACCACCTGGTCGGCATTTGGAAAAGCGTTGAACCCCCATCAAAGTCCCTTTTATTGCTCCCCACTCCTTAATTGCCTGCACAGTATATTCAGAACAAGTAGGCGTATGTCTACATGACGGTGGCAAGAGCGGAGAAATGCAGTATTGGTAAAACTTGATCGGTATAAGGAAAATAAACTTCACACTATAAATTAAGTCAATCTTTACGGAAAGAAATAAAGTACAGTAAAGTATCTTTGTTGAATAATAAAAAAAATATGGAAGCCATCATTACAATAGTCGGATTTTTAGGAGCTGGAAAAACAACACTTCTTAAGTATTTAACAGACAGTTTTATCAAAAATGGATGGAATCCGTTTATTATTCTCAACGATTATGAAAATGCCTACCTAGATACGCAGCAACTCACTAAACAAACTAATCCAAATTGGGTAAAACCCCTGAATGGCAGTTGTATTTGTTGTAGTGGAATCAATGAACTGAGAAATTTTGTAAATAATATCCCTGAACGAGAAAATGGAATTACGCTAATTGAAGCGAATGGTACTTCAGATGCTTGTTCGCTGATGGGCTTCTTAGGAGTTGGGTTAGATGGTCGCTTCCTTCCTCCTATTCAAGTATCGGTTGTAGATGTTAAAAATTGGCAAAAACGAGACAATCATAATGAATTAGAAGCGAATCAAATTCAAGTATCTTCTTTGATTGTGTTGACACATGCCAACGAAATACCTGAAGAAAGAGTGTCTTTTGTAAGGAGAGATATCAAAAGGTTTAACCCTTTTGCAGAAATCATAACGACGGAAGAACTAGATGTATCTCTCCTTCCTAAATTGACTCCTTCTAAAAATAAAATTCAAGCATTCGATCATAAAAAAGCACATTGGTCATCTTGTTCCATTGATTTGCCTAAACTATCAAATATAGCCTGTGTTTATGCTATTTGTAACGCTTTACCAACAAGTATTCTGCGAGTTAAAGGATGCGCTCAAATCGATACGGAAGAGCATTACACTTATTTCGAACGACTGCCTGACGGAACTGTTAATACACGCTTATTCAACGGAGAACCCATTACAGGTTCCAAATTATTAACAATTGGTCCAGGTAGTGATGTAAAACAACTAGAAGAAATAGTTCAATCCAGTATAAAAATTAATCTAGTGTCTCATTAATCTTTATTATCATTCCTGCGAAAGTAAGACTTCCAAACATTTATTGACTGAAAAACGATAGAATAGTCAGAATAAAACGGGGTAAAATAAAAAAAATGGAATTTATTGTATCCTTTTTGATGTTAATAAGTCTACTAGGTGAACAATAAATTAATAAACGTTATGAATAATTGTACATGTAAGAATTGCGAGTGTAAAAACTGTAACTGTTCAAATTGTAAAGAATCAACAAGTTGTCAGTGTACTACGTGCGAATGCACTCAATGTAAATGCTGCTAAATTGATACAATTGGTAGATACTTCAAATGATCTAGGCTAAAAATGATAAAAACTCAAGAGGTATGGTATACGCTCAATGGCGAATTATTTTTATTTATTCTTAAACGAGTAAAAGATAAAGATAGTGCTGGAGATGTTTTTCAAAATACCTTCTTGAAAATTCATAAAAACTTATCCAAGCTCAAAAAGAAAGAAAAAGTAAGAGCTTGGGCATTTCAAATTGCAAGAAATGAAATAAACAATCATTTCAATAAAAGTCCACTTCCTTCAAGAGAACAGGATATCCCTAATGAGGTAATTGAAGAAACCTATCAACACATTTGTTGTTTTGATAAGTTTATTCTTGAATTACCTGAAACGCAAAGAAATGTAATTGAACTCGTTTACATCAATGGAAAAAAGCAAAGAGAAGCAGCTAAAACATTAAAAATTAGCCTTGAAAATGTAAAAACAAGAATCAGCAGAGCCAAAGAAACCTTAAAAACAAAGTTCAACAAATGTTGTGGTTATCAATTCGATAGAAGTGGAAAGCTAGTAGGAGAGTCAAACTGTTCAACTTGCTAAACTCAAAGGGTAAATTATTTTTATTTTTT
>JBGCEI010000169.1:0-3300 GCA_045106295.1 Cyclobacteriaceae bacterium
GTACCATTCTTTGCCATTATAAAAGATTTCGGCAGGTACAAAAATGGGATCTTCATCCACGGCTGCCAATCCAACACCAGGACCTCCAGAATTAGTTGCACCAAAAACCCCGTAATTAGAAGTCATATCATCCAACATACTTTGCCAACGGGCTGCGGTTATAACAATATCAAATCTTTTTACAGCAGTGTCATCAAAAACTTCGTCAAAATTGGGATCTACATCCTTAGTATGCGTTTCTGTGGTCCAATCGGTAGCTACAAAATTAGTATCATCTTCCACTTCGGCTTCCCCGTCAACTTCCTCTTCTTCTCCTACCAGAACATCCTCTGCGGCATTGTCATCACTACAGGCCACAAAGCCCCCGATAAGAAAAATGTACAGTGAGATTTTCAGTAGCGTTTTTATAGATTTTAGCATTTTCATATATATAGGTTTATTGTTAATGTATAGTGCTTCTAGTCATTATTAGGCTTGCCTTTCCCTTTAGGCCTTGGTGCCTTTTTTAATTCTTCTTCAGTTATAAAACCATCTTCATTGGCATCCACCTCAGCAAAATGATCTTTTAAAGGTCCTTTTACTTCTTTCTGTGATAATTTCCCATCTTCGTTAACATCCATTTTTTCTAGAAGCTGCTCAAAAGTTGGTGGCTTTTTTCTATCGTTATTAGTGTCTGATTGTGCAAAGGCGCTATTCGAAATAAACAAAATCATTCCTAAAACTAAACCGGCTGTTCGTAATACATTTTTCATTCTTTTGTTTTTATTGTTATGTGCTTTTAGATGCGTGTATTTTTCTAAACTTGTGGTGGGCATTGTTAAAAAATTCACAAAAAAAAGACCCTCTATATATTGAGGGCACTGAAAAAGACCTCAATTTAGAGGGTCTAAAATAGAAAAGGTTGCAACGAGATATATTTCATATCATTTGTTGCAACCTTTTTTTACTTGAAATTAAGAATTTAGTTAATTTTTAATGTCGCATACGAGCTTAAAAACAGTTTATTTAAGCATTTAAAACGAAGTACTACGAATTGCTACATAAGTTTCAATATTCTTTTAATATTTACTGCAAAAACAGTCAATACGCTCTGCATTTCCATACTTGGCAAACCATAGGATAACGCTCTACCATAGCCGTGCACATTCTTTAGTTCACTGTTTTTTGCTTCTATTTTATAGCGTTGCTTAGATTTATCTCTAAAATATTCTGTGTTTTGAAAATCAATTTGATTCTGATGTACATTACTGTTTATGGAAACAGAGTAGGTTTTACTCTTGCTACCCGCCTTGTAACATCCTTCTTTTAAAGCACAGACCTTACATTTTTCGATATCAAAATAAAAAGTTAGTGTTTGATTTTCTTGAATTTTCTTTTTTCCCTGCTTTGCTTTCTTTACAGCCATATAACCTGCGGGGCAAACAAACATTTCCGCATCTTTGTTATAGTCAAATTTATCGTGCTCTTTTCTTTTACCTTGGCTTATTATAGTATTTAGTTTGGCTACAAGCTTAATATTTTGCTCTTCTGATAGTTCTAGATTCTTTTTCCCAGAATATGCACGATCGCCAATTACTGTATCTATATCCATCCCATTATGTTGACTTTGCTCTATCATTTGTGGTAGTAGTGGTCCGTCACCTTTTTCTCCTGAAGTAATAACGGCCGCTGTTATTATCCTTTCTTCTGTCATTGCTATATGGGTTTTGTAACCAAAAAATGAGGAGTCTGCTGATTTATGTCCAGTTCGAGCATCTCCATCTTTGGATAGCGTATAGTGGTTGTAAGTATCTTCTACTGTTTCTTTCAGTACGTTAAGTTTCTCTTTTACTTTTGGGTAAGATGCAAGAACTTGATTGGTTGATATAAAATCGGTTAATTCAGAACAATACGCTAGCTCATGTTCCAAATTATCATCTTCATTCTTTTTAGGCAATACGTTCTTTATGCTTTCATCAACAGAATAAACCGATTTGCGAAGTAGTTTAGCTCTTTCCTTTAAAACTTCAAGAGGCGATAAAGGATTAGACCTGGATTTTGTGTGGGTGGCATCAACAATAATGGATTTTGATTTGATAACACCTTTCTCAAAAGCTATAGATACCGTTTTTCCTATTAATAAATTCAATAGGTCTGAATCTCTTAAACGCAACTTTCTAAACTTGGTTAGTGAACTTGGGTTTATCACACTATCTTCTGGTGCCATACCCAAAAAATATTTAAACGACATATCAAATCTTGAGCGTTCAACCACATCAACATCCGATATGTTATAAATTGTTTTAAGTAATAAATACTTAAACATCCTTATGGGACTCTCTGCGTTGCGCCCGTTATTCAGGCAATATTTTGTAGCCAATTCATCATACACAAAAGTAAAATCTATTAATTCATTTATTTTGCGCAGTAAATTGTCTTTGGGTACGACTAAATCATAAAGATCGGAATAAGCACTTAAAGGCAGGCTTTCTTGTTGAACTAGCATAAAACTATTTTGAATAATCAAGATACGAAAAAGCAGTAAAAATAGAGATTGACTCAACTTTTTACTGCTTTTATTATTTATGCTACTTTTTCAGCGCCCTCTATATATTGAGGGTCTTTTTTCTGCTGCCAGAAAATTATTCATGCTCTTCTGGTGGCGGTCTATTGCCATTAGGTCCATTGGGACGTAGCGGTCTCTTCGCATTTGGTCCATTAGGGCGCGGTGGTCTATTGCCTTCAAAATCTTTAGAACGGGGTCCTCGGTCGCCTTCTGGGCTAACATCTCTAGAACCTTGTTCTCGGCCACCAACCCCTAGGCCATCTTCAATAATTTTGGCAAATTTCTCTTTTTGCTTAGCATTACACAACGCCTGAACCTTTTTAAAATACCTAAAAACTTCCAAGTCCTTAGCTGCTTCTTTTTCCCCAATAAGACTGGCTATAGAATCAATGTCTAAATGATTTGATGAAGCATCAGACAATCCCTTGAACAACGTATCTTTAAATCCTTTTATATCTTCTAACAAACCTCGCATTCTGCGATGATGGCTCCTGCTTAATATTCTAAACTCTTCCTGTTGCTCCGCATCAAACGCAAGCTCCTTAACCAAAAAATCCCCAGGTCTAATTGGGTCTTTAGGACCGCCTTGGTCTCCTGCCCCTAAATAATTATAGAGAAAGAAGGCATTCACTATAATTAAAAAGAAAAGTAAAAGGTATAAGGGTAATTTATTTTTCATAATTAATTGTTTATTAATGAGGTATCATCATCACTAGAAGACAAACCGTAAGATTCTGCAAATACACTTACATTCT
>JBGCEI010000170.1:0-12067 GCA_045106295.1 Cyclobacteriaceae bacterium
TGTTCAGAATAAGGAATTACGAATTATGGCTGCAAAAAAAATAGAAAAAGAAGAGGTAGTAGAAAAGGAGGTAGTAGAGGAAACTACTGCTGAGACTTCAGAAACACCACAAGAAGAGGTTCAGGAAGAAATAAAACTATCGGAAGAAGAACGATTGACTGCTGAATTAGCAGAACAAAAAGACAAGTTCTTACGACTATACTCAGAGTTCGAAAATTTTAGACGTAGAACAGCAAAAGAAAAAATAGACCTTATTGCTACAGCATCAGAGAAAGTAATCCTCAACTTACTTCCTGTCTTGGACGATTTTGAACGTGCTCAACCATCATTGGAAGCGGCAGAAGATCCTAAAGCAATTGCTGAAGGAATGACATTAATTCAGGAAAAACTAAAAAAGACCTTAGAAAACGAAGGGTTAAAACCTATTGAAGCTAAAGGTGAAACATTTGATGCTGAACTACACGAAGGAATTACTCAAATACCTGCACCTTCTGAAGACATGAAGGGAAAAGTAGTAGACGAAATAGAAAAAGGATATCATTTAGGTGAAAAAGTAATCCGCTACGCTAAGGTAGTGATAGGAGCATAGTATCATGGCAAAAAGAGATTATTACGAAGTATTAGGTGTAAGCAAAGGAGCAGAAGCTGCTGAGATTAAGAAAGCCTATCGAAAAGTAGCTATCAAATATCATCCAGATAAAAACCCTGATGATAAAGAAGCTGAAGAGAAATTTAAAGAGGCAGCAGAAGCATACGATGTTTTAAGCAAGCCTGACAAAAAGCAACGGTACGATCAATTTGGTCATGCAGGGATGAGTGGTGCTGCCGGAGGTGGTGGTTACAGCAATATGGATGACATATTCTCTAACTTTGGAGATATTTTTGGTGGAGATGGAGGAAGTCCTTTCGACGGTTTCTTTGGTGGTGGCGGAAGAAGAGGTGGCGGTCAGCGAGCACGCAAAGGATCTAACCTACGTATTAAACTAAGCTTATCTCTTGAAGAAGTAGCCAACGGAGTAGAGAAAAAGATTAAAGTCAATAGGCTAAAAACTGCTGCCGGTGTCACATACAAATCATGTACAACGTGTCAAGGAAGTGGACAAGTAAGAAAAGTAGTGAATACCATGTTAGGTCAAATGGTATCTGCAGCTACATGTACTACTTGTAATGGAAATGGTCAAATGATCGACAAACGCCCTGCTGGCGTAGATGCTTCTGGTCTAAAGAAAGAAGAAGAAATCGTAACCATCAACATCCCTGCTGGTGTATCGGATGGAATGCAGCTTTCCATGTCTGGAAAAGGAAACGAAGCTCCTGGAGGAGGAATCCCTGGAGACTTACTTATCCTAGTAGAAGAAAAAGAAGATGAAGATTTACAGCGTGAAGGAAACAATGTAGTATATGATTTATACATCAGTTTTGTTGACTCTGCTTTAGGTAGTCAAGTAGAAGTCCCAACTATTGGCGGAAAAGCGAAGCTTAAAATAGAGCCTGGTACACAAAGTGGAAAGATTTTGCGTCTACGAGGAAAAGGAATTAAAGACATTGATGGCTACAAAGTAGGAGATCAGCTTGTTCATGTAAACGTATGGACTCCTAAAGTGTTAACATCGGATGAAAAGAAGAAATTAGAAAGCTTAAAAGATTCGGATAACTTCCGCCCTAACCCAGGAAAAAGAGAGAAAGGTTTTTTCGATAAAATAAGAGAATTCTTTTAAGCCAACGTACCAAACTACATTCCCATGGATTTATTTAAAGTGTACCCCATTTACGATGTTGAAATAGCCAAAGCTAAAGGTTCTTTTGTATGGGACAAAAAAGGCACTAAGTATCTGGATATGTATGGTGGACATGCTGTAATATCTATTGGTCATACACAGCGAAATTATGTTAAAGCAATTAGCAGTCAACTGAAAAAAGTAGGCTTTTACTCTAACTCTGTAGATATACCTTTGCAACGAGAATTAGCTGAAAAATTAGGTAAGTTATCTAACTATGAAAGCTACAGTTTTTTCTTTTGTAATTCTGGAGCAGAAGCAAATGAAAATGCCTTAAAATTGGCTTCTTTCCATACAGGTAAAAAGAAAGTGATTGTATTTACGAATGGTTTTCACGGAAGAACCTCTTTAGCAGTAGCAGCCACAGATAACCCATCTATTGTAGCCCCTATTAACGAGACCGATCACTTTGTAAAAATACCATTCAACGACAGTACTGCTTTACAGAAACACTTTACAAATGATGTAGCAGCAGTAATGTTCGAACCCTTTCAAGGTGTAGGGGGAATTTTTTCTCCTACTACTGAATTCATGGAAGAAGTACAAGCACTTTGTAGTAAGAAAAAAGCATTACTAATTGCTGACGAAGTACAGTCTGGTTATGGTAGAACGGGTAAATTCTTTGGACATCAACACTTTAATGTAAAGCCTGATATTATTACTGTGGCTAAAGGTATGGGGAATGGATTCCCGATAGGAGGTGTATTGATCAGTCCTGAAATAGAAGCTAAATTTGGTCTCTTAGGAACTACTTTTGGAGGGAATCATTTAGCCTGTGCTGCAGGTATTGCTGTCCTTACGATAATAGAAAAGAAAAAATTAATCAGAAACTCTCAACGTATGGGAGATTATCTAAAAGAAGAATTAAAGAAAATACTTCAGGTAAAAGAAGTACGTGGGGAAGGACTTATGCTAGGTATTGAACTAGACAAAGAAGTAGCTCCTATTAGAAAACGATTAGTCTACGATTATCAAATATTTACGGGTGCTTCTTCTAATAAAAATACGATCCGATTGTTACCACCAATGACTATCACTAAAAAAGAGATAACCGTTTTCTTAGATGCTTTTGAACGAGTGTTAAAATACTCATAGTTATGAGATCAGCATTTTTTAACAAATAGCCATCTCCCTTTTACAGTTTTATTTACTCCTCGTATAACTTGTGATTATTTGGACAATATGTTTTTCTTCTTACATGTTAAAAATACCTCCAAAAAAATTAACCACCGATTTTGTGAATTCAAAAACACCCTAAATACAAGAAAGAAAAAGATATTTTGCATCAGCCTGTAATTCCTATAGAAAATCGGAAACTAATGATTATTTTTGTCCTATTACAGCTAGTAAATGGAAACAAACAAACGAAGTCTTGAAGTTTTAACAGATGCTAAAATCAATAAGTTATTAGCATTTAGTAGAGAAGAAAGAGAGGAGTTAAAGCTTAGAGGTTTATTGCCCCACTCCGTGGCACGTCAAAACATACAAGTAGACCGTGTAATGGCTAGCTTAAGACGAAAGGTATACGACATTGAACGTTATTTATTACTCTCATCTCTACAAGATAGAAGTGAACGGCTATTTTACAGAGTAGTAATGGATTACATAGAAGAAATTATGCCTTTGATCTATACACCTACCGTAGGTCAAGCCTGTAAAGAATTTTCCCATATTTTTACCTCACCAAAAGGCTTTTACATCACGCCAGAAGATAAAGGAGAGATCAGTACCATATTGGACAATTGGCCAGAGAAGGATATTAAAGTAATAGTAGTTACCGATGGACAAAGGATTTTAGGTCTGGGAGATCTTGGTGCTAATGGTATGGGGATTCCAATTGGTAAATTAGCATTATACACGGCCTGTGCAGGAATACACCCGCATCAGTGTTTACCTGTGATGCTAGATGTAGGAACCAACAACCAAGAAATCCTAGATGACCTCCTCTATTTAGGGTACCCTAAAAAGAGATTAGAAGGAGCAGCATACGACGAACTAGTAGATGAGTTTATCACCGCTGTGCAAGAAAAATTCCCTACAGCATTGATACAGTTTGAAGACTTTCAGACACCAAATGCTTATAAATTCTTAAATAAATATAGAGATAATGTTCTTTGCTTTAATGATGACATTCAAGGAACCGCATCTGTAGCCGTAGCAGGAATTTATGCTTCTACTCGAATTACAAAAACAGACTTTTCCGATTTAAAATTCATGTTCCTAGGAGCAGGCTCTGCTGCAACAGGAATAGCAGGTTTACTCGTCTCAGCATTTGTAGAAGAAGGACTAAAAGTAGAAGAGGCAAGAAAAAGAATCTGTTTTGTAGATGAAAAAGGACTACTCGTTTCAACCCGAAAAGACTTGATGGAGCATAACTACCATTACTCTCATGATGGGGAACAACTCAGTTTTGTAGACGCCATTGATACCATACAACCCAACGTACTGATAGGGGCGACTGGTGCTCCTGGAACATTTACGCAAGAAGTAGTAGAAAAAATGTGTGCCATAAATGAACGCCCCGTCATTTTTGCATTATCCAACCCTACTTCAAGGGCAGAATGTACAGCAGAGCAAGCCTACACATGGAGCGAAGGAAAGGTAGTTTTTGCTAGCGGGAGCCCGTTTGATCCTGTAATTTTAGAAGGAAAAAAACACTACACTGGACAAGGAAACAATGCCTACGTATTCCCAGGAATAGGTCTTGGGGCTATTATCGCAAATATAACAACTATTCCAGACGAATTATTTTTAGTAGCAACCCAAACACTAGCCAGGTTAGTAAGTCAAGAAAGCTTAGATAATGGTTCGGTTTACCCTCCACTAACCGAAATTAGAAACCTGTCGTTAGCCATAGCCGTAGCCGTAGCAGAAAAAGCATATGAAATGGGCATTGCACAAAACGAAAAGCCAGAAAATCTAGAACAGACTATTTCAAAGTATATGTACCAACCGTACTACGACTAAATAATTACACTGTTATACCAAAACAACTGCTAATAATTACCTGAATTAAAGTTATAAAGTTAGAGCATAAAAAAAGCACACTTTACTCGTTATGATAAACGGTAAAGTGTGCTTTTTTTGTTTGGATGTAGACTATCTTCTTCTTCTACCTCCTCCACCGCCGCTATTACGATCTCTGTCTCTTCCACCGCTGTAGCCGCCGCCACGTCTATTTCCACCACCACCGTAGCCACCACGTCCGCCACCGCCAGATCGACCTCTATCTCTTCCACTGCCGCCTCTAGGCTTTTCTTTGGATACTTCTACACCTATTCTTCTGCCTTCAAAATCTTGACCATCCATACTTTCGATCAGGTCTCTGTCAATTGTCTTTTCAATTTCAAAGAAAGAGAAATCTCGCATAATATCAATTTTTCCAATTTCTGTATTCCGTTGAGGAGCATAGTCATTTATTAAGCCCATCAAACGTTGAGGGTTCAACCCATGATCTTTTCCTATATTAATGAACAGACGAGAGAAATTCTCATTACTAGCTCTTCTAGAAGCATTTTTATCTTTTGGATCCAAGTTAATGTCATGAACACCAGACGATTGATTGTTAAATATTTTAGAAAGCTCCATAGAAGCAATCTTTTCTACCAGTTTTTCTTTACTTAGATCAGCTAATTTTTCTTCTATTAAAGGCAAATATTTACCGATTAGTTTTTCATTAGATTCCTGATTTAATATTCTATCCGTAAACGATTGTATTTTAGTTTCAGCAATTTCATTTGCTCCAGGCACCTTTTTTAACGTAACCGTTTTACCAATCGTACGTTCTATGTCTCTAATTCTACGGACATCTCTATCACTAATTATTGAAATAGAGATACCAAAATTATTTGCCCTACCCGTACGTCCACTTCTGTGAATATACGTTTCTGTATTATCTGGTAAATTGTAATTAATAACGTGCGTTAGGTTATTAATATCCAATCCTCTCGCCGCCACATCTGTCGCCACTAAAAATTCAATCCCTTTTTTTCTAAACTTTCCCAATACCTGTTCACGCTGCCCTTGCGATAAATCTCCGTGCAAAGCATCAGCCTTATACCCATCTTGAATTAGTAAATCAGCTACATCCTTTGTTTCATACCGTGTTCTACAAAATACAATCGCATATGGGCTTTCAGCCACATCCAATACTCGTTTCAACGCTTGGTAACGGTCCCTGTTCTTTACACAGTAGTAATGGTGCTCTACGTTTTCAGAACTCTTGTTTTTAGTTCCTAAGTTGATCTCGAATGGATCGTTCATGTACTGATTAGAAATTCTAATCAGTTCTTTAGGCATCGTAGCAGAAAACAAAAGCGAACGTTTGTCTTCAGGAGTTCCACCAAGAATAGTATCCAAATCCTCCTTGAATCCCATGCTAAGCATCTCATCAGCCTCATCCAACACCAACCACTCTATTTTTTCAACCTTAAGAATCCGCCTGTTAATTAAATCCTTAACCCTCCCAGGCGTACCAACCACTACCTGAACACCCCTTTTAAGTGCTTTTATCTGTTTCTCCATACTTTCACCACCATAAACAGAGGTTACTCGCAATCCCTTCATATTTTTTGAGTAGGACTCAAAGTCCTTATAAATCTGAACACAAAGTTCTCTCGTAGGACATAGGATTAGCGCCTGTATCGAGTTAGAATTCGGATCAATTTCGTTTAATAAAGGCAAGCCAAAAGCCGCTGTTTTTCCTGTTCCTGTTTGTGCAAAAGCAATTAAGTCTTGTTGTTCAGAAAGTAAAAAAGGAATTGATTTTTCTTGTATTGGAGTAGGATTTACAAACCCTAATTCTGTAACCGCAGAAAGTATTTCAGGCTTTAAGCCCGTTTCTTGAAATGTAAGTGCCATCTAAATATGCCGTGTTGTAAAAAATGAAGATCCAACAACCATATTAGAACCTCATATCTCTTGAATAAAGCACAAAGGTAACAGTTTAATGCGGAATAAGCTATTATTGTCTTTTTATTGCAAGTTGATTGTAGTATTTTCTCTTTTAAAATGATTATTTAAGAGTGCTCTCGTTCTTTTAACATTCTCAGTATTGAACTGTTTTCTATGCACCAATATCCTCACGTTGATTATTCAGAAGCTTATACTTTTAAATTATTCATTTCTATTTATTGGTGTCCCTAAATAAAAGCACTAATTTTGGACTTTGATTCTTACTCTCTTATGGCTACTAAAAAGATTAACAAAGCACTAATTTCGGTATTTGATAAATCGGGACTAGACAACATCATTCAATTACTACACAAACAAGGTGTGGAAATGATTTCTACTGGCGGAACAGCTTCTTTTATTGAGAAGGCAGGGCTTCCTGTTACACAAGTAGAATCTATTACAGACTATCCTTCTATTTTAGGTGGTCGTGTAAAAACACTTCACCCAAAGATTTTTGGAGGTATCTTAAACAGAAGAGAATTAGATTCTGATGTTGCAGAAGTTGCTGAGTACGATATTCCAGGTATTGATCTTGTAATCGTAGACCTATATCCATTTGAAAATACAGTAGCGAGTGGTGCTCCAGAACAAGACATCATAGAAAAAATAGACATTGGAGGAATATCTTTGATTCGTGCAGCAGCAAAGAATTTTAAAGATGTCACCATTATTGCTTCTATGGAACAATACGGTGACCTAGAACAATTGCTACAAGCAAAAGGTGGTAAGACAGAAATAAACGATAGAAAAAGATTTGCAGCACATGCCTTTAACGTATCTTCTCATTACGATACTGCCATCTTCAATTACTTCAACGAAGAAACAGCTATTCCAGTATTAAAAGTAAGCGAACAAAAAGGAAAGCAATTACGATACGGTGAAAACCCTCACCAGGAAGGAACATTCTATGGCGATATGGAAGCCTTATTTGATCAATTACATGGTAAAGAGTTGTCGTATAACAACTTGGTAGATGTAGATGCTGCTATTAACTTAACAGACGAATTTAAAACTGAAACAGCAGTCGCTATCCTAAAACACAACAATGCCTGTGGTATGGCAACGGGTACAGATGTAAAAGATGCTTATTTGAAAGCATTAGCAGGAGATCCTGTTTCTGCATTTGGAGGAGTAATTTCATCTACTCAACCAATTGATAAAGCAGCAGCAGAGGAATTACATAAATTATTCTGTGAAGTAATAATTGCTCCTTCATTCGATCAGGATGCACTGGATATCTTGCAACAAAAGAAAAACAGAATTTTATTAGTAAGAAAAGAGGTAGAATTGCCTACAAAACAAATTAAAACATTATTGAACGGAGTAATTGAGCAAGACAAAGACTTGCACATGGAAACAATAACTGAATTTAAAACAGCTACCAAAGTAGCCCCTACTGCAGAACAAAATAAAGCCCTTATTTTTGCTGCTAAAGTGTGTAAGCATACGAAATCAAATACAATAGTATTTTCAAACGACAATCAATTGTTTGCTAGTGGAGTTGGTCAAACTTCTCGTGTAGATGCATTAAAACAAGCTATTGAAAAGGCAAAGAGTTTCAACTTCGACTTGTCGAAATCAGTTATGGCATCGGACGCATTCTTTCCATTCCCAGACTGTGTAGAAATCGCACACAAAGAAGGCATTAAAGCAGTAGTCCAACCAGGTGGGTCGGTAAAAGATCAATTATCAATTGATTTCTGTGATGCAAATGGAATGGCTATGGTTTTTACTGGAATACGTCACTTCAAGCATTAAAAATATTATCTCTGGTATCCCCACTTCCGTGGGGATGACAAGGTTTATTATTCACAAAGATGATTAATCAGCCTTTCTAATTCAACACGTTCTTCTGGAAAAAAGGGAATAGCTTTTTTATAATACTGACATGCCAAGGGTATGTTATTTCTTCCTAGGTAAGCACTCCCTAAAAAGAAAGAAGCACTATCCTGAAACGAACTCTTACTATTCAAGTTGCTAAAGCTACTAATTGCGTTTCCAAATTGTTTTGCCTTCACCTCTGCCTTGCCTTTTTTGAAAAAGAGCCTTTCCTTTTCTGTTTCTTCACTCCAATAAATGGCTTCTGCAAAATGGTTACTTGCTTCCACGTTTTTGCCTAAAATTACATTTAAATCCCCTTTTAACTCCTCTATTTCAGTTTCCATCACCTCATACTTACTCGCCAGATGTAGATTAAGAAATGCATGGTCATATTCATAGCGTGCAGCGTGTACTTTGGCAATTCTATAATACTTTCTTGCCAGATGTAAGTTCATATAATGAGCAAACGTCAATAACAAGGCTATAAAAACAACTCCAATAAGAGAGGTAATTACATAGAGTTTTGTCTCACTCTTTTTTGTGCGCTGTGGCTCATTTGCTTTCCTATAATAACGTGGCTGATGCGTAGCAGAGTTTGAGCGAGTGTAGGTATTTGTTCTACTTCGATGATTAGGGTTCGCAATAGCGTAATGAAGTTTATCGTCGTGTATTTTTTTCTTTAACGAATTAGAAAGTAATGTATAAGCCGCATTTATATTTTTGAATTGTTCTTCTGCCACTTTATTTCCAGGGTTTTTATCTGGGTGTAATTCTTTTGCTAGCTTTTTGTATACTGATTTAACTTCCTCTACAGAAGAAAAATTAGCTACCCCCAATATGCTATATGCATTGTACATCTTCTTAATTTACTATAATTTGAGTAATATCTTTACGATAATTATAGTACATTCATAACATACAAACTCTTACTTATGAAAGTATCCCACATTACCCTTTTTCTTTTATCTGTCACCTTACTTTCTTGTACTGCCAAAAAAGTACAGAAGATATATACTTCTGACAATAAAGGCGTCACTCTTACCATTACCGCCATTCAACCCGTTCCCTTCGATCCTTACCAAACTACCGTAAACGTAAAAGGCTTTGGTCATGATGAAACACTTCCTTTCGAAGTGTATTCAAACAGTTTAACTACTGAGAAAATCAGTATGAACTGGTCCTCTAATTCCACCGGAGTGCTGCGTATTACCGAAGGAGATGGGAATGTACGTAAGTTAAACTTGGCAATATCTAAAGACAGAGTATTATTAAGAGAATAAAAAGATTAAAAAATTACGCCCAGCTATTTAAAAAGTATAAATCACTTCGTTTTACAACCTTTTCTTACCTATTCCCGTAGACATAGTATAATTCAATACTTTTTTCTTATAAACCCCTTTTTGGGGTTTATTTTTAGAACTTTTAATGCGTATTAATTAATATTCGTATCTTTGCACTTTAGTTGAAAGAGTCTCATAGATTTCTACCGTCTTTTCAGAGTTACTTTCAGACTAGATTTATTTAATTTTAACTATTTAAATTTAACTATGGGCCGATCGCAGGAAACATTCAACAAAAAGGAAGTCAGAAATAAGAAAGAAAAGAAGAGAAAGGAAAAACTCGAGAAAAAACTGGCACGTAAAGAGCTTGAAAAATCAGGTGCGCTAGATGATATGATTGCCTATGTTGATGAAAACGGTAACATTATCGATACTCCGCCAGATCCAACCAAGAAAAAAGTAACTAAGGCAAAAGACATTGAAATCAGTGTTCCTAAAAGCGAAAACATAGAGTATGACCCTATCAGGAAAGGAGTAGTATCGTTCTTTAATGATTCAAAAGGATACGGTTTTATTAAAGATAAAGAAACACAAGAAAGTATTTTTGTTCATATCAACAATGTAGTGGACGAAATTAAAGAAAATAATATGGTTACTTTCGAAATAGAAATGGGTCCAAAAGGACCAACTGCTGTAAAAGTAGTAGTAGATAAAAGTTAATTACACGCTTTTAAAACAAAAAAGGCTTTCATGAAAATTTATGAAAGCCTTTTTTTTGCTCTAGTAATTAATTCTGAATACCAAAAGTTCCTAAGATTTCAATGGCGATAGTTCATCTAATAAACGAACTAACTTTTTTTCTGTATCCGCTAATGATAAATCTGATTTTCCACCAGCTGCGTTTTTATGCCCGCCTCCTTCAAAGTTCTTTTTTGCAAACTGATTGACTTGTCTATCTCCAACAGAGCGAAAGGATAGTTTCACCATATCCTCACGTTCTATGATGATACAGGCATAGTTGATACCTGTAATGCTTAACGCATAATTTACAAAGCCTTCGGTATCGCCGTTTTTAGAATCAAATCTTTTTAATTCCTCATCAGAAAGAGTTACATAAGCTAATTCTCTCTCTGGTAAAACAGTCAATTTGTTGTTTAACACATACCCTAACAGTTTGATTCTTGTAATAGAATTATTATCGTAGACCGCTTGATGGATTTTAGCATTATTTGCTCCTTTAACAATTAGGTCTGCTACTACTCTGTGGATGTTTTCTGTGGTGTTGGAATGCCTAAAAGAACCAGTGTCAGTCATAATTCCTGCATACATACAGTCTGCCATAGCAGGAGTAATTTTATCCAAATCACCCATTAACTGAATCAATTCATAAATCAACTCAGCAGTAGCAGCAGCTTTGTCACTCCATAGAGTATAGTCAGCAAAATCTTCTGGCTCTAAGTGGTGGTCTATCAGTACTTTTTTTGCTTTTGAATTTCGTACAGGCTCTTCCATTCTATCTATTCTGCTTAGGGCAGAAAAGTCTAGACAAAAAATAAAATCTGCTTTTCGAATGATCTTATTGGTGACTCCAGTTTTCTGTTTTGAGTAGACAATCACCTCATCGTTACCTTCCATCCAGTTAATAAAGTCAGGGTAATCAGAAGGGACCATTACAGTAATACGGTGATTATATTGCTCTAAATAGCCTTTTAGTGCCAAGCAAGAACCTAATGCATCGGCATCTGGTTTAGTATGTGCTGTAATTAAAATATCAAGTCGCTTTCCAGTAATAATTGGCTTCAGCGGTTCTATGGTATTTATGGCTGACGGATGTATCATTGAAAGCAAATCTATTACATTTTTAGTCTAATTTCTACAATTGGATTCAAATTTTATTAGTACTTTCGTCCCAACTTTAACAATCATATTAGTAATGTCAAAATCGATTTCATTTAGCATGGTAAAGCCTGGTGCAACAAGAAGTATGCATGCAGGAGAAATTTTTTCTATGGTAGAAAAGGCAGGGTTTAAAATCCTAGCTCTTAAAAAGACCTATTTATCAAAAGAAAGAGCAGAAGAATTCTATGGTGTACACAAAGGAAGACCATTTTTTGGTGAGCTGACAGAATACATGAGTTCAGGGCCTATCTATGCATTTGTAGTAGAAAAAGACAATGCGGTAGCTGATTTTAGAACATTAATTGGTGCTACTAATCCTGCTGAAGCTGCTGAAGG
>JBGCEI010000171.1:0-9381 GCA_045106295.1 Cyclobacteriaceae bacterium
ACCATACACACCTTCAGGAATGGGCTCTACTCCATCTAAATAGGTGTGATACAGAATAACTCCTTCAAAATAGTCTATTATTCCCATCCACCAGCTTTCTTCACTAGGAAGCTGTATTTTTTGTAATTGAAACGTATTCGTGTCTACAATGTAGAACTGAACTTCTTTGCTTAGTTCGTCCCTTAACTCTACAAGGAGGCTATTGTTTTGGATATCCGGATAAATGTTCCAGACTTTAACACCAAAATCTTTCGTTAGTAATTCCTTCATAGGTCACTTAATCACGGATTGATTTTAACTTTAAAAAACTCTTAGCATTATCAACCAGTGTTTTTTCTTGTCCTCTATAAATTAGTCTAAACCAAAAGAATAGGGTAAGAAATAAAACTAAAACATATAAACCTTCTGTAATGGACTGACTAGCAAAACCAACAAGAACTGTAATTATTGGTAACAATATCAAAATAAGTGTTAAATCAATTCTTGGTTTTGTGAATACTCTAACCTGTGTTTGTTTAGCTACTTTTTTAAATCTTAGTTCAATTTGAATTGATTGTCCAAGCCCATTAGCCATTCCAACACCAAGAGAACTATTTGCTTTAATAGTATAATGATTATCTGACTTATTTATAATTGATATTCTATAATCTTTTTCAATCTTTTTATTTTGAAGAATATTATTTAGAAGTTCTTCATTATTATATTCGCTAATAAATGAGTATTCTTGAGTTAAAAAATTATTTAAAATTGATTTTGTCATTAATTAAAGACGAAACTTCGTTATACAAGTTGTGCAAATAACGTAACTTCACAGTGAAATATAAAAATCAGCATCTTAATGTTGTGAACATTTTTCTTTAAGTTATTAGCTTTTGGCTGTTAGCCTCTAGCCATCAAGTGCACTCAAGAATATAATCAAAAACTAATCTTGATACTTGATACTTTGTACTTAATACTTTTGGCTATGAAAAAGATATTGTCTCTATTACTACTTTCTTTCCTCTTATGTACTCTTAGTGCGTTTAGTCAAACTGATAGCTCTCAAACGAAAGTATTTATCTTAGAAATAAGAGACGAAATAGATGCCAGAATGAGCCGATACATCAAATTGGGTTTAGAAGAGGCGACTAAACAAGAAGCTGATCATATTTTAATAGATATGAATACGTACGGTGGCGGAGTGCAAAATGCTGATGAGATTGTGAGTGCGTTATTAGCGGAAGCGACTCCAATAAGTGTATTTATCAATCAAAACGCTGGTTCTGCCGGTTCTTTTATTTCTATTGCTTGCGACAGTATTTACATGGCACCCGGAAGTAGCATTGGGGCTTCTACGGTGGTCAACCAAGAAGGTGAAGTGGTAGCTGAAAAGTACCAATCGTTTATGCGTACCAAAATGAGAGCTACAGCAGAAACGAATCACCGTGATCCTGAAATAGCAGAAGGAATGGTGGGACGTTATTTACAAACGGATAGTGCATTTGTGATCTCGTACACAGCAGACGAAGCCATTGCAAACAACTACTGCGAAGGAAAAGTAAAATCTATTGAAGAAGCATTGGAGCACGGAGGAGTTACAAATTATTCATTGGAACGATTTGACGTGGGGTTGACGGAAAAAATGATTGCTATTTTCTTAAACCCTGCGGTAAAGAGCATTTTGGTATTACTGATTTTAGGTGGTTTATATTTTGAGTTACAAAGCCCTGGAATTGGTTTCCCATTGATTATTGCATCTTTGGCTTTAACCGCTTACTTTATTCCAGATTATTTACACGGTTTGTTGAGTTATAAAGAACTGATCTTATTCTTTGTAGGAATTGTATTGATTGTACTGGAAGTATTTGTAATTCCTGGTTTTGGTGTGGCTGGAATAGCAGGAATTATCCTCACTTTTGGTGCGTTGGTACTCTCTATGGTTAAAAACGATGGGTTTGACTTCACTTATGTTCCTTCGGGACAATTACTAAGTGCCTTTTCGGTGATGTTGGTTGGACTAATAGGTTCCCTTGTCTTTCTATTTGTAGGAGGAAGTGCTTTAGCATCTAGCTCTTATTTTAAGAAAATAGCCTTATCTGCTTCTATTGACAAGAAAGCAACTGAATTAGGAAATACAGAAGAATCGTACGTAGGAAAAACAGGTATTGCTTTTACTATTTTAAGACCTTCTGGAAAGGTGATGGTCGAAAATCAATTATTAGATGCTACTTCTCATGGTGAATTTATCGACAAAGGAGAAAAAGTAGAGATTGTAAAACAAGAACGTATTGCATTGATTGTCAGGAAAGTTATTTCTTAAGCTTTTAGCTTCTCTCTATTAGCCACCAACTAAAGAAAGAAATGGTTTAGAATGTCAATAGCTAAAATTAAATAACCGATTTTGAAATGCTAGTAGCTAACTGCTAAAAGCTAGAAACTATTGAAGATGAAAAACAAACCGACCATATTAGGAGTAATTCCTGCTCGTTACGAGTCTTCTCGCTTTCCGGGTAAGCCTTTGGTAGAAATAGAAGGAAAAACGATGATTCAACGAGTAGTGGAGCAAGCTCGAAAGTCTACTTTGGTAGATGAAGTAATTGTAGCGACTGACGATGAGCGTATTGCAGTCCATGTTCGTGAAGTAGTTGGAGATTGTGTGGTTATGACTGGAGAGCATAGCAACGGAACAAGCAGATGCTTAGAAGCGTATCAAAAGTCTGGAGTTGAAGCCGATTATGTAGTGAATATTCAAGGTGACGAGCCTTTTATTCAGCCAAAACAAATTGATCAGTTGGCTCAATTATTAGTTTTGGGGCGTGTTCAAATAGGTAGTTTAGCAAAGAAACTAACTTCCATAGAAGCAATATTAGACTCTAATGTGGTAAAGGTCGTTTTTAACAAGCAAAATGAAGCGATGTATTTTAGCAGAAGTGCTATTCCGTATGCTAGAGACTATGAACAGAAGGACTGGATAGATAAAATAGATTATTTCAAACACATTGGCATGTATGCTTATCGCATAGATGTGTTGGAGCGAATTGTAAGCCTACCTCCTACTGTATTGGAAAAGGTAGAGTGCTTGGAACAACTGAGGTGGTTAGACCATGGGTTTTCTATTAAAATAGCGGAGACTAATTTAGAAAGCATTGGAATAGATACACCAGAGGATTTATTAAGAGTAAAAGGATTAAAATAAATTCCAGATTACAAATTTCAAAGACTTAATTTTAGGCGAAAACAGTAAGCTTTTGGAATATCTTGATACAAATGGAATAGATTTTATTGTAGACATTAAAAGTAATTTCATACTGTATTTCAATAAAGAGAAAGAAGAAAAATGTCGAGTAGACAAGTATGTATATAACCTAATGCCTTGAAGCTTACTTAGTGAGTAAAGTCAGAGTTTCAATTAATGTCTCTTGGGTTTGCCTCAGAGTTCTTTACTCTTCAGCAGGATTTACTACTATGCTTACTGTTTCTGAGTATGTTTTTTCTTCCCCATTTAGCGTGCCTTTTAAGCTTATCTTATAATCACCTGATTCTCTAAAGTATAGATTAAGATACTTTTTATCATTAGAAAGATAATAGTTTGAACTTATGCCTGAAACTCCATTAGTTTCCCAGTTAGGGTCATCATTAATCTCCCATGAGAGGTTTTCATGTGGAAATACATTACGCGGCACACTAAAATAACTCCTTGTACTGTCTGTATACTGGTAAGAGTATGTACTGAAGTTTAAGTTAGAAAATCGAATAGTATCAGCATATTCTTTTTCAATACCAAAACGACTAGTCGCCTTTAGTTTGATGATATAGTCTTTTATTTCATTAAGTTGAATAGTTGGTCTTTCATCAGATGCTGTTGTATTGTTTAAAAATGTATGTTCTCCATCTATTTCCCATGAAAGGGTCTGATAAGGTGCGCTTTGTTTGTAACATCTGATGGTATTTCCGTTTTGATTAAAACTGTACGAAACAACAAAAGGATCGGGGATAGTATCAGTATATGTTTTTTCTACACCGTCTTTTGTTGCTTTAAGTGTTATGATATGATCTCCTGGCTTATTATTATGATAAATAATCAATTCATCAGAACCAATACGATTAAGCACTTCAATGTCTGGATTGTTTGCCCAATTTGGGTCTCCATTTATTTCCCATGAGATATGATCATATGGTGACGATGTATGCTTGTATAACTTATTTACATACTTTGTATGATCAGTACCTTTAAGATATTTGCTATGAGTGAATTTAACCTCAAAAGGTAGTTCTATTTGTAGCCCATCAGAATAATCCCAATTGGAAAGACTGTCATACACCACTGTTTTTACCGCCTCTTTTATTTTAGTGATTGTTGTATCTGGTAAATTAAAGTAGGCATTGACTAAAGTAGGGTCTTTTTTAAAGATGATGGTATAGAATGTTAAGGCAGTGGCATAATTACCCTCTACCCCTGTATGACTTTTATCTTTTTCACTAGCGTATAATTTTCTAGCAGCTCCCATCCAAGGGTGTTTTTTTAACAAATACTCAAAAACATAGGCGACTGGAGATAACCATCCGTTATTGAATGCGGCAAGTCTTGTATAATAGGCTTTTGAATTATCATACCTACTTTTTCCACTCCAATTGTCAAATGGTATTGTGTCATTCCAACTGCTTCCATATCCCCAATGCATAAAAAATAAAGGGACAGTATTACTATTAGCAGCTCTCATACTGTCAACCAAATCTTTAAGATATGCTTCTCCTAAACCATCTCGATCATGGGATGCATAAAAAGGTCTCGTTGAAAAATAATTTCCATTACCACTTTGATTTTGAAAAGTTACAAAGTCCCATTTTTGGGGTTTTAATAAATCATAATATTTAGTATCAAAACCAAAAGCGCCATGATGAGCGCTGAAGTGAGTACCTGGATAAGTATGGGACAAAGAAATCACCTTGTCTCCTGTACTCATCGCCATTTGGTCTAATATGTTGGAATAAAGTACTCCTCTTCGGCTATTAAAGCCATAAGTATAACTATTTCCTACATACAACACCTTTTTTGTACTAGCTTGTGCTGGCTGGCTTGTTTTGAGTAAAAGTCGAACTAGCCGTAACTTATGAATATGTATGTTTTGGTTAGCAGTAATTCGTATCCTTGTAGTTTTTCCTTCCACTACCTTTATAATAGGCTGTTTGTGACGTGTTATCTCTTTTATGTTGTCATTGTCACTTGTGTTTAAAAGCAGCACTCCCAATACCTCATCGTAGCTATTGTCATTATCATAATCTGCTTCAATAAGCATGGTCAGTTTTTTGTCTGCATTATACGCAATAGAAGTAAGTGTTAGGAATAATGTGTCTTGAGATCCTGATGCATTTGCAAGGTTAACATCAAATTCAATTTTTGTGTAGTTGCTTGACCCAAGAGGGCTACAATTGTCGAAAAAAGCATTCTCGCTTTCTGCAACATGGTTTAGACTGCTAACATTTAATTCTTGAACTCCTTTGGTAGTCGTATTAATAGTGTATTGTGAATAGATGAAAAAGGAAGAAAAAAGGAATATTGTTGGTATAAGGTATTTCATGTATTGTCTAATTATCAGAGCTTTATTTGAAATATTTTAATTAATAATATAAAAAAACAGTTGAATTTAAGAATAATATTCTTGATATTTACTATTACTAAATAAAAAAATGAAAAAACTATATCTTCTTTTACTGTTTTCTGCGAGTATAATTCATAGCTCACTAGCAACATTTTCTCTTGTACCAAATAAGCAAACAAATTTTTCTATTAGTAGAAGTAATCATCAATTACATCAATTTAGGTATAATAGTTTTGCTTCTTCCGTTTACAGGTGGACCCCTATTAAATTCACTTCTTTTGCTCTTCCCTTATGTAATTCATCAGTCGTTTTAGACGTAAAGACAGGCTCTTTGGTTCATCCGTTGGTAGAAGCGGGACCTATATATGACAAAACTGGAGATTCAATTATCACAGATTTTATAGATACTGACAACGATACTGTATCATTTTATGTAAGCAACATTTTTTTTCATAATCAAAATGATGAAGGGATCAGCTCTTTGACTTTTGAGTTAGATTATGGTCAAGATGGTGTTTATGAAAAAGTAGCTACTATTGTGGTCAATAGGAAAAGCCTAATAGACAAGGTATCAGACAGAGGGGATTTAGTTTTAACAGATACATTATATTTCCCTGAAAACACAAAAACGAACATAAGAATATCGTGTGATAGTGACATTGAGTTTAGCCAAATACATATTAGTCCAATAGGCATTACCTCAGGTACTCGAAATACTACTACAAACACTCCTCCAGAAGCAAATTCTGAAAGAGAGATAAATGCTTACCCTAATCCATCAGGAGAAGATGGTATTGTTAGTTTAAAAGGAATAGACAATATTTATGGTTTGAGTTATAGCCTATCTGACCTATCAGGTAGTGTTCTAAAAAGTGGAACATTAGATCAAGACTACTTAGATTTATCAGACTTAAATACAGGAATGTATCTCTTAAACATAGAGACTTACCAACAACGAAAAATCATGGTCAGATAGAAATAGCTTTTATGATGTAGAAGCTATCGTTTTTGTTGTGCTTGTATCCATCGGTCAGGTACTTTTCCTTTGAGTGCTTCTTGGTAATCTACATAGGGCTTGCTGAAAAAGTTAAATTTCTTTAAATGAAATAATTTTCACAGGGCAATCGCCTTTAAAATACGAGTACCTTTTCCCTAAAGAGGTCGTCTAAAGCGGATTTTTGTTTTTTTCTAGTTCTAGGAATCTTCTTTATTTCTACCTTTTCGATCATATGGAATGTCTAGTATTGTTGGAACGGATTGTAAGCCTACCTCCTACTGTTCTAGAGAAAACAGAATGCTTGGAACAGCTTAGGTGGTTAGACCATGGATTTTCTATTAAAATGACAAAGACTAAGTTAGAAAGCATTGGAATAGATACTCCTGAAGATTTAAAGAGAGTAAAAGGGTTAAAATAAATTCCAGATTACAAATTTCAAATTCGAAAAACTTACTACCTACTATCTAGATACATTTTCCTAAATATTTTTAGCTTTGTAAATAACAAAAACTAAATGCAATAAGAATGAGTAACGATATTTTAGACCTAAATAATAAAGACACAAACTTAGTTCAAGCATCCAAAGGGAAAAGGTTTGCCAATTATTTGATTGACATGACTTTCTTTATTGTTTTTTATGTTATCCTTCTCTTAATTGTCCCGATTCTCTCAGAAGACAATCCAATTACAGACAGAGTAATACCAATGATACTGTCTGCAATATACTACTTGATTTTAGAGACTACTTTAAAGGGTAAAACAATAGGTAAGTACATTACTAAAACTAGAGTAGTAACATTGGATGGGGAAACTCCTGATTTTGGTACGATGGTTAAAAGGTCATTCTCTAGAGCAGTTCCTTTTGATGCGCTATCTTTTTTAGGTGAAAAATCTAATGGATGGCACGACAAATGGTCTGACACTATGGTGATTGATGAAAAGTTAAGTCATATCTAATTAGTCTCTCAAATCAAGATCACAGACTAAATTTATTAAGAAATAACCATACGCAAATACTTTAGCTGTGTGGTATGACACTTACTTTGATTACTAAACACCACAAACCTCACCTCGCATATCATATACCGAATTAAAAATGACAGACGATCAGATAAAAGATATAAAAACTCGAGTAGAAGCACTAAAAGGCTATCTTTCTTACGATCAAAAACTGGCTGAAATACAGACCTTAGAAAAAACGACGATGGAAGCTGGTTTTTGGGACGATCCAAAAGCGGCAGAAGTCATTCTAAAGGATATTAAATCTAAAAAGGTTTGGACGGATGATTTTGCGAAGCTAAATGCTGGTTTCGAAGATTTAGAGACTCTGTATGAGTTTTATCAGTTAGAAGAAGCGTCTGAAGCGGAACTAAAAAAAGAATACGATGCAACTCTTGCTCATACAGAAGAATTAGAGTTTAAAAAAATGCTAAGTGGTGAGGAAGATCAATTTGGCGCTATGATAGAAATCAACCCTGGTGCAGGAGGTACAGAAAGTAACGACTGGGCAGAGATGCTGATGCGGATGTACATGATGTGGGCAGGAAAGCGTGGGTTTAAGGTAAAAGAAATCAATTACCAAGCAGGAGAAGTAGCAGGAGTAAAATCTGTTACACTGGAAATAATTGGTGAATTTGCCTACGGGTACTTACAGTCTGAAATTGGGGTTCATCGTTTAGTGAGACTTTCTCCTTTCGATTCAGGAGGAAGAAGGCATACATCTTTTGCTTCTGTATTTGTATATCCAGTGATTGATGATACGATAGAGATAGAACTTAAAGATGCGGATTTAGATTGGGATACCTTCCGTTCTGGTGGTGCTGGTGGTCAGAATGTAAACAAAGTAGAAACAGCAGTACGTGTACGTCATAAACCGTCTGGATTGGTCGTGGAGTGTCAAGAAGAGCGTTCTCAGCTACGAAATAAGGATAAAGCCTTAAAAATGCTTCGTTCTAGACTGTATCAAATAGAAATAGACAAAAAGAATGAAGCCCGTGATGCGGTGGAGGGAGCTAAAAAAAAGATAGATTTTGGTTCTCAGATTAGAAACTACGTCTTACACCCTTACAAAATGGTGAAGGACTTACGTACCAGTCATGAGCGTTCTGATGTGCAAAATGTATTAGATGGTGATTTGGATGACTACATCAAAGCATTTTTGATGCAGATGTAAAATAACGACTAGGACTAGGTATTTGGCATGAATGTATTATCTGAATTAAACAAAGATAATGGTAGAGAGGTATCAAGATATCTACTCAAAAACCCTTCTGAATTTGATAATCTAATCCGTTATTTCTTTGAAGAAAGCGATATCCGATTGGTTCAATTAATATCAACTCCTCTCCTATTCTGTGCAGAAAAACGATCTAACATACTCGATAAACATTATCCTTTACTACTTTCAAAATTAAAGGATTCTCCAAATTCAGCTGTTAAAAGGAACAGTATTCGTTTTTTACAGTTTACAGAGATCCCTGAAGAATATATGGGGGAAATCGCTGATTTGTGTTTCTCTTACTTATCAGATACCAAAGAAGCCGTTGCTGTACGGGCATTTTCTATGACTGTACTCTTTAATATTTCTAAACAGTTTCCTGAATTACAACAAGAGCTTTATCATACCATTGAAGATCACTTACCCTATGGAAGTACTGGCTTTAAAAACAGGGGGGATAAAGTATTGAAGCAAATTGAAGCCTTATTGAAAAACCGAAGATAAGACTATCCTTACAACGTGAATAAGCAATACAAACTAGCCTCTCTTGGAGCACTATTTATTACTTTTTTATGGTCTGGGTGGAT
>JBGCEI010000172.1:0-16119 GCA_045106295.1 Cyclobacteriaceae bacterium
TAATGGCTCATTTCCTAACACGCTAACCTCCCTGATGCAACTCACTACATCATACTCCCATACTGTCCCAAAAAGTGTGTCTGATTTGAGAAAAAGGTTTCCCACAATTAACTTCATAATAGTAATAACGACAAAACATTATGAAAAAGATAAAAGAGGAAACCAAGTTGAAATTAAGTAAAAATCAGTTACAAAGTATTGTCAATTCTCATATTCAAGAAACAGATGGTGTTCATGAGCTATTTAACATGATGGTCAACGGCTTAAATATTGCACCCATGTGCTCTTTATGGGTCGTTTAGTGATATCAAAAAACAAACGAAGCAGATGTTAGACCGATTCAAAGGGTATCATCACATTGCAAATCTAGGAAATGGTGTTTTTATCCAGACATTTCTCCTGACCACGTACGTTGCTTTATTGAAACAGTGAAGGAGTATTCTTAAGATTTTAAATCAAACGTAATTTTGAAGGTTCTTGCCGTGTATCGAAGATGGTATCTACATAAACAATAGACTCATTTTCAGACACATGGTAAATGATTTTATAATTTCCTTCTACCAAATATCTGTACCTGTTATTAAAAATATCAGGGTATTGGTATGAACCAGACAAAGGGAAAGTAGACAGTTGCTCTTCTCTTGATAAAACACTGCTGACTACATTCTTAGCATAGTCCATTGAGTATTCAGAGTAAGAATCAAAAATAGTATCCAAGTCAGTCTTGGATTCATCTGACCACAAAACAGTAAATTTATTAGGCACGATTTTTAAAGTACTCCTTTAATGAGTCAGTTGTATGAACACGACCAGCTTTAATATCTTCTTCTGATCGCTGTAAACGATCTTCTAGTTCTTCAAAGCTTATAGAATCCACATCTGTTTTTTGAACTTTAGCCGAAGGTCTTTCTTTTAATAAGCTCTTCACTCTAACTAAAAACTGAGGATCTCTAATTTTATCTATTTCCTGATGTATCCAATTGATATCTGCTTGTAAATTCATGTCCTTAATTTACTTTTATGTAAAAATAACAAATTTCAGGAATACTTTAGTTCATTCCTTTCAGAAACAAAAAAAGCAGAAACGTTTCTGTTTCTGCTTTTTAAAAAATTGTAATAGCCTAAGTAGGCTTATGCTTACTCATTGATGTAGTCAGCCACTTCTTTAATAGATACTCTGTTTCCATCTTTATAAGAAACAATCCAAGCATCTCTTACGCCCATCTTTCTCAAATATTTCTTCATTAAATCAGCATCTTGGTACGATCTGAAAGCACCAATCGTATATTTATTGTTGTCTCCATCAGACTCAGCACCGAAATTATCGTTACCGCTTGCTAATGATGCAGCAGATCCTAATGTCTTAAACGATCCAATCTGTACCTTAAAAGCAACTCCTTGATCCATATTATTTCCAGAAGGAGTAGTAGCAATAGGTGCTACCTCAACTATTGGCTCACTAGCTTTAGCATTAATCTCTTCTTCCATCTGACTTAAACTAGCTTTCAATTGACTAGTTTGGTTCTTAAGATTCGTGTTTTCAGCATCTAATGCATCCAACTGAGCTAAATAAGAAGATTTTTCAGACTCAGCAGCCTCTTTTTCTTCTAGTAATTTTTTATATGAAGCTACGTCTAACGACTTTAACTTCTTTTTCCACTCCTTTGCTTCAGCTTTTGCTTTCTTAGCAGCGGCTTTATCTGCAGCCTCTACAGATATTGTAGCTAACAATAAAAACGCCGTACAAATGGCTATAAATCCTTTTTTCATCCTTGATGTTATTTTTTAATTGATTGAATTACGAAAAAAAAATAAAGAAACGCAAGTATTGCGTTTCTTTAAACTTAAAAAGTTCCTAATCTAGGCTTCCTATCATTTTAGCAGGAACCACCCATTCATCGAATTCAGCTTCCGTTAAATAGCCTAATCGTACAGCTTCTACCTTCAAAGTAGTCCCATTTGCGTGAGCTGTGTTTGCAATCTCAGCAGCTTTGTAATATCCTATTTTTGTATTCAAAGCAGTCACCAACATCAATGAATTATTCAGGTGTTCTTCTACTCTTGGAATGTTTGGTTCAATGCCACTTGCGCAATTATCTGCAAAAGAAACACAGGCATCACCTATCAACCTAGCAGAGTTCAACAGGTTAAAAACCATCATAGGTTTAAATACATTCAATTCAAAATGACCAGACATTCCTCCTACAGATACTGCCACGTCGTTACCTATCACCTGAGCACATACCATTGTCAATGCCTCACATTGAGTAGGATTCACTTTCCCCGGCATAATAGACGAACCTGGCTCATTAGCAGGAATCATAATTTCACCAATACCCGAACGAGGACCTGAGCATAGCATCCTAATATCATTCCCTATTTTCATTAAGCTAACCGCTAATTGCTTCAACGCACCATGTGCCTCTACTACCGCATCGTGAGCCGCTAATGCCTCAAACTTATTCTCTGCCGTTACAAATGGTAAACCCGTTAATCCAGCTATTTTCTTAGCCACTAATTCAGAATATCCCTTTGGCGTATTGATTCCTGTACCTACTGCCGTACCACCTAATGCCAACTGAGACAAATGCGCTAATGTATTTTTCAAAGCAATTAACCCATGGTCTAGCTGAGAAACATAGCCTGAAAACTCTTGACCTAACGTCAATGGAGTAGCGTCCATAAAATGTGTTCTACCAATCTTCACTACATTTTTCATGTCAGCAGATTTCTGAGCCAATACATCTCGTAGTTTCTGTATACCTGGAATGGTAGTCTCTACGATCATTTTGTAACCAGCAATATGCATGGCCGTAGGGAACGTATCGTTAGACGACTGTGATTTATTTACATCATCGTTCGGAGCAATGAGTTTCTCTCCCTCACCTAATGTATTACCTAAAATAACATGTGCTCTGTTTGCAACCACTTCATTCACATTCATATTAGATTGCGTACCAGAACCTGTTTGCCAAACCACCAATGGAAATTGATCGTCTAATTTACCGTCTAATATCTCGTCACACACCTTTCCGATCACATCAGATTTCTCTTTCGAAAGCACATCAAGTTCTTCGTTTGTTTGTGCAGCCGCTTTTTTCAAATAAGCGAACCCTCTCACTATCTCTAATGGCATTTGATTACCACCGATCTTAAAATTCTCGATAGAACGCTGTGTCTGCGCTCCCCAATATTTGTCCGCAGGTACTTCTACTGGACCAATTGTATCTTTTTCTATTCTTACTGACATGTTTGTTTGCTCTTCTTTATCGCAAAAGTAATAGCCATTACTCTACTATCAAATAATTCTCGAGTTGTAAAAGCTTTTCTTTTGTAAATATGTTATTTTCAACCAATTGATTTAGATTAGAGACTCTCTTACCCTTATTCCTAAAACCATCAAAAAAGACTTTTGTTTCATTGTAAGAGATGTAAGGATGTTTGTTTATCTCTTTAAAGGACGCTTCGTTCAGATTAATTTGTTGAATACCAGAAGTGTTTAATGCTACTGATTGTTTGATTAGCTTTTCCACAACCAAAGAATCTAATCCATAAACGGCATACAATTGATTTTTACTGTAGAAACCACCTAATGCCTTTCTGAACTTCACAATCCGTGTACTCAGTTTCTCTCCTATTCCGCTCACTTGTTGTAATTCGTTCGCTGAAGCTTTATTTAACTGAATAATAGAAACCTGCTTTTCTACACTCTTCACGAAAGGTTTCGAACCGACTTTTTTCCCCACACTAGCTTTGTGTGTAATAGGTTCTTTTTGTAAAACAGGTGAACTTTCTTTTTTTCTCTTTTCTAATACCGCGACCAAACTATCTAACTTCTGCCTGTCTGATGCAATAAAAGAAGTGTCTGTATCCGAAAAGGAAAATAACGGAAAAAAAAGTGGTGAAAGAATAAAGAACAGCAAAGCACAAAAAAGGAGCATAAAACCATTGGTCTCCTTTTTTGTAAAACTAAAATAGTCTCTAATTACTTTCTTAAACCGTTGAAACACCTTATGCTTTTATCTTTTTTAAATAATTAGCTAGCTCTTGTTTCACAACAGGTGCTAAAAATACCATGCCGAAAATATTAGGAAAACACATTAAAAAAATCATAGCGTCAGAAAAATCAATTACAGGACCTAGTTCAGAAGCTGCTCCTAAGACAACAAACAGACAGAAAAGGGTTTTATAAATTGCCTCTGCAATTCCCGATTTACCAAATAAGTAAGACCATGCCTGCATTCCGTAGTACGACCACGATATCATAGTAGAGAATGCAAACAAAACTACCGCAACCGTAAGTACCGCTGGAAACCAACTAAACACAGACCCAAAAGCAGCTGAAGTCATCGCTACTCCACTTATTCCTTGTGTATTTTGATACTCCCCAGTAATAATTAACACAAGTGCAGTAATGGTGCAGATAATAACTGTATCGATAAACGGTTCTAAAAGTGCTACTATACCCTCACTAGCAGGATCATTCGTTTTAACTGCTGAATGAGCAATTGAAGCAGACCCAATACCCGCCTCATTAGAAAAAGCCGATCTTTTAAACCCTTGTATCATAACCCCTAGTATACCCCCACTAATAGCAGTAGGAGAAAAAGCACCATTAAAAATCAATACAAAAGCATTTGGCAAACCGCTCAAATTAGAAAATATAACAGCTAAAGCAGCTAGCAAATAAACCCCAACCATAAAAGGAACAATCTTATCCGTTACTTTAGCAATTGATTTTATTCCTCCGACAATTACAACACCAACTATGGCAGCCATAATAAGACCAAAACACCAGCCATTATCATACAACCAAGTATCTTGAACAAACGATAGATGAGAAAATTGTTTGAATGCTTGGTTTGACTGAAACATATTACCTCCTCCAAATGAACCACCAACACAGGCTATGGCAAAAATAACAGCAAGTACTTTCCCCATTTTAGAATAGTCCTTTTCTTGACCTGCTATACTTACTTTTATTTTAGAGAACCCTTCTGCTAAGTAATACATAGGACCACCATATACTTTCCCTTTTGAGTTTATTTGACGGTATTTCACTCCAAGTGTACACTCTACAAATTTTGAAGACATCCCTAAAAAACCAGCTACAATCATCCATAAAGTAGCTCCCGGACCACCCAAACTGATAGCAACAGCAACACCAGCAATATTTCCTAGACCTACTGTACCAGATAATGCTGCAGTTAATGCTTGAAAATGACTTACCTCTCCTTTATCATTAGGGTCTGAATATTTACCCCTCACTATGTTAAAGGCTAACTTGAAAGCTTTGAAGTTTATAAATTTAAAATATATTGTAAAAAAAATAGCCCCAGCAATAAGCCAGACTAATACAATCGGTAATTTTATTTCTTCGCCTCCAACATCATACCTGAATGATACAAACACAGTTCTCATAACAGGGTCAGTAATCCATTCTTGAAAAAATTTATTGATTTTATCGTCAACCGTCCCAGCATGAGAAATACTCGGGAAGTAACTGAGTAACATCGTTAATACAGCTGTAATTAATTTGGGTTGTCTTTTCATGTTTTAATTTAAGATGATGAGATTTTGAGACCTTAAGACTATGAGACTTATTTTTTAGACTTTTGAAATTTGGAGTTTGTTATTTGGAATTTATGCATTAGTCATTACTAATTGTTCATTCCCAGCAACTGCTTATCCAATACTGCTATCCCTTCTTCAAAGGAAGTCGGTTGGTAGCCTAATTCTTTTTTTGCTTTTTCAATTATAAAACCTGTTTTTGGAGGTCGTTTGGCTTTCTGCTGAAATTTAGAACCATCTGTTTCTGTAATAAACGATTTATCTAGTTTGAAGTAATCAGCTGTTTTAATTGCCATATCATAAGGCGTTAACATTTTCTCGCCTGAGATATTAAAAATCCCTGTCGCTCTTTTCTTTACAATCAGATAACAACCCATCGCTAGATCTTCTGCCAAAGTAGGCGTTCTCCATTGATCATTTACTACTTGAATTTGTTTTTTGTCTTCTATGCTTTTCTTTACCCAAAGAATAATATTTGATCTACTCATGTTAGCAGTTACCCCATAGACTAAGACCGTTCTTGCCATTGCCCATTCAATATCACTTTTCAATAGCACTTCTTCTCCCGCTAGTTTACTATCTCCGTAGTAACTAATAGGGTTTGCTTTTGCCTCTTCTAAATACGGACCGTCCTCTCCATCAAAAATAAAATCAGTAGACAAATGGAGTAAAAACGCCTTATTATTTTTGGATGAGGCAACTAAATACTCTACTGCTTTTACATTCTGAGCCCAGCATGCCTCTTTTTCTTCTTCACACTGATCTACATTAGTCATAGCTGCAGTATTGATAATATAATCTGGCTCTACCAAATTAATTACACGGTCTACATCGGCTGCATTAGTAATATCCATCTGCTCGTAACGGTAACCTTCTGTAAACGGATTCCTATTTTCTCCTCTTCCAGTTGCAATCAGCTGAAACTCATTTTTGGAAGTAATGAGCGTGGTTAGTTTCTGACCTAATAAGCCATTAGCCCCAGTAACAAGAACTTTTTTCATAATAATTTAGTTGAAGAACTACTAAAACTACTTATTGAGTGTTAATAAAACAAAAAGATTGTATTACTTTTGAAAAACAAGTTTTTTTTTGATATTGTCCCAATTAAAACACTACCCCATGAAAAACATACTTTTAGCAGTGCTAACTGTTCTATCGACTTTTGCTTTTAGTGAGACTAAACTGCCTGCTATTTTTGGAAATAATATGGTGTTGCAACAACAATCAAAAATAAACATTTGGGGGTGGGATAATCCTGAAACTTCCATTTCAATAAAAACGAGTTGGAAAGAAAAAATAAAAGTGATTACTAGCAAAAATGGAGAATGGAAAGCTAGTATTCCAACTCCATCTGCTGGGGGTCCTTATGAAATAACAGTAAAAGGGACAACAGAAATAACGTACAGTAATATTTTAATTGGAGAAGTATGGCTTTGTTCTGGACAATCCAACATGGAAATGCCATTAAAAGGATTTAATAATCAACCTATCTCTGGAGGACATAAAACAATATCAAACTCGACAAACAAAAACATTCGACTTTTTAAGGTAAATCGTAGCCTTAGTTTAAATCCCGAAGAAAATCTCCTTGGAGAATGGCAAGAATGTACACCAGAAAACACATCAAAATTTAGTGCTGTTGCCTATTACTTTGCTAAAAAATTAGAGAAAAACATAAATATTCCAGTAGGTTTAATAGGCACTTATTGGGGAGGCTCTAAAGTTGAAGCATGGACTAATGCTAAAACATTAAAGAAAATAATGCCTGAAATAAAACAATTAAATACACTACCAGACGTCACAAATTGGAAATCTGGACAAGAACCAAGTCTCCTTTTTAATGCCATGGTCAATCCTTTAATACCCTACACCATTAAAGGCACTATTTGGTACCAAGGAGAATCAAATCGAAATAATCCAGAAGTTTATAAAAACTCATTCCCTGCCATGGTAAAGAGTTGGAGAGAAGAATGGAGGCAAGGAGACTTCCCTTTTTACTTTGTTCAAATTGCTCCTTTTAGGTACGATGGTCCTGACTCAATTGCCTCAGCATTATTAAGGGAATCACAATTACTGGCGTCTGAAAAAATTGAGAATTCCGGAATGGTTTCAAGTATGGATGCAGGAGATTGTTACTGCATTCATCCAGCTAACAAAAAGCCTATTGGAGAAAGACTAGCAAGTTACGCTCTAAAGAATGATTATGGGTTTAATTACATTCAAGCTGAAGGACCGAGGCTAAAAGAAATGAAAATAACTAATAATAAAGCCATTTTAATATTCAAAAATGCACCAATGGGACTTGTATCTATGAACAAAATGCTAGAAGGTTTCGAAATTGCTGGTGCAAACAGAATATTTTACCCTGCAAAGGCAAAAGTAGTAAGAGCGCTATCAACCTTAGAAATTTCTTCTCCTGAGGTCAGCCAGCCTGTTGCTGTAAGGTATGCATTCAAGAATTGTTCGGAAGGAACATTATTTAATACTGAAGGAGTTCCTGCGCCTTCTTTCAGAACGGATAATTGGTAAAAAAAGTTATAGATTGATGAGAGTTTTTTTAGCCACCCTTGCCCTTGGTATTACATTCCTTATTTCTCCTGCCAAAAGACCTGACTTTTTACCTGGTCATGTCATTACACTGGAAGGAGATACATTGAAAGGATTCACTAAAAAATCAAAGTTCCAAGACCAACGAGAAATAGCTTTTAAGAGCACTACTGATGAAGAAAAGAATTTTACTCCTACAGAAATAGCTGGTTTCACCAATGGATTAGAAACCTACTTTTCAATCCCTACAAAAGAATTAGACTACGTAAAAAACATACAAGACAGTGTTATTTTTATTCAAGAATTAATAAAAGGTCCTGTTTCTCTTTACAAGTACAGCTTCTGCTACCAAGCAAAAACATACGGAAGAAAATGGACTGACAGAAATAGTTACAAAAAAAATTGTCAAACCTATGAGTATTTAAGAAAAGAAGGTGAGAACTACTTTTTAGGATACATTCAACAAGCATTTGATATTGCCCTAATTGGTGGTGGGCAACCCATAGACAATTTTAGGCTAGCTGGTTATTTCGATGAAGCCGATGAATTAGCAAAACGTATCCTGTACAAAGTATACAAGCAAAATCAATTACTTCTAATCGCTCAAGAATACAATAAATGGGTGAAAGAAGGGAGGACGAATTAGTTACAGAAACACCTAAAAAAGCAAGCCTAAAATATCAAATACTGTTATTTAACAAGACTAAGCCAAACTTTCCATCTCTTCGTAAGCTGTTTCCCATTTTTCAGTTACTCGTTCTAACTCAGATTCTACTTGTTTTAATTCAGTAGCATATTGCGCTAATAGTTCGGGATTAGCATACGTACTCTCCTTTGCAAGCTCTTTTTCTTTAGCAGATTTCTGATCTTCCAGTTCTGCTATTTGCTCTTCTAAGGAACGAACTAATTGTTTTGTCTCTTTGAGTTTCTTGTGATCAGGGGAAGCCTGTTGTTTTACTTTTTCCTTTTTCTCTTTCTTTTTTGGAGCTGCTGTTACCTGCGTACTCTTTCTGTTTTCATACCAATGGTCAAACTCTTTATACGTACCAGGGTATTCTTTTATCTCACCATCTTCTATCCACCAAATTTTATTAGCAGTCTCCTGAACAAAATGTCTATCGTGAGAAACCACTAAGAAACTACCTTGGTACTGCTGCATAGCTTGTACTAACATGTTTACAGACTGAATATCCAAGTGGTTAGTAGGCTCATCTAATAATAAAAAGTTAGATTCAGAAAGCAATGTTTTAGCTAGTGCTACACGAGACTTTTCTCCTCCAGAGAGTACTTTAATTTGCTTATGTACATCATCATCTGTAAACAGAAAACATCCTAAAATACCACGTATCTCTAATTCTGTTTTCTCAGAACCTGATTGGACCAATTCTTCTAAAATAGTATTGGTTAGCGTTAATGATTCTAGCTGATGCTGTGCAAAGAAAGCCTTACTTACATTATGACCTTCTATTCTTTCTCCATCAACTTCTTCAGTTCCATCAATAATACGAAGTACCGTAGATTTCCCTTTACCATTTGCTCCTACAAGGGCTATTTTATCTCCTCTTTCAAGGTAATTAGAGGTGTTTTTTAGAATCTCTAAATCTCCATACGATTTAGACAAATTCTTAAATTCAGTGACTACTTTACCAGATTGCCTACCAAAGTTAAACTGAAAACTAATCGACGCATTTTCATCTACTACATCTTCTATGCGGTCTATCTTCTCGAGCATCTTCACTCTAGATTGTGCCTGCTTTGCCTTACTTGCTTTGGCTTTGAAGCGTTGCACAAATTGCTCTGCTTCTTTTATCGTTTTCTGTTGATTTTTAAAAGCGTTGTGCTGTATCTCGTGGCGAAGTTCTCTTTCTGTTAAGTAAAAATTGTAATTTCCTTCGTACAAAGCCAGTTGCTGCTGATGTACTTCAGCTACTTTTTCTACTGTATTATTTAAAAAGGCTCTATCGTGAGAAACAATAACAACCGCTCCTTCGTAATTATTGATGTACTTTTCTATCCATTGAATGGTCGGTAAATCTAGGTGGTTGGTAGGCTCATCCAGTAATAATAAAGAAGGCGCTGCTAATAATAGCTTTGCCAACATCACTCTCATCCTCCATCCTCCAGAAAATTCTTTCAGCGGCTTTTGTAAATCTGCGGTAGAAAAACTCAGTCCTTCTAATATCTCTTCTGCTTTAGACTGAATGGTGTACCCTTCTAATGCCTCAAAACGCTCTTGCCATTTGGTTAACTTGTCTATTAAATCATCACTGTAGTTGGTCTCCATTTCAGCGAGTAGCTTATCAATTTGCTGCTGAGCGTGAGTTGCCTCTTCAAAGGCTTCCATCGCTACTGCTAAAATTGATTTCTCAGACTCATAGGAAAGTAAATCTTGGTTCAAAAACCCTATAGTACAATCTTTTGCCCTTGAAATCGTCCCTTCATTTGGCTGATACTCACCCACTAATATCCTTAGTAGCGTCGACTTACCTGCTCCATTGTAACCGATCAAACCGATTTTTTCTTTTGGCTTAATGTGCCAATTTAAATCACTGTACATGTCACGACCTCCGAAAGAAAAAGTCAGGTTGTTAATAGAAATCATAAAAAATGCTTAGTTAGTATGTGTTAACATATCTTTCAAGTAAGGAGTTGTAATCCAACTTGAATTTTCTGAAGAACATAAATTTGTCGTTACCTTTTCTTCGGTGACTCCAAATCGTTCTGTAATTTGTTTTTTGTGCTCAGGTAATAAATTAGAAAAAATAACATGCTCGTGATCGGTCTCCAAACACCTATTCATTTCCTCATCAGATAGAAGGGTTTCATGAATTTTTTCTCCTTGTCGTAAGGCTTCTACCACTACGTTTTCACCGGCAATATTCTTAGCAATGTCTATTATTTTAATAGAACTCAACTTAGGTACTAAAATCTCTCCTCCTATTTGTTTACTAAATACTTGCAAGGTATATCGTACAGCATTATCCAACGAAATAAAATAACGAGTAGCTTCTTTGTGAAACACTTTCACAAATCCATCTTTTCTAAACTGTTGAAAAAACAAAGGGACGACTGACCCTCTTGACGCCCAAAAATTACCAAAACGAATGGCCGTAAACAAGGTATCAGATCCTTTTTGAGCTTCTAAAAGCATTTTTTCCATACTTAACTTAGTCGCTCCATAGACGTTACTAGAAGTAGCAGCTTTATCCGTAGAAATAGCGACTAACTGTTTTACTTTGTACTTTTTACTTAGTTCAATGATATTATGAGACCCTTTGCTGTTGGTCTTAATAAATTCAGAAGGATTCGATTCTGAAAAAGAGATATGTTTTAAGGCTGCTGCATGAACTACGTAATCAACCGTATGGTTAGTGAATACTGTTTCTAACGCTTCTTTATCTCGAATATCGCCAATCACAAAGCGTACTTTAGAAGCACTCTCTTGATCTAAACTAGTCATCAACTGCAATTGCTTGTATTCATCTCTTGAATAAACAATCAGTTGCTTTAGTGTAGGGTAATTCGCTAACACCAGTTTCACAAACGTACTTCCATACGATCCAGTTCCACCTGTAATGAGTAGTGTCTGATTCGATAAATCGAAATGTAATGGAAGGTCAATCTGTTTCATTTGTTTTTAAGTATTAGGTACCATGTATCAAGTACCAAGACTAAATTATTTTTTTGTCTTTCTGATTCATGTAAAACTTAGCCTAATTAGATTCCTTTTAAGTAACCCTCTGTTAGTGATCTATAATTATGCTTAGCAACAACATGCTTGTTCTCTACCGTATAAAAACGAGGAAAACTTCCTCCCGACATACTCGACAAGGTTCTAAAGTCAGTTTCCTTTACCTCCCATTGATTGGCATCAATAATTGATTGAAACAGCCGACCACTTTCTTCACTTGTAGAAGAAAGAGCTAATGTAAATTTAGCTGTATTGATATTATTTTTTTCAATCATCAAACGGATCTTATTAGCTGACAATTTACAGAAACGACAATCCGCACTTGCTACAACTACTAAATAACGACTGTTATCTAAACCTAATGTATTTACAATCACAGAATCTCTTCGCAATTGGCGACTAGTTTGTTCTACAGACGAATCATAGTTTTGACTCATTAAGGTATCAGGAGTCGATCGAATAAACGGGTACGCAAATGTTGCAAAAAGAACTAATCCTAACAGCACTTTTCTTTTCACAAAAAAGCCTCTGAACAATAACAAAAAACCTATAACAGCTATTGTTACTAAAATGTGATAACTAATATCTGCTTGCTCCCAAAAAGAAGACACATAGTTCACCTTACTTGACTTCACTAATAAATACGCATTCAGAGCAATTAATCCCAGAGAAACAATTTTGTAGTATTTGATACTTTTAGGTAAGACTACCCAAATAAATGACAATGCCAGCCAACACCTTACTCCTATTAAAATAGTAGTGAATGATGTAATTGGAAATAAATCGTAAGTTTCCAAATCGACTACATCTACCATCTGTAAAAGTAAAAACGATAGAAGTAATAAAATAAAACGAAGAATGAATGTAATCATGGCTCTTTACTAATGACCTGCAAGTTACTATTTTTTATGCTTTTCCTGATCGATACAAGAACAATATTCGACTAAACACCTCTTCCTTCCAGACAAAATAAGTCTATCTAAAAACACTATCTCCAGTATTCTGTTTACTTTTGTAACATGCAAACTGTTAATTATTCCATTCAACCCTACGTTTTAGACTTTACTTTTCCTGCGGGAACATCTAGGGGTACGCTTTTGCATAGAAAAACATTTTTCGTTTCTATTTCTTCTGGTGAGAAAAAAGGAATAGGAGAAGCTGCTCCTCTCAAAGGATTAAGCATAGAATATCAAACAGAAGATAACTTACTTTTATTAGAGAATAAACTTACTGAGCTAGCTCAATTTATTTCTTACAAAGGCATTCCGGACACTAAAGAAGGTATTTATCCTTTTTTACATTCATTGGAATTAAAAAACTACCCTTCTGCATTTTTTGCACTAGAAATGGCTTTGTTTGATTTTTTTAGTGAAGAGAACCATCAGTTCTTTTCAACTCCTTTCACGACCGAGGAAAAAGGAGTTCCTATCAACGGCTTAGTATGGATGGGAACAAAAGAATTTATGCATCAACAAATAGAAGCTAAGTTGACTTCTGGTTTTACCTGCATTAAAATGAAAATCGGAGCGATCGACTTCGAAGATGAATTTACTTTGCTTCAATCTATTCGAGATCGTTTTCCTGCGGACAAACTAACTTTACGTGTAGATGCCAACGGAGCATTTAATGAATCTAATGTCAATCAAATATTAGAACGACTAGCTAGTTTAGACATTCATTCTATTGAGCAACCTATTGCAGTTAATCAGCCTGAATTAATGCATAAACTATGCAGCTCCTCTCCTATTCCAATTGCATTGGATGAAGAGTTAATTGGAATTAGACCAATAGAGGAAAAAAGAACTTTATTAGAAACTATTCGTCCGCCTTATATCATTTTAAAACCTAGTTTATTGGGTGGTTTCCAACAAACGGATGAATGGATTACTTTGGCAGAAGAACTAGATATCGGTTGGTGGATGACTTCTGCATTAGAATCTAATATTGGATTAAATGCCATTGCGCAATACGCTTCCTCTAAAAAGACCACTATCCCACAAGGATTAGGAACAGGAAAGCTGTATCACAACAATATTGAAAGTCCGCTTGAAGTGAGTAATGGATTTATTTATTATCGAAAAGGAAGAGGTTGGAGTTTGTAGCCGTTTTATACTGATTTAAGGCAAAATGTCTGAATAAACTAATCAAGTTATAAGCCATTAAACCCGAAATATGCATTAGAGAGTCTATTCCGAATCTAACTATCTGCAAATCAGTCTCTGTAGCCCAAAAGTCTTACATACAAAAGATATCCAAAGAACAAACGCTTGCTTGTTTTGGCGAACACTACCAAGATGTATTGAATTCACCAAGTGGTGACAGTCATCAGAATATTAGAAATTTTATGCAATACGGTTGGGACGAGGTCTCTTTTCAAAGAGAAGCACTTCAACCGAAATAAGTCTTATTTCTTTTTCAATAAATTCTTTTGGTACTTTCCTTGTACCAAGTCTACAATCACTAGTATTCCTATGATGAAGTAAAAAGTAGTTTTACTCATAGGAGTAATGTCGTTACCAAAGAAAGAAAGGTGACCTAAATGTCCTCCTTCTGTTATTAACATAATCCCAACTACAAAGAGAACAAAGAGTCCTAATACCTCATACATTTTATTCTTTTCAAGGAAGGTAGCTACTTGGTCCGATAACCAGATCATCAATACCCCGCCAATTCCAATTGCTGCAGCCATTACCCAGAAAACATTAGTCAACGCCATGGCACTTAAAATAGAGTCAAACGAAAAGACTAGATTCATTATTACAATCATCGTAATAACTTTACCTATAGGTGCACTTTCTTTGCTTTTTCCCTCCGTTAAATCCAATGTAAGCATATGGAGTATTTCTTTGATAGCCGTATAAATAATAAAACCTCCACCTATCAATACTATCAGACTATGGGTATTCATGTTTGCTTCTATAATGTTACCTAAGTTGAATACAATTACAGGATCTTGGAAGTACTGAATCACATTAATGAGGACAAACAATAACAGAATACGCAAAGCCATAGCAATTATAATCCCAATGGTTCTTACCTTTTTTTGATCTTTAGGGTCCACACGTTTAGACTCCAAAGAAATGTACAATAAATTGTCAAACCCCAATACAGCTTGTAAAAGTGTAAGAAGAGCCAGTGTAATGAGATTATCTATGCTAAACATGCCTAATACGAGTTAAAGTGTTCCTTTTGTACTTGGGATATCATTGTTGTCGACATCTTGTTTTATAGCCATTTTGATAGCTTTAGCCAATGCTTTAAACATGCTTTCTATTTTGTGGTGTTCATTATCACCCTCTGCTTTTACATTCAAGTTACATTTAGACGTATCGCTGAAAGATTTAAAAAAGTGATATACCATCTCCGTAGGCATATCCCCCACCTTTTCCCGTTTAAAGCTCACATCCCACTCAATCCAAGGTCTACCCCCAAAGTCAATAGCCACTTGAGACAAACAATCGTCCATAGGAAGTAAGAACCCATAACGCATAATGCCTCTTTTGTTACCCAAAGCCTGTATAAATGCCTCACCCAATGCCAAAGCCGTATCTTCTATTGTATGGTGTTCATCAATGTGTAAATCACCATCCACTTTGATTGTTAAATCAGTACCGGAATGCTTTCCTATTTGATCCAACATATGATCAAAAAAGTTTAAGCCCGTAGAGATATCTGTTTTTCCACTTCCATCTAAATTTACACTGATTTGAATATCTGTTTCCTTGGTCTTTCTATGGACAAAAGCCGTACGAGCGTCTTTTAATAAAAAAGCACCTATTTCATTCCAATCAAACGAAGTCAATGTAGCCTCTTTGTATTTCTCCTCTGCAATGAAAATACTTTTGCATTTCAAGTTTTTAGCTAACTCTACATCCGTTTTACGATCTCCAATTACATACGAATTGTCTAAATCATAAGCGGAATTATTGATGTACTCCGCCAGTAAACCAGTTCTAGGCTTACGGGTAGGTGCATTCTCGTGTTCAAACGTTTTATCGATCATAATCTGATCAAACACAATACCTTCACCCTTTAACGTGTCTAGCATTTTATTCTGTGCAGGCCAAAATGTGTCTTCAGGATAAGAATCTGTCCCTAGCCCATCCTGATTAGTCACCATCACCAATTTGTAACGACCACTCAATGCAATTTTTTGTAAAGCTGAAATAGCATAAGGTACAAAATCCAACTTCTCTAACGAATCCACCTGAAAGTCGATAGGCGGTTCTTTGATAATAGTCCCGTCTCTATCAATAAAAAGTACACGTTGCTTTGCCATATTACAGTTGACCTAATAGGTTAATTAATGT
>JBGCEI010000173.1:0-3492 GCA_045106295.1 Cyclobacteriaceae bacterium
AGTTCTTTGTTTTATAAGAAAGAGGTACTTAATAATATAAACCTTGAAATTAAAAAAGGAGAAACATTTGGTTTGATAGGGAAGAATGGAAGTGGAAAAAGTACGTTACTACGTCTTATATCAGAAGTGCTTTATCCATCAAAAGGAAAGATAACCGTGAATGGAAAAGTAGCACCTTTATTATCATTAGGAGTAGGGCTTCAACCTGAACTTTCTGGTTATGATAACATTAAGTTGTGTTGTGCCTTACTTGGTTACTCAAAAAGGGAAATAAAAGAAGCAAAAGATGACATATTGGCTTTTTCCGAATTAACGGAAGAAGACCTATCCATGCAAGTAAAACGTTATTCTAGTGGGATGAAATCTAGGCTCTCTTTCTCTATAGCAACAGCACAGACACCAGAGATACTGTTGGTAGACGAAGTACTTTCTGTAGGAGATCTTAGCTTTAAGAAAAAATGTACTGAACGCATTAATGAGATTAAGAAATCAGGTTCTACTATTCTATTTGTTTCTCATAGTCTAAAAGATATGTTAGATTTGTGCGATAGAGGAGCTTATATAGCTAAAGGTGATTTGATGTGTGTAGATAGTATTGATAAGGTAGTAGGAACGTATAAACAGAGTGTTTGATTAACGCTTTTTTGTTTTGATAAATAGTTGGTTACTCAAACTTGAAAAAAATAGTAAGCGAAATGCTTTAGGTAATTTTAGTTCTTTTTTAATTAAAAAAATGATAGACGAAACGTCAATTGATTATTCATTAGGTCTTGAACCCCGATCTCTAATAGATCCTAAAAATAAGTTGGTATTAATGTGGTCAGCTAAATCTGGTTGTACATTTGCAATTAAATGGTTTTTATTTCAAATGGACTTATTAGACGAAGCAAATGAAATGTATTGGTGGGTTCATTCATACCGGGAAAAAGTTTTTTATGATAAGCCATTTTATGCTGAAAATATTCAAGAGATAGTAAAAGATCCAGAATATAAAGTAATTAAAGTAACAAGAGACCCATATACGAGAGTTGTTAGTTCATATATACATGCTATGAGGTTTGGTTACGAAAATGAACCTTTGTCGAAGTATTTAGAAAGACCGATAGATGAAGAAAATTCATTTAGTTTCAGAGAATTTTTAGACTATTTAAAAAATGATTGTTATATAAGAAGGTGTAATATTCACCACCAAAGACAATATCATCCTCTTGAAGAGAATGGACTATTAAAAGTAGATTTCCATGTTAAGTTAGAAGATTCGATGACTCGATTTGGGGAGATAGAAAAAGAACTGGGGTTGAAAACGTTCGATTTAGTGTCTATTCGGAAACAACCTCACCATACAGAGAAGATCGAATTCGACTCTTTCTGTGCTGATACTAAGTTTACAAAAGAAATGATAGAGGACGGCAAAAAAGTACCTGATTATAAGATGTTTTATAATCAAGAAATAGAAAATCTTGTCAAAGAGATTTATAGTGAAGACTTGGAGCATTATGGGTATCAAAAAACTATTGTCTAAAGAAAAAACAATGTCTCCCTTAGATAAAATAAATAAAAGAAGGAGATTGTTACTTGAATCTATACTTGTTGATTATGGTAAATTAAAAGGCTTAGAAATAGGACCGTTAGATAATCCCGTGATTAAAAAAAATAAGGCGGATATATCTTGTATTGATTATTTTGACGCCGAGTCGTTAAGGAAAAAAATAAGCCATAATCCTGATAGAGACCCTTCTAGAGTCGTAGAGTTAGATTATGTATTAGCGGGGAAGAAGATATCTGAAGTTGTCCCAGAAGAGAGGTATGATTATATTTTTTCTTCACATGTAATGGAACATTTGCCTAATATGTTTGGTTGGATGAGAGATGTCGGTAAAATAATAAAACAAGGAGGTTATATAATAGCTTTTATACCTGATAAAAGATACTGTTTTGATATTAATAGACCGTTATCAACTGTAGGGGAATTACTAGAAAGTTATGAAATAGACAGAACTAAGCCTTCATTAGCAAATGCTTTTGATCAACGTTATTATCATAAAAAAGTTCGGTCAGTAGATTTGTGGAGTGATTATTCAGTACATGAAAGCGAAATTTCTAAAACATTTGGTTTAAAAAAATCTTATGAAGCATTAGAGTTAGCTAAGAAGGATTATTTTGATTGTCATTGTAATCTTTTTACTCCTGATACTTTTACTGAGTCTATTGAAGTATCAATAGACTTGGGTATCCAACCATTTCATTTGGAGAAAATAATTGAAACGAAAACACCTAATTTAGATTTCTTAGTATTGTTAAAAAAGAATTAAAATATGAAATTGGAGTCTATTTTTAATGAAAAAAATCTTGAATTAAGCATTGTATTAAAATGGGTGCCATTAGTTTTCTACTTTTGTATTCTTTTTATTTTTTGGGAGAATATTCCTGTATATGATGATTATGATATTGTATTAGGCTCATTGAATAGGTATATCACCACTGATTCCTTTTACCAAAACCTTTCTCAAATTATTAATGGCCAATCTAATGAGCATAAAATATTTTACAACAAAATATTGAATGTACTTATGTTGACTGTTTTGGGGAAAGTAGACTTTCGTTTTTTAATGTTAACTGGAAATCTAGCTTTGGCTGGAATATTTGTGCTTTTTGATAGACAAAGAAAGTATTTAACTACTAAAATAAATGATTCAAAAGTATCTGTGAATTTTGTAGTATTAATCTTCTCCTTATTGTTTTTTAATATACAATATTATGACAGTATGTTATGGGGAGCTCCATCAAACCAATATCATGGAGTATTATTCTTTTCTATACTTTATTTTTATTTTCTTTTTAGAAGCGGGAAACCTAATTACTACCTAGCTACTTTTTTCGGTGTTCTAGCAGCCTACACGCATGGGAATGGCTTAGTTTGTTTATTCTCTTCGGTTATAATGTTAGTGTTACTAAAGGATAAAAAGAAGCTGGTGTATGCCATTTTATTAACTGTATTTACTCTTTTTATATATTTCTATCATTATAGGTTTAATCCTAACCCTAATATTCCTAAGCCATTAGATACACTTAAAAATATTCCTCATTTAATTGTCAGCTATTTTTTCTTAGTAACAGGTTCATTATTTCAATTTGGAACTTCAAAAACTGCGGGTTATGTAAGTTCGTCGATAGCAGGAGTCTGTCTGTCTGTATTGTCTTTTTATTTAATTATTTTAAAGAAGCATTATCTGAAATCCCCTTTTTTAAGCCTAATAATTCTTTTTATACTTTTAACGTTTTCACTGACATCTCTTTCTAGGGCAGGGTTAGGGCTTCCTCAAGCTTTTGCTCCTAGGTATAAAGTATTTCAATCTATTCATTTAGCTGTATTAACAATTCTTATAATTAAGGAAATTAATAATAAAAAATATATTATAGGGTTATTAGTTTTTGCAATTTCATTTAACGCTATTTCTTTTGTTAAGTACCTTCCTAAATTACAAGCAAGAC
>JBGCEI010000174.1:0-3216 GCA_045106295.1 Cyclobacteriaceae bacterium
TAAGAGAAAAAGCTAAAGAACTAAAAAAAGAAGCCGAAGAAGTACTTAACCAAGCAAAAGATACTATTGAAAAAATGATATTGAATAAATGATACTCAAAGACCAACATAAAAAGAAAATCATAGCTATCTGGGATAAGTATATTGCAGACAATAAAAAGGTGCAAGACACCAAAGGCAATGACTTAGGTGATATAGATAATGACCGAAGAGAAGCTTCTGTTGTCTTAAATGAGTATATCAATGATTACCTAAAAAACAAGATAGATCTTGGCACTTTTAAAACCAATGTAGATAGCTTCAATAAGCAAAACAACCTTTGGGGTTTTACTTCTATAAAAGGGCAAATGTTTTTCAATCTGTTACTAAAAACTTGCCATACCGAAGAGGATGAAAAGAAACTCAGCAAACTGGTAAAGAAAAGTCTTAAAGAGCCGGAAACCTTAGAAGAGAGTTTAGGTAAAATAGAAACCTTGTATCAGCACTGTAAGGAGTTATACGACCAAGCACCAGATAAACGAAAAGTACCCAACCCTAAATCAATTACTTATTTCTTATCCTACTTCTGGCAAATACAAAATGCTAACAAGTGGCCTATTATGTACAGCTCTATGGTAGTTTCATTTACCGATATAGGTATATGGACAAGCGAGCCTACACCAATGGCAGACTTTGAGAAGTTTTACAATCTCAATGAAGAAATAAAAGTATTGCTTTCAGCACATACCAACAGAGAAATATCCAATTGGGATGCAGAACACTCTTTCTGGAATTTCAGAACGGTAACTGCCTACCCTAAGAAGAAAAAAGAGGAAAAAGCTAAACCAACAGGAAAAGTAACGATAGATACTAAAGAAGAAACTGAGATAATTTACAAGGCTTCCTTTAATATTTTTGATTACGTGATACCTGCGGTAGCACGTTTAATCGAATTGGGTCAAGCTACTGGTAAGTCAGCTTCTGCTAAAGGTGCAGAATTTGAAAGAGCAGTTTCAGACGTATTTGACCAATTAGGTTTTGAAGTAGAATACTTAGGTCAAGGCTCAGGCAGAAATCCAGATGCAGTAATTCGTTACCGTAGAGAACATACAGCCTTCTTAGTAGATGCTAAAGCATATACTGATGGCTACAGTCCAGGAAGAGACGATAGAGCTTTTAGAGACTACATAAGAGACTGGTGTCCAAAACTCAAAGACGAAGGAATCAATAAAATAGGATTTATCATTGTCAGCAACTCATTCAACTCAACTTTAGACACAGTGATTAATGACTTGACTTGGAACACAGATATAAAACGTTTTATACTGTTTGAAACAGAAGCTCTCTTGCACCTTATAGCCTTTAAGAACAGACATAAATTAGAGCTATCACAAATCATAAGTCAATTAGTAGGCTTAGGCAATGTGATAAGTACGCAAGACATAATTCAACAATTTGATGACGTATAATTAAAATATGGAGCAAAAACTTAATATCAATATAATTCCATTTAGCCACCCCTTTGCAAGCAAAGAGTTTGGCTTTTATGCAGAGAAAAAAGAAGGCACATATCCAGTCCATAGGTCTGAATTGCCACAACCACTTTGGGCTCAGTATGAAGAGGAATTTCAAGACATTAAGTATCTCTATTCTGATTTTGTTTCAACTGATGATACAGACTATAAGGCGGAAGTAGATTTTAAAGATAGTTCACGTTTTGCAAAGCATTTTTATACCACTAATATTTTAGCATATTTTGAAGATAAGGCTGATGCTATTAAGAAGAATTTTGTTGGCGATATACAGTTATGGTTTAAGGATGAAAGCCTTTCGGCTTCCACCTTTACAGCCTATGAAAAATACACATTAAAAATAGAGTTCTCAAGACTTACTTCCAGTCCTGCATTACTTATTACTTCTGATGGTATTTCTAAGGTATCAACTAAGAGTATTGCTGAAATAGATACTCCAACGGATAACTTCAAAACCATAATTTTCAGAAACAGAATTACAAAGTTTGACAGGTTAGATGAAGAAGCTAAACAGAACTTAACTGAAGCATATCCATTACTTTCAATCACGTTAAAAGAAATTCTTAAAATACCTCAGAATAGACCTAAGCGGGTAAATAAATACATACCATACTACGAGAAGATAAATAAATTCTATAATCAGTACTTGAATAATGAAGCATTTAGAAAGTTAATCCCATTAGACACAAAAGGGTTCTTCAATATTCCAGAGAAAGAAGTTTTTAGAATAAACTACAAATCCAATAATCTAAAGTTTTATAATGGTACAGAAATAGATCCACAGAAAGGAATGAAAATGGGGCCATACAAAACAGCCCAAAATCCGAATAACATTAGTTTCTTCTTTGTGTACCACAAACCAGACAGAGCAAAAGCTGTTGCACAGCTTTACTCTTATTTTACCAAAGGTTATGTAAAGGACGGTTACACCGTCTTTAAACCTTTGAAAGAGTATATAAAACAACCGTTTCATATAGCTAAAGATGATAGCATAGCCTTTGATAGTCCAGAAACGGCATTAAAGGAAATTAAGCAGCACTTGATAGACTTTAACCCTAAACCTAATACTCAATATGTTGCAATCTATGTCAGTCCGATTAGTAAGAACGAAAGAGACCCGGAAAGGATAATGCTTTACTATAAAGTCAAGGAAGAACTGTTAAAGCACAACATTACTTCTCAAGTAATATACAATCAGAATATTTTTAACGATTACTTCAATTACTACTTGCCAAATATCGCTATCGCTCTATTGGCAAAAATTGGTGGTATTCCTTGGCGTTTAGATAGAGACCCTTCACAAGAGTTAATAGTAGGTGTTGGAGCATTTAATTCTATTACAACCAAAAGTCGTTATGTAGGTAGTGCATTCTGTTTTAATAATGAAGGAGAATTTAAAGGTTTTGACTGTTTCCGAAATAATGAAATGGATTTATTGGTAGGTGCTATTAGGAAGCAAATCCTTACCTACTTAATTACCAATGGCGAGAATGCAAAAAGACTAATCATTCATTATTACAAAGTATTCAGTAAAGATGAATTAGACCCAGTTCAACGTATGTTAGGTAAATTAGGCTTAGATATTCCAGTTATAGTAGTAACAATAAACAAAACGGAGAGTAAAGACTATGTAGCATTTGACACCAATTCAGAAGCTCTAATGCCATTAAGCGGCACTATAATAGACATATCAAAAACAAAATCTT
>JBGCEI010000175.1:0-27296 GCA_045106295.1 Cyclobacteriaceae bacterium
TATGCATTAGAGAGTCTATTCCGAATCTAACTATCTGCAAATCAGTCGCTTTGCTAGTTTAGCCAATTTAACCCTAGCGGTGCTAGGCTGAAATGAGCTAAACCCCTGATTTCTTGCTAGTTAACTTCTCATAACGAATTCAAATGCAAAATCCGGGTTAAACCTAATTTTCACTTCTATCATTAAATAGGATGTATCCAAAATGAACTAGTATGCTCAAAGGTCTTTTAGTTCCATCATAATAATTGAGACTAAGGCTTAAAGGACCAACAGGGCTATGGAAAATAGTAGACAAGCTAGCAGCCTTGGCAAACTCTAAATTCTCAGTTTGGAAAGATACGTTTTGATTTGACCCCTCACTGATTGCCTTTATGGGTTTAAACAAATAAGCCTCTGCCCGTATGTCAATATTTGCTTTTGTAGTAACGATGGCTCTAAGCCCACCAGCAATATAGTGATAGGCTCTAAGGTTGTCTAAAAACCTTGTTTTACTATCGTTTAAAGGATGAAACGAGGGGGCGTATAGAAGTGATGATCCGTAGTTAAATAGAATGGGTTGTGTAGTATAAACGCCTTCAATTAGATAGCCGTACCTAAACCAATTAGCTTTAACATACTGTTCAGTTGTTAATTTTAAAGTCCACCATTTATACGTTTCCTTTATTTGATCAGCTAATAAGGATGTGTTCCCAGGTGTATAATTAGCGTTTAAGTAAAGGTATTTTAAACTAAGATCAAACATGCCTCCTTCTGAAGGGTACATTTTTTTATTTAGTGAATTCCGTGAATAGCTTACTTTCCACTTACTCCCCTTCACTTTTAATTGGTCTAAGGTATCTAGAGAACTAAACCGTTGAGAATTGCTGTAACTTTCACCATTATTTATGTAGTTTCCTGAGATTTCAATTTTACTTTTTAAACCTGCTGGGAGGCCAATAGATAGACCTACTCTCCTATCTGTACGTTCTAGTATAGTGGGGTCATTTTCAGGAATTAGAAAATCATTTGAACTTAAAAAATTCCAGTTATTATAGGTTAAAGAGGGTTTCAAATAGATAGTAGGGTGTGTAGGTAGTTTAATAGTTGAAATAAACTGGACAGATTGATAGAAACGACCACTGTATAAATCTAGATGAAAGTCATTCAAGAATTTCCTAAAATAGGAGAAATTTACCCCCATATAAATAGTACTGATATTTCTTGAGGCAATATTTCCGCCAAGTGAGAAATCTACTTTTTTTCTACCTTTTCCACTTAGTGTAAGGTGGTATGCATGGTTTGTGGTATCGTAATTAGTAGAAGGGTAAATGTTTTCAAAGTATTCTTCTGTTACTAGTCTGTAATATTTTTTGGTTGTTTCTTCAATGGACAAAGAGGCTTTCTTTGATTTAAATATTTGGCGTATGTATTTTTCCTGTTTGCTATTAAACCCAACTATTTTTAAGGAATCAAAACGGAGTGTCTGTTGTTTATTTTGAAATACTTTTCTTCTTAAGTCTCGTTTAACAGGTGAAAGGGTATTATTTACCTTTTCTTTTATTTGAGGCATTAAACTAATAGCCTTGTAATATCCGCTATCTATAATTGGAATAGGTGATTTAAAGTCACTTGCGGAAAATTGAAACACATCAGGTTCTATGTAGACGCCATTAGAGATGCCCGTTGTATCGGAATTGTCTACCAACATAAGTACCAAGTAATTGTTAATCAGTCTTTCATCTTCATTTTGGGGATACTCAGTATATTTTTTATCAGAGACATTTACTCCTATCACTACATCTGGGCAGAATTCATTTTTCATAACGTCTACAGGGAAATTGTTATAAATTCCTCCATCAAATAAATACTTCCCGTCAATTTTTATGGGTCTGTAAAATAATGGGACGGTACTAGTAATTCTTGCTGCTTCGTTTAACTTTCCACTTTTTAATATGACCTGTTTTTGTGTGAAAATATCTGAAGCTAAGGCTCTATATGGAATGTAAAGGCTGTCGAAGTTGTAATTAGCGGCTTTAGAAGCAGCAGATAAGTGATGCAATAACTCAAAGTTTAGATTGAAGTCTTTTACTAAATTAGGAACGAAGTGAACGTCAAAAGCAGAGTCTAGTTTAACACTTAGTTTTAGCCAAGAAGAGTTCTTTTCTTTTTTACTAAAATAAAAATTATGACTCTTGCTTACTTCACCAGACATAGCGTCTTGCAGTGTTTTAGATTCAACTAGCTTTTGGATGCTATCGGGAGAATATCCAGAAGCATATAGGGCAGCTATAATCCCTCCCATTGAAGTGCCACAGATGTAGTCTATAGGTATATTATTCTCTTCTAAGGCTTTTAAGACACCAATGTGTGCCATTCCTCTAGAGCCACCACCACTTAAGACAACACCTACTTTTTGTGCCATAGAGGGAAGTATTATCAAGATCAATGATAGGCTGATAAGTAGTCTAGGTAGAATATTTTTTGTGATGCTTTTCAATTAATCTACAATTTACAAGTGTTTTAGTATTTTTACACTCAATTGCCTATTAGATTGGAATAAATGAATAGTAAAAAGGGGTTAATAGCATTTTTCTGTATCGTCAGTATTCGTTCATGGTCTGCTAACTATTCGGTTAACATAGAAGTGAGCGGATACAATGCCTTAAAAGGAAATATTGTAATTGCATTATTAGACACTAAAGAAAGTTATTTATCGTCTAAATCTGATCCTTTTAAATATATATACTTACCTGTAACGGAGAAAAAAGTGATTTGTAGTTTTCATGATATTTCCGAGGGAGAGTACACTATTAAATTATATCACGATGAAAATAATAATAATAAATTAGACACTTATTTTGGTATACCTACAGAGAAGTACGGATTTTCAAATAATGCAAGAGGAAAATTTGGGATTCCATCTTATGGAAAAGCCATGTTTTCTGTTTCTGATGATGTGACGCAGAAAATAGTAATTAAATGATTTATTTTTTCTTTGATTGCCAGTGGTTCATATTGGCAATGTCTTCTCTTGCTTTTTCAGCTTCGGGTCTGTTTGGATAAATGTCTATTAATAATCTATAAATAGCTGCTGATTCATCATTATTACTTTGGTTACCTAAATACTCTGCCAGTTTGAGTAGGGCGACAGGTGCTTTACTTGTTTTTATACTATCTATTTTAGCTCTATGTATTTCTGATTGTAAATCGAATATTCTCAGTTTTAAGCTCATTACTTCTTTGTGTTGCATAGAAGTAAATTCTTTTAGTTTTTTATTTTCTTCTTCTAGTAAAGAATTTTCATAAGAACAGTAATTTAATTTACTCTTTGTAACGTCTCCTCTTTCTTGTGAGGAAGTAATAGAAAGGGAAAAAAATAAGCAGATAGCAAAAAATAGTCTAACCATAACCCTAAGGTACTAAAAAGTATATAAAACAGAAAAGCCTCTGTGAGGAGGCTTTTCTGTTCTTCGCTTAAAAGAATTGTTGTTAGATGTTATTAAATCAAGCTTTAGATGTTATGTACTAGTTAATACATCTCAAATAGAAAAGGTAACCAGTAATAGAAAAAAAATATTTTTTGAATTGCAGTTAGGCTAGTGATAGAGCTTTTCATTCAAAATGCAATGAATAGAATGATACTTATCTGTTCTTCTTGAGCCTTATGTTTGCTTTATTCTCCGTTCCAGTAAGGAGACGCCTTATGTTTTTTTGATGTGTAAGAACCACGATAAAAAAAATAGCGATACCAAAAATGCTCATGATGATATTTGCTTTAGTGTCTACATGAAATCTATCAAAAGAGACTAATATAGGGAATGAGAAGGCGGCAATCATAGAACCTAAAGAGACGTACTTAGATAGTAGTAAAACGGCAATAAATATTCCAAAACAAACTAGAGCAACCTCTAAGTGGATGGCAAAAATGACGCCTAATAGCGTAGCTACTCCTTTTCCTCCTTTGAATTTAAAGAATACAGGAAAAACATGCCCTGTTACTGCAATAATACCACAAGCAAGTTGTACGAGCACTAATTGGCTTTCAGTAAGAAACGATTCTTGTTTGGTGAAAAAGAAATAAAGTAAGGGAAGGCTAGATGCCAAATAACCTTTTAATGTGTCTAGTAACATGACTACTGAACCAGCTTTTTTACCTAATACTCTAAATGTATTTGTGGCACCAGCATTACCGCTTCCATACTCACGTATATCTATTTTATAAGCAAGCTTTCCAAACCATACTGCTGAGGAGAATGAACCTAACAAATATGATATCAATAAGCCTATTATTAGTAATAAAAGTGTAGTCATTGTTTTTGGTTAGTTTACTTATAATTCAAGCAAAAAGTAAAAAACAGAATACAAATATAAGCAAAATCTGGAAATTTTACTAAAAATGCGAATTTCGAGCGTGTATTTACTTACTACTCTTCTTGTTTTTATTCTTCCTCTTTTTCAAAACTGTCTATTGTTAAACCTAAATAAGTACTTCTAAAATTGTCTACATAGTTTGTTTTTTCCATATCACTACTTAGCCTTAGTCCTAATTGACCGGGCTTTGGCTCTTTTACTTTTTTTGTAAAAAAGAGGTCGTTAAAATCCTTTTTAGAAGACCTTACATAGAGGGTATTTTCTTTTTCCTTATAAGAGAAATAGAACCAAGTTTTTCCTTCTGCTTCCATATAAAGGTTTATAACGTCTCCACCAGTCCAATTAATTACTTCCAAATAAGTGGTGAATTCAGCATCTATTTCTGTACGACTAATATTAGAGAGAATAGCTTTTTCTTGACTATACCAAGCGCTATTATCAGGTGACCAAGTCATATTAATATCGGTAAATACAATTCCCTTTGCTAGTGCTATGTTAGACATAAACGGAGGTAGGTCTGTGAAGTCTAAATCCTCAACGGTGGTAGAGTCATTGAAAAATTGGATGGCTCGCTTATTACGGTTAGTTATCTTTTCACTAGCACCTCTTTTTTCTAATTCATCGGCAAGGTCACTAAAAATAAATGCCATTTTACTGTACGCTAGAAGAGGAATATTAAAAAATATTTTCATCATACTATTCACCTTATGTCTTTGATATCGTATGTTAAACTCCTCTTCTCCGCTTGCTTCTAGCGTTACATTATTGCTGTCTTTAGCGAATGACAAATTGAATTTACCGTCGAAGTATAATTTATTGGTTCGTTCGTCATATGTCATAAGGTTGCCTTTTGAACTTGTTTTTTCGATTCGATTTTTAGGACCAACCAAGACTTGTTTTTTTGATTCATCTCTAAATAGGTAACCTTCCGTTGGGAAGGAAGAGTTATCTGTTGGAGTTTGTTTTGGGCCTAATAAATTATAGTACAAATCTCTATCAACATGGGAAAGGAATAATCCACTATGTAATTGTTTACCTTCCTCATTGTATAAGCTATCAAGAGCAATGAGAACTAGTTCATCTTCACCAGTAGAAGTGTACCGTATCCATTCATCAATTTTGATTGCTCCAGAAATAGAAGGCTTTATATAACCATCAAAAGCTAATTTTTTCTTTTTTGAATAAAACGTGACATCGCCTTTGAATTGCATTTTTGGTTGGACATAAAAGCGGTCTTCCTCACTTACAGTAGTAGTCGCTTTTATCATGATGTGAGTAGAAGAGTCTGTTTTTTCTTCATGCTTACTGAAGCCAGAAAAAGGTAATACAAAGCGACTACCATCAGCTATGGTGTAATCATAGTTTGCCGTTCCATCAAAACGGTTTCGAGAATGTATTTTAATAGAAGCGTCATATAGCAGGTGGGTAGTGTCTACTTTTATAATGGCGTTTTTAAGAGAATCTATTTCAGCATTCTCCCTTACTTTTACAAAGTCTCCTTTTGGGTAGATTTCTGTGCCACCAACTCGTATTTTCTCAATTTGCTTAATAACTAATACTAAAGAATCTTTATAATAGATTCCCTTTTTGGCTGGAATAGATAAGTAGTCCTGATCCTTACGGGTAGAACGGAAGATAGACAAAGTAGTATCTGTATGATCTGATGAGAAAGAAATGGTATTATCATCCATCTGCCAAACACCACTATAAAGAGATGTTTTAAATTTTAATAGAGGAAAGCTGTTACTAGCTTCTCCAGCTTTTTCAGGAGAAAAGTAGGCTACTCTATCATCTAATTTAAAATCTAACTTTACGTTTTCACAGGTAAGGGCGGGTGTTTTAGGAGTTGTAGAAGGAATCTCGAACTTTGTATTTCTACTTTCAAAGCTAGTTTCTTTAAAAATAAAGTTAGAGGAAAAAGCACGTGTTCCTTTGCTTTTCAATACACCTTGCCCAAAAGCTCCTCTTTTAGAAATAGTCATAGTACCGCTCATAGATGCACCACCATTAAACAAAGAAAAATCTTTTTTTAGATTAGAAATAGTGAATTGATCTTTGTTTTTGTCCATTACGAGTCGATAATTTGAGACACTCATAGCGGGGAATGGAGCATATTCGCCCTCGATTTCTGCATGTGTTCCTTGTTGTAGTGTAAGAAGAGTACCATTGGTTACTACAGAGTCTTCAAAAAGAACAAAGTCATCTGAATAAGCATCTACATTTAAATAAGTATAGTTTCCTTTTGCCCGTAGTCCTTGTCTATCCATTTTAAACTCACCAAAGAGAGTTCCTTTATCACCATATAATGGGAAACCGTTTGATGGTATTTTATTTTGAATACCAAGAGACTTATCTTCCATAACGATTAGGTCTTCTTCCATATCAGGAAGTATATTATTGGTAGTGAAATCACCTTTAAATCGCACCTCTTTTAACCCATTATGACTTAAACTATCCATAGCAAACGGAGGGATGTAGAAATATACTTTTTTACCATAGGCGCCTCCTAAAATATGTTTTTGGTCAAAGAAGACATAGGCGCCACTCTGTGAATGGAAATAAGGGTATTGAGGGTAAAAAATGGTGAAAGACTTATTGTTTGGTTCATTCAAATAAAGTGTGCCTGACGATTTGTGTAGTGTTCTATCCACCCCATCTCCGTCCTCTTCTTTCTTTTTAGTAGTGTTTTTTTCATTTTTGTTTTCAAGTGAAATAGCGATGTAGTCTACCGTATCCATTTGTACAAAGAAGCTATCATAATTAAAGTGGAAACTGGATCCACTAAATTTTTCCATAGACGTTTCTATTTTCCCTGCGAAGTCAAAATTTTTGTTCTCATGTATTTCCACGGTACTATCACTTAGAGTAATGTCTATTTTTAGAGAATCAGCAATCGACAGTTTATTGACAAAGTATACTTTAAGAGCCCCAGTTTCAGTGCTCATCTCCGCATTAAACGAGGAGGCATTTAAGGACGTTATTTCAAACTGATCATGATCTACAAGACCTTTTAGAGACATGAGCCAAAGGCGGCCTTTCTTTTCTACATCAATTAGCCCTAATTCACGATCATAAGATATTAAGTGTTGGCTTTCTAATGTCGGCAAGGCACTTTTTATGTCTCTTACTTTTAGATTAGCATAGTCGGCTAATGTTTCAGGAGAGAAAGGCCGCTTTCTATTTCTATACCAAAAGTTTGTTATTAATTGAAGCGGATGGAATCTATTAATCCCTTTTAGCTGAATGTATTTTTCATTGCTATAAAAGGCTTTAGATTTAAATGAAGCTTCACGGACATGGCTTGCATAAAAGTTTTTAAATATAATATGTTGTGCAGAGTCATTTATGCTCCAGAAGAGTTGGTCCACGTCTATTTCGATATCATGATACGAGTCAGAAAAGGGAGAATACTTCATATATGTATTCTTGTTTTTTATGAGGTTAAGTTCTTCTTTATATTTATCATATTTAGCGTATAGCCCCTTATGAAAAATAGAATCTCTTTTATGGTAGACAGTAGACTTAGCATACTTACTTCTAATAAAGCCCTCTTCTAATTCGAAGATATTGGACTCTAGCTTGAATTGGTGATTGTCATGAGAAAAACGTAATTCACCGTTTTTATTCTCTAAGCATTCAATATAAATCTTTTTCCCTTTAATATGAATGCCCCCTTTCAGGTCTAAGTATTTCCCTGGGTTTAGAATCTGATACTGACTTTTGTAAGATATAAACCTAGGAAATGTGTAGTTGTTATTTTGTTTAGGACTATTTTTCATTCGGTATTCGAATAGTCCAAGAGCAGGCTCTTCTAACCGTTTAGGATAAGTAGTGGAAGCTTGCCCAATTTCAATAGTAGGCTTATTTAAGTCTAATGAAAATTCTTCAAAACTTGTTGTAATGGTATCTAAACCTTCAATTTGTTGCCAATTAAAAAAGCCACCTTTGCCTACAAATATGTTGCGATCATACATAAATGAACCAGACGTGTTCTTTAGGACAATAGTATCGTATTGGGAAGCAAATACGAGGTCTACATCATTCACCTCAGCTATCATTCCTTCTATAAGAGGAATCTCTTCTATAGCAAAAATAGATTCCTCTTCTTCAGGTTCAAAGATATTAGCAGGGTCGGGGTCAGTACTTTCTTCCCAGCTATCCCAATCATCAGTTTTTTCCTCTTCTGTACCATTATCTCCAAAGTCAGCCCAAGGGTCTTTCTCACTTTCTTCTCCCCAAGGGTCCTCCTCATCGCCCCAACCATCATCTTCACCAGTTTCTCCCCAACCAGAGTTTTCTTCTTTTGTTTCCTCTTGAGGCTCTACTTCTTGCTCAATAGTTTCCTCTTCAAAAGACTCTTCTTGTGGTAATAGTGCTTTAAAAAAGATATTTGTTGGATTGGCTATTCGCACTTCATAAGCTCCTATTTTATGGATTACACCTGTCTTAATAAGGTGCGTTGATTTTTTTAAGAACGAATGAATTTCTTCTTTTTCTCCCTGTCTGATGAGTTGTAGATCGGCATAAAGTAATGAATCGATAGCTTCAGAGGGGAATTTTTGTACGACTGCAGCTTCATGTATTTGGGTTACTAGCTGTGAAAGTGCTCCGCTCCAAGTAAGCTTTTTTTTGATTGCTGCCTTCACGGCTAATACTAATGTATCCTTTTGTTGTTCTAATAAGATAGTATTCCATAGTTTAGTAAACTCAAATGTTTTCTCTACTCTTACATCTTCATGTAAGCTTTGTAGACCGGCTACTATACTGTCGTATATAGTGATTGTTTTAGATTCGGTTTGCTCGTCAAACGTAAGTTGGTTTTCTTCGTTTTGAGCTACAGCACCAATTGCTATTAGTAGAAATAAGAATATGTATGTTATCCGTTTCATTATTAATAGACTTTGTGTAACCTATGTTATATGAACTTTATTTAGTAAATACTAGAGACGACCATTTCCCGTCATCAGAAGATTTTGTGAGATGTAAGCCTGCTTTTTTTGCTGATTGCTCAATGTCATTATTGTCTTCAATAAAAAAACCACTCATTAACAATTTACCTCCTTTAGTTAAACGTAAAGCAAAGTTAGGTATTTCATTAAGAAGTACATTTTTATTGATATTGGCCAAAATAATATCTCTTTTTTCCTTTTCTGGAAGCGTATCGATACTGTCGCATAAATAGGTACGGATATGCTCACAGTTATTTGAAGCGATGTTTTCTAATGTGTTTTCGTAAGACCACTCATCGATATCGTAAGCTGTTACATCAGTAGATCCTCGTAGTTCTGCCATGATGGCGAGTACGCCAGTACCACAACCTGCATCCACGACCTTTTTATTTGTATGGACAATTGTTAACTGGTGTTGCAGCATTAAACTCGTAGTGGCATGATGACCTGTACCAAATGACATTTTTGGAGTAATTAAGATTTCATGTGTACACCCTGCAGATTTATGAAAAGGAGCCCTTATTTGTATGTCAGTACCAATAATTACAGGGTCGTAGTTTTTTTCCCATTCTTCGTTCCAGTTTTTATTCTCTAATCTATTGACTTTAAATTTAGGTTCTACAGATAAGATGGTTAAGACTGATGTTAGTGCTTTTTCATCATATAGCTCACTATTGATATAAGCATTGATTCCTGAATCAGTTTCTAAGAAAGAGTCATACTTTTTTTCTGCTAATAAAGCACTGAGTTCGTCGCTTAGTGCTGTTGGTATTTCTATTGAAATTTCTAAAAAATTCATCTTGTTTTATTCACCTAATCTTAAATCTACTTAATTGCTGAGTATTTTTTGCATTTGGAGAGATAGAATTACACTATCTTTAGGTCGATTTTAGAAAAACATGACTAGAGAACAATTAATTCAACAAATAAAAACCAAGAAATCGTACCTAAGCGTAGGCTTAGATACTGATTTAAAGAAGATTCCAACACATCTTCTCAAAGAAAAAGATCCCATTTTTGCCTTTAATCAACAAATAATAGATGCTACTGCAGATTATTGCGTTGCCTACAAACCAAATATAGCCTTTTATGAAGCAATGGGATCAAAAGGATGGGAGTCATTACAAAAAACACTGGAGTACATTCCAACCGAATGTTTTACGATAGCAGATGCCAAGAGAGGTGATATAGGCAATACCGCTGCTATGTATGCAGATACCTTTTTTAAAACATATGAATTTGATTCGGTGACAGTAGCTCCCTACATGGGGAAAGATTCTGTTACGCCATTTTTACAGACTGAAGAAAAGTGGGTGATACTTTTAGCGTTAACTTCTAATCAAGGAGCATATGACTTCCAGACCATGAAACTTGAAAGTGGTGAATATGTGTATGAACAAGTATTAAAAAAGAGTAAAGAATGGGGCTCTGTAGATCAGATGATGTTTGTAGTTGGCGCTACCAAGGCTGCTGAATTAGAGAGTATTAGAAAGATTATTCCTCACAATTTCTTATTGGTTCCTGGGGTAGGAGCACAAGGAGGGAGCTTGGAAGAAGTATCTCGCTATGGGATGAATCAAGACTGTGGCTTGTTAGTAAACTCATCAAGAGGTATCATTTATGCATCTGATGGAGAAGATTTTGCACAAGTATCCAAAAGAAAAGCGAGAGACATGCAAGAACAGATGGAGGTGTGTTTAGGCAGGTATTCTAAATAGATGATTTTCTAGTTTCTTCTTTTAAAAGTCAGTGACATGAAACAAGAGTTTACGGCTGTTTATGAAGTGTTTACTGATAACTCACTGTGGGGAGGGCATATTAAAGTGCCTTTAAAGTATATAAAGCCATTTATTGACGAAGGAAGGAATAAAAAGCGTGTAATATGCTGCTTGTCTAATACAGAATGTATTCATGCCGCTCTTATGTCTGATGGAGCTGGAGGCTTCTTTATTATGATTAATAAAGAACTAAAGAAGAAACTCGATTTGTCAGAGGGGAGTAAGCTTACCGTTTCTTTAGAAGAAGACACCAGTAAATACGGCATTCCTATGCCGGAAGAGATGCAAGAACTAATGGGTCAAGATTCTGAAGGAGACCATTACTTTCATGCGTTAACACGAGGGAAGCAACGTTCATTACTTTACCTTATTGGTAAGCCCAAAACTTCTGGTACTAGGTTGAAGAAAGCACTTGTTATTATTAATTATTTAAAAGGAACGAAGGGAAAGCTAGATTTTAAAGAATTGAATCAAGCTATGAAAAACAGCTCCTATTAGTTTATCACTTGTGATGGAATAAGTGTCCATTGCATATTTGCAGCTTCGGCGGCTTCTATTCCTTTTTGTGCATCTTCAAAAACGAGGCACTTCTCAGGGTGTACTTGCATGAAATTTGCTGCTTTTAAGAACATTTCAGGATTTGGTTTTCCTTTTTGCACATCATCCTGTGTGTAAATGACATCAAAAAGGTCTTTTATGTGCAAAAGGTCTAATGTTTCAAACACATCTTTTCTACACCCTCCGCTACAAACAGCAATTGGAAACCCGTTTTCTTTTCTGTCAATAGCGTAGTTCACCACTGATTGAATAGGTTTGATCTGAGGTATTAATTCTGAAAATATTGAAACCTTATGCTTATCGACAGAAGTAGGCTCTAACCTTTCGTTAAGTTCCCTGTTGAAATAATTGATACTATCTTCCAAACTCATTCCAGCTAAGCTGTAAAATAATTTTTCTGAGAAATTGAAAGTAGCTCCGTTTTTAGCTAATGCTTCTTTCCATGCTATGTAATGCAAGGGCATGGTATCAGCTAGTGTACCATCGCAATCAAAAATATACCCTTCAAATGAGTAGTCTGGAATAGTGAACTTCATATTTTAGTTAGGTAGTTAGAATACGCTGTACTTCTTCTCTGAGTGTAGGTATTACCTCTCTTTTGAACCACGAATTCTTTGCTTGCCATATGTTATTTCTTGGAGAGGGGTGAGGGAGCACAAAATAGCGAGGTAAATAGTCCTGATACGATCGCACTGTTTCAGTTAGTGTTTTTTTTGCTTTCTTACCTAAGTAATAGTCCTGTGCATATTTACCAATTAACAGAACCAGTTCTACTTCCTTCATTTGTTCGAATAGTTGCTCATGCCAGGCAGGCGCACATTCAGGTCTGGGTGGTAAATCGCCACTTTTTCCTCTGCCTGGGTAACAAAAACCCATAGGGATGATGCCTACCTGTGAACTGTCGTAAAATGTATCAGCATCTAGTTAAGTCCACTCTCTTAAATTCTCTCCACTTTTATCATCCCAAGGAATTCCACTGGCGTGCACAGCAGTTCCTGGCGCCTGCCCTATTATAATTAGTTTACTGGTAAGAGTAGCTTTAGTACAGGTCTTGGTCCCAATGGGAGATGAGAAGTACATAAAACACACCCCTCTATTTCTTGGAGTAAGTCTTTCAAATAAATTACGCTTAGCGGTTACACAAAAGTAACCTTAAATGGGATATAAAAAAAGGCTATCCCCCGAGAGGGGATAGCCTAAACTAAACATCAAACCAAAAGCTATTACTAGCTCTCTTGGTATAAAACTAACAAAAAGGAGTATCAAATTTAGAAGAACTAGATGAACCCTTTCTTTTTCTAGTTTAATGCGCTAGAAAGCTATTTATATGATTTATTTAAACGTTTTGAAATTAGTTAAACCGTTGTCCAAAAACGATAAAAAGGCACGTGTATCTAAGTTGTACTGATGCGGATCAGTTAATTCATTTAGTATAATCAGTTCACCTTCTTGGTTTGCTTCTAAGATTAAATAATAAGGCTGAGCATGGATCCCGAATTTATGTAATAAAAAGTCGTTATTCAGCTCCCTCATCATACTTATTTTCTCCATTTCTGAATTCGTGTATTGTTCTTCTATAGGCAATTCTATTATTCTATCATCGGCATACATGGCTAGAATTACAAAATCAGATTTTAATTTTTCTAGCACCTGAGGATCAGACCATACACTAGCCTCCATCTGCCTACAGTTAGTACACCCATGTCCTGTTACGTCTATAAAAAGAGGTTTGTTTTGCTCTTTTGCACAGCAAATAGCTTGTCTAATATCAAAATAACCAGAAAGCCCAAGAGGCAAATGCAATTGATCACCATACAACGGTTCTTCGCAAATATGCTGTGGATCACTTTGAATAGGGGTATGTGAAAAGTGAGTAGTTGTTTTGGGAGGCAATATCCCTGATAAGAATTTTAATGGCGCACCCCATAAGCCTGGGATCATATAAATGGTAAAAGCTAAGGTTGCAATGGCAAATAATAACCTAGGCACACCCAAATGATCTAATTTACTATCATGCGAGAGTGTTATTTTCCCAATTAGGTAAAGAAACATGATTCCGAAAATAGCAATCCAAATTACTAGAAACGTATCTCTACTTAATAAATGCCAGTGATACGCCTGGTCTGCCACACTTAAAAATTTAAAAGCTAATGCCAGCTCCAACAAACCAAAAATCACTTTTACACTGTTTAGCCATCCGCCAGATTTTGGTAAACGGCTCAACCAAGAAGGGAAAATAGCAAATAAAGCAAATGGAACAGCAAAGGCAGTAGAGTAACCCAACATACCAGCAATAGGTTTTCTCCATTCACCGCCAGCAGACTCTATTAATATGGTTCCTACCAATGGACCCGTACACGAAAAGGAAACCAGTACAAGTGTAAACGACATAAAGAATATCCCCAATATTCCTCCTTTTTCGGATTGTTGGTCTACCGAGTTAATGAATTTATTAGGCAGTGTAATTTCAAAAAGCCCTAAAAAAGAAAGGCCAAATAAAATAAAAACCACAAAGAATAAGATATTAGTCACCCAACTAGTGGCTAACCAATTAGCAAAACCAGGGCCACTGATGTAGGCGATCAGTGTACCTAATAAGGTGTAGATAAAAACGATAAAAAAACCATACAGTAAACCTGTACGAATGGCTGACGACCTAGATGAATTATTGGAAGTAAAGAAACTAACCGTCATAGGAATCATAGGGAATACGCAAGGAGTCAGTAAAGCACCCAGCCCTACCAAAAAAGAGATTCCGGCAAATAAGAGCAAGGTAATAAAGTTCTTAGGTTTTTTGACTTCTTTAGAAAAACGATTGACTACAATATCGTCTAAGCCAGCTTTTCGTTTGCAAGCAGTGTGGTCTACAGAATATTGCTTAGAAGATTCATCTTCTGATCCTGAAGAATTAATAGTTACTAAATTATTTCCCTGAACTGTTTTTGTATGGTGCTCCCTACGGGCAATGCCCCCGCCTGCCGTTTCAATAGAAAATTTGTTGCCAAAAAATGGAATGCACTGCGACTCTGTACAGGTTTGGTAATCATAAGTCCCAGAGAGGCTTGAAGGGTTATTAGCTAATACTTCTACCTTTTGAGTGTAAGTTCCTTTGTGAGAAAAGTAGCGGTATTTACAGCCAAATATCTCGTCCTTCTTTACTTTGTCACCAACAGCTTTTAGTGAACCAATTAATTGGTAGTCAGGGTTTTCTTCAAATACAATAGTAGTAGGTAAAGGGTCACATTTGTAACCAATAGAATAGATGTACCAGTTATCTGCTATGTCTACTTTTATGATGACATCCACTTGGTCCCCTTTGGATAATGTTTCTTTAGAAAAAGTAAAATCCCAACTTGTATGATCATCAGGAACCTGAGCTAAGCCAAGTGAAAAAGTAAATAGAGTAAGTAGTAAGGTATAAAGTCGTTTCATGTGTTTTGAATTAGTATCAAGTAGCTAGTATTAAGACTTTGGTAACACAATTTCTTTTTATTAAAAAAAACTAGTGCCTTCGTTACCAATAGTTAACTACTTTTTACTTGAATGTTTCAGTTGGTTTATTTTTTAACTAAATATACTAAATAGTTCTGTACTAGTTGGTTTTAGCAGGCTAAGTAAGTAAGAAAAATAATGGTATGTCTGTTTAGTTACATTATTCATCTAAGTAATAGGGTGCTTATCTAGTTGATATAAATTGTCTATTCATCTTTGAAATTCCGGAACTTAATTCCGAAATTTCAAACTTAAATTAGTGTAAAAACGATGTCCAAGCCCTTTCAGTTTAAACAATTTAGTGTCCTTCAAGATCAATGCGCTATGAAAATAGGAACTGATGGCGTACTATTAGGCGCATGGGTAAACCCAACTATTCAACCTATGAGTATTCTAGATGTAGGAGCAGGAACGGGATTGATTGGGTTGATGATGGCACAGCGTTTCCACATGGCTGATGTAGATGCGTTAGAAATAGATGAGGCTGCTTTTGAACAAGCGGTAGCTAATTTTGAAGCCTCTCCCTGGAATGACCGTCTGTTTTGTTACCACGCTGCCTTTCAAGAATTTGTAGAAGAAATGGATGAAGCTTATGATCTAATTGTCAGTAACCCTCCTTTTTTTCCAGAAGGTCAAAAGTCTCCTAATGAACAACGGAATGTAGCACGCTTTTCGGATGCTTTGCCTTTTGATTATTTACTAAAAGGGATGAGTCAATTACTTGCTGAGGATGGTATCTGTGCATTAATAATTCCATTTGAACAGCAAGAAGAAGTACTAAATACCGCAAACGAATTTGGTCTGTATCCTTTACGAATTACTCACGTAAATGGCACGATTGAAGCAGGTATTAAACGGAGTTTATTAGAATTAAAATTAATAGAGACGCCATCACCTATCATTACAGAGTTAGTCATTGAAAAAGCACGTCATATCTACACGGACGATTACATTTCTTTGACAAAGGATTTTTATTTGAAAATGTAAGAAGAGCTTAGATAGTAGACTTTAGATAATTGAAATTTGTAGTTTGGAACCTGAAATTATTTAAACAAACACCATACTCCCAACTCCCAATAACATAATTACTTTACAAAGTGTGCTCAGTTGATGAAACTGTTCCGTCGTATCTGCTCTTACTAATTTAAAAATCAACCAAAACAGACTAATTCCTGTAGCGATCAATAGTGGGTTAAACGTCGCATGAATTATGCTAAAGTAAATAATGGATAATTGAATCAATGCAATGCAACTATAAATGATCGTTTTTGTTTTTTGAATTCCCCAGACAATGGGTAATGTTTTACACCCAAATTTTTCATCTCCTTTTTGGTCTTCCATGTCTTTAATGATTTCACGGATAATCGTCATAGCAAACGAAAAGAAGGCATACATCACTACTGATTGGCTTATTATTTTGTAATGAAATGGGATCAATAAAATAGTTAAGGCAGCAAGTAAGCCAATTACAAAATTTCCAATAAACGGTTTACGCTTCAGGTGATTAGAATAGAACCACAAAAAATAAATCGACACACTGACTAAAAAAGCCATTTTGTAGGAGACCCAAAAAGCTGCTAAAACTGCTACAAAATTCAATAGACTTTGCCAAAGCATGGCATACCTTCTGTTAATTGCTCTGCCAACTACGACCTTTTCTGGTCGGTTGATAGCATCTATTTTTACATCGTAATAATCGTTTACGATGTAACCGGAGGCGGCGGCAAAGAGTGTACTGCCGACAATTAGGTGAAGGGGATATTCATAAATGCTAAACGGTAAATCTAATAAAAAGAGATAAACCAGGTATTGAATAAGCCCGAGAATAAGAAGGTTAATAAACCGTACTAAGCGAATCAGCTTGACCAATGGAATGTTTGAAAATTTAGGACTCATTTATGAACCTTTGTTTATTCAGAAAAAGAAGTTCGTTGCTACGTTTCTAGGTGTATCTTTGTTGACTCAATTTACTCACTAGTACACTAAAGATAGTATGATCAGTTCAAAAAAGGAAATAGAAAAGCTTAGAGGACTTCTTGCCATCGAAAAAAAGGAGGAACAAGAGCAGTACTATTCTTTTATTCAAAATAATACGATTAAAGATCAAATAAAGAAAGGTGTCTGTTGGCATCCCATTCGTTTGGAAGAAAATGGTTATGGATTGGGTGATTATACCTATTTGATAGGAAATAGAAAAGAAGCGGCAAAAAAGAAATCGTTTTTATCGTCGGGCAAACCGGTAGAAGTATTTGCTGGAGATGATGTTGCCAAAGGAGTGATCCACTTTGTGACAGACACAAAAATACGAGTTAATTTTACAAGTGATGAATTGCCAGATTTCATCAAAAGAGGACCGTTTGGCGTTCGCTTGTTATTTGATGAAACGAGTTTTGAGGAAATGGAAAAAGCCTTGACTTATGTAGAAAAGGCAACAAACAATAGACTGGCTGACTTACGAGAAATACTGATGGGAAACGAAGCTCCTCGTTTCGACACCATTATGTATCGCATGGAATTAAAAAGCCTCAATGATTCTCAGAATGATGCGGTTAATCAATTGTTGGCTGCTAAAGATGTGGCTGTAGTTCATGGTCCTCCAGGAACGGGAAAAACAACTACATTGGTCCAAACCATTAAACTACTATCCAAAGAAGTTAAAAATGTATTAGTGTCAGCGCCTAGTAATACGGCGGCGGATGTATTGACAGAACGCTTGGTTCACGAAGGTGTAAAGGTGGTGAGAATTGGAAATTTATCACGAATTAGTGAAGCAGTGGTTTCTAGTTCTCTTGAGGTATTGGTAGCAGAGCATGAGTATTACAAAGATATTAAACGCTTGCGTAAGCAGGCTGATGAGTACAAACGAATGGCCTCGAAATACAAACGTAATTTTGGTCGGTCTGAACGTGAGCAGCGAAACAAACTGTACAGCGAAGCAAAGGAATTAAAGCATCAGGCAATTGAATTAGAAAATCATTTGCTTTCTACTATTATTAGCGAAGCCGATGCAGTGGTCTGTACGCTAGTTGGCGCCAATAATAGGCATTTAACTGGAAGACGTTTTCCTGTAGTGGTCATAGATGAAGCGGCTCAATCGTTGGAACCTGCTTGTTGGATTCCAATTTTAAAGGCTGATAAAGTTATTTTAGCTGGAGATCCGTTTCAATTGCCTCCAACTGTAAAATCGAGAGAGGCTGCCAAAGGAGGTTTATCAACTACCTTGATGGAAAAATGTATTGCTCGTTTTCCGAATGCGGTTACTTTATTGAATACTCAGTACCGCATGAATGAAAAAATTATGGGCTTTTCTAATCAGCAGTTTTACGATGGAAAACTCCAGGGAGACGGTATGGTGCAGCATTGGCTGTTACCAAACGATGAACTTCCTATTGAATTCATCGATACGGCGGGTTGTGGGTTCAATGAACAAAGCCCTGAAGAATCGAGGAGTTTGTTCAACCCTGAAGAGTATGATTTGGTAAAAAAACATCTCACGGCATTATGCGAAGGCATAGAGAATTTCAATGATTTTAGTGTCGGAATTATTTCCCCTTACAAGGAACAGGTATTGAGTATGAAAGAAGATTTAGAACAGTCTGACTTACTTTCTTCCATGAATCTAACCATACAGACCATTGACGGTTTTCAAGGACAGGAACGTGACGTGATGTACATTTCTATGGTCCGCTCTAACAACACTGGAGAGATTGGTTTTTTAACTGATTACCGGCGAATGAATGTAGCGATGACAAGAGCCAAAAAGAAACTCATTATCGTGGGAGACAGTGCAACACTGGGAACGGATACGTTCTACAAAAATATGATCGATTACATTGAAAAAGAGAACGGATACCGTAGTGCGTGGGAGTTTATGGAGGTGTAATAAATTAAGTATCTATTTTTGGGCATCATCCGTCGCTTAGCTCTGGGATAGGGCTATCCGTTTTAAATCCTCTCCTCCTTAGTCGCCTGTGGGCTTTTCACTGCTAGCCCTAATACAACACCTTTTTGGTCACTTCCGAGAAATCGGGAGCCCCAACCATTAGTACATCATCAAATAAATTTAAAAGAGTTGAATTGAATTTTTCAACAAAAGCTCTATCCAGTCTCCTATAGTGTAGAATTCTAGAGGAATTCTACACGAAATATTGGAAATTTACTTTATTACTCTTACTTTAAGAGTTCTTTAAAAATTAAAGAACTTGATTAAATCTTAAACTAACATAAAAATGAAAAAATTACTTGCAATATCAGCCGTAGTATTATTAGTAGCATCTATGTCTTCTTGTAAAAAAGACCGTGATTGTACGTGTACTGATTCTAGTGGCGCAAAAGACGTTGTTGTAATTGAAGATGCTAAAAAATCTGATGCAAAAGACGCATGTGAAGCACTTAGCGCAATTGCAGCTATAGGTGGAGGGAAATGTGAATTAGACTAACCTCTATTTTTAAACATATCAAAAAAGGGTTAATTGTAGTACAATTAACCCTTTTTTACTTTTATGTCTACTCCGTAAATATATAAAGTTAACTACCTTCTAGACTCCAAAAACACTCCCACCTTCTGAGCTAACACTTCGTTTATTTTAATATGCGATTCAAAGCTCCATCCTGCCACATGTGGACTAAGGATTACCCTACTGGAAGCAACTAATTTTTTAAAGGTAGCTTGCTGTTTTTCCGTTAGTGTCTTTAGTTTTTCATTCTCTAATACATCTAATCCTGCACCTAAAACCTTTCCTTCTTCAATAGCTTGTAGTAAATCTGCTAAAAGCAATGATTCACCTCTTGCCGTATTAATTAAAAAAATGGGTTTTTTAAATTTAGAAAAGAACTCATAATTAAACATATCCTTGGTAATCTCTGTGAGTGGCACATGAATACTCACGATATCCGCTTGTTCTTGTAAGGTTTTTAAAGGTACTTCTTCTACCCATTTACTGGTGTAATTTGTCTTTTCGTTGTCATACGCAATCGTTTTACAGTTAAAACCAACTAATCTCTTGGCAAAGGCTTCCCCCATGTTCCCATAGCCAATAATTCCTACGGTCTTTCCACCGATCTCGTACCCACGATTACCTTCTCTATCCCAAATGGCATCACGTACTTCTAGGTCTGCTTTTCTAAGGTTGGTGAATAAGCTCAAAATCATTCCTACCGTATGTTCAGCAACAGCATCACGATTTCCTTCGGGTGCTTTGAATAGGTGGATTCCTTTTTTCTCTGCGTATTCGATGTCAATATTGTCAAGACCTGCTCCTGCTCTACCTATGAACTGAAGCTTGTTTGCTTTTTTTAATATGTCTTGCTTTATTTTGGTTCCCCTTACTAATAAGCCTTCGTATTCACCAATACAGTTTAGTAGTTCTTCTTTAGAAAGATCTGGTTTGTAATCTACGTCAATATTTAATTCTTCCATTAAGGGAAAGATGGAAGGGTGCATGTCGTTAATAATTAAACAGCGCATGGGTTACATAATAAGGAGGCGTGCAACAAAAAAATAAACAGCAATACCTAATAAGTCATTGCAAGTTGTAATAAATGGTCCTGAAGCTAAGGCAGGATTAATTTTAAATTTTTCTAGAATAAGCGGGGTAATGGTACCCATCAAAGACGATAAAATGATGACACTAAAAAGTGCTACAGCTACTACAAAGGCGATATCTATTTGTCCATTGAAAAGCGCATTCAACCCAAACATTAAAGTTGAAATGACCAGTCCATTAATTATAGCTACCAATAATGCTTTCCAAATACTATCACGTAGGCTCTCTGTTTTATCGCTTTTGTCTGCCAAACTTTGTACCACTAAGGAAGACGATTGAATCCCTACATTTCCTCCTGTAGCCATAATCAAAGGAATAAAAAATGCCATAGCGGGTACTTGAATCAAGTCTCCCTCAAAGAAGCCCATTACTTGAGCACCCAATAATCCACCCAGCATTCCAATGATTAACCATGGTAAGCGAGACCTAGAAATAGTCCAGATACTATCTGTACTTTCTACACTTTCAGAAACCCCAGCCATCAACTGCTTTTCTTTTTCTGCCTGTTCGGTGATTACATCGACTACATCATCAATGGTAATTCTACCTAATAGAGTATGCTTAATGTCAACAACAGGAATAGATTCCAAATCGTATTTCTGCATCACCTCTGCTACTTCATCGTCGTCTTTGTACGATTTAATAGAAATGATTTCAGGGCTGTAGATTTCAGCAATAGGCGTTTTCTCGCTAGCCAACAATAGCTTCTTCATGGGCATCCAACCCAAAAGCATTCCTTTATCGTCTACTACATAAACGGAGAACACCTTTTCTACTATTCCTGACAGATTCCGAATCTCTTCTGTACAACGCTTTACTGTCCATGCTATGTTGCAACGAACCAATTCTTTTGCCATGAGACCACCAGCGGTATTTTCATCGTAGCGGAGTAAGTCTCTCAAAAAAGTACACTTCTCATCACTAATTAGTGAAAGCACTTCTTCTTTTGTCTTATTTTTTTGTTCGTTTAGAATGTCTGCCGCATCATCCGAATCAATGGCTTCGATATAGCTGGCTAATTGTTCAGACGTGAAGTTCTTTAAAAAGGGGATACGGGTATCTGGCTCTAGGTAACTGATTAGCTCAGCTCGTTTTTCGAACGATATTAAATCAAAACAAAATAACGCCTGCTCTGTATTTAAATGCTCTAAAATAGTGTTGATGTCGGCAATGTGCTGATCTACAAAGAAGGGCTGAAGATAAAGGGCATCTTTTTCTTCAACTGCTTGGGATACATTTTCGAGAAGCTCTTTGGTTAATTCAAAAGCCATAATACCTATTTTTATACAAAAATGATGAAATGAATTTACATATCCTTACGAATTAGGTAAACAATATGTGAATAATAGGTTAAACGGCTCTTTTCAGAAAAATAGCAACATGCGAGAAAAAATATAAAAATAAAACTTATTTTACATACTATGTAAAGGAGTAATATTTTTGACTACTAGTTTGTCAGGAAAGCTACAATTTAGCCTTTTGTAAAAAGGCGTTTAATTCACTTTGTAAATCAACTGTTTTATTTTTAGCATACCATTTATGTAGCTCTTCAGCATAAGGCTTCCCTTCTTTTAAAATGGTTTGTACCATTTGCTGCGCTTCTGCTGGTCGTGGACCCCAGTCTGCTAATAGATCTAATGAATCATTCAGTTGAATGATTTTAGGTATGGCTATTCCTCCATTGGTTAAAAATGCATTGATCAATTCTGGGGTTTCATCTCTAAAAACCAGCTTAAACTCAATCATCCCATTGGATGCATCCACTATTTTTTTCATTGTTCCCAGAGACTGAGCAGCATCGCCACACCAGTATTCAGAAATCACCAACCAAGTGATTTTCTGATTCAATTGACCTACCGTTTGGGTTAACTCTTTTGTTAATACGGTTTGCTTCACGCTACGCTTAAGGCGTTGTAGATTTAATAAGTAAAACTCAGAATAGGGTATGTCCGTATTTCCTTTTTTAATTTGAAGCACTTTTTCTTCGAATTGTTGAAAATAAGTATCGAAGCTGATGGCTTTATCTAGGTGGTTTTGGAATTCTTGTTTTGTAGGCATATTTCTCTATTTGCTTTTAACAACGAATAGAGAAAGAAAAAAGTTGAGTTGGTAACACCTTTTATTTGTCCGCTAGTAAACAAAAGGCGGAATAGCTTTGGCTATCAAAGCTATTCCTCACTCACAAACACTCGTTTTACTCGTTCACTGATACTAGTTAATACTTCATAAGGAATAGTATTCATGGTGTCAGCCAATGATTCTACAGAAATGGTATCTCCAAATATCTCCACAGAATCGCCTTCTTTTGCATTTATTCCAGTCACGTCAACCATTACCATATCCATACAGACTGTTCCAATAGTAGGAGCTAAAAGACCATGTATGGAAACGTGACCTATTCCATTACCCAACCTTCTGTCAAAACCATCGGCATAGCCAATAGGAATAGTGGCAATCTGCTGGTTGTCAGTCACTATTTTCCCAGTCCTTCCATAACCAATGGTGTCTCCCTTTTTTAGAGTCTTTATTTGAGAAATAGTTGTCTGAAGAGTTCCGATTGGTTGTAAATAGTTATTGTCGATAGGAATAGGAGAGATACCATACAAGCCAATTCCTAAACGAACCATGTCAAAATGAGCGTTAGGAAAACGACTAATGGCAGACGAGTTTGCTATATGTTTCCAACAGGAATAGCCTAATCCATTTTCTATTGTTTTAGCCATTTTTTCAAAACGAATAAGCTGTTGAGCTGTAAAATCGTCTTCATTTTTTTCTTCGGCAGCAACCAAATGAGAAAAGATACTCTTTATACTAAGTTGTTGAGTTGTTTGTAACAATGTCGTTAATTCTTCCAACTCATCTTCTATGAAGCCTAATCGGTGCATTCCAGTATCCATTTTCAAATGGATTTTCATGGTGACTTGCTTTTGCTTAACAAATTGAATTAATTGACTCAACTGATTCAACGAGTAGATTTCTGGTTCTAATTCAAATTCGAGTAAATTTTCAAATTCATGAGGTGATACATTCAACACCAAGATAGGTGTTTCAATACCCGATTGACGTAAATCAATTCCTTCATCTACATAGGCAACACCTAAATAATCTACCTTTTCATATTGTAACAGTTGGGCTATTTCGTGGTTTCCACTACCATAGCCGTATGCCTTTATCATTACCATTACTTTGGTAGCATGATCCAGTTTAGATCGGTAATAGTTTAAGTTATTTCGAACACTGGATAGGTTTACAGTAAGTGTTGTCTCATGTTTTTTTTGAACGAGAGAATCAACGATGTCTTCAAAGCCAAAACTTCTTGCTCCTTTCACTAAAATGAGTTCATTTTGAAATGTAATAGAAGATTTCAGAAAGTCCTTCGTTGTTAGAAAGTAATCACCTGTTATGGGCTTACTTCTTATTAATTGCTCACCTATTCCAATAAAGCGATCTACTTTATGCTGATCGATTAATTGAATTAGTTTTTTATTTGTCTTATGAAGCTCTTGCCCTGTTTCTAGTAAATCAGAAAGAATCAGCGTGTTTTTTTTGTCTTTAAATTGCTGCTCAGCAACATCCAAAGCCATGTCTAAACCCACTATATCATTATTGTAAGCATCATTAATTAAATGACAGTTATTCTTCCCTTCTAGCAATTCCATTCGCATAGAGATTGCTGTAATTTCAGATAACCCTTTTTGGATAGTCTCCTCGGCTACACCAAACGCCAAAGAAAATACGATGCAGTGTGTGATATTTTCTAAGGATGCTTTATCGAATAATGAAACGCTGAAAGAAGATGTCTTTGACTGATAATAACATGAAATTACGGTCGTATGGTCAACAGTAGAATAACTAATTTCATAATCAGCTTTTGTTGTACTGGACCATGAAATACTAGCCAATTGGTTTTCTTTTACTGCTTGTTCAATTAGAGCATGATCTTTACAGTAAACAAACCATCCTGTATGTTTGAACAATTTTAATTTTTCAGACAATTTTTGCTTCATGGATTCAAACCCACTGTCATGTGCGCTTCCAATAGTAGTAAAAATACCATGTGTTGGTAGAATAATTTTTTCTAGCTTTTCCATTTCTCCTACCGTAGAAATTCCTGCTTCAAAAACACCTGCCTGGTCTGCGGTATTCATTTCCCATACCGATAAAGGGACACCTACTTGTGAGTTATAACTTTTTGGACTGTTAATTACTTGTTTATCTTTTTTTAGTATGGAAGAAAGCCATTCTTTTACGATTGTTTTGGCATTGCTACCCGTGATACCAACTACGGGTATTTTAAATTTATCTCTGTGATGGCTAACTAATTCTTGAAAAGCACTCAAAGTGTTTACTACTTGCACAAAAAAAGCATCTTGTAGAAAAGGTAATACGACTGATTCATTTACTAAAAAATAGCGGTATCCTTTTTCATATAAATGAGCGATGTAATCATGTCCATTATGTCGCTCTCCCTCGATAGCTATGAATAATGTATGATTTGGATTTCCTGATTTTCGGCTGTCTATTTGAAGCTTTTTTATAGCTATTTTTTCTTCAAAAGAATCTTTTGTCGTTGGATTGCGTAGAATAGAGTAGATGTCAGACAATAAAAGCATTGACTCAAATTACGAAAAAGCATTGTTTTTTCGACGATTGTTGAAGTATAAAAAGATAATGAATTAGAAAAGAGTTAACCTTGAACTAGAAAATCGTATTATAAATGAAATAAAAACCTACTTTTACAATTCTATATGACAAAAAAATTATTGACCATACAGCACTTCATGACCCTTTGTTTTTTAGGGTTCTTTATTGGTCAGTTTTTTATTTCAGACTTTCAAGCTTTTGCTTCATCTAGTATGTTAATAATGGGGCTTTCAAGTCTCTATTATATTATTAAGAGTAAAAAGAAAATTACTTTTTCTCAATTTTACCCTCTTCTTTTTTTTATTTTCCCGATTTTCCTTCAGCTAGCTCAGTATGGAATGACGGAAGTTGGAAATGAACCGTATTACAAACACGCATTAGAGTTAAAAGCCTTGTTCTTTATTTTTCCTGTTACACTAAGCTTTCTTCCTGGAATTGAAAGGAAGCATTTTTTCACCGTGCTATATGTCGTTTTTTTGATAACTGTTCTCTTTTCTTTAGGGTTATTGATAAACTACTTTTTTCACTTTAAAGAAGTGAATATATCGTATATGTATTCAAAGATAATGCCTATACGTATTAACCATATTCGTTATAGTTTAATGGTTACTAGTGCTATTTTTTCAGCGTTTTATTTATTAAAAAAGAAGTTCGAGTGGAAATATAAATGGGAGAGAAACGTCATTTTAGGAGGTGCTATTTTTCTAATTATTTTTCTACATATATTTTCTGTAAGAAGCGGTTTAGTAAGTTTTTATATAATGGGCGTACTGTATGGTACATACTATTCTTTTAAGAATAAAAAATATTTATTGATAGCTTGTCTGCATACTGTTATTTTTCTGGTTCCAGTAATAGCGTATGTATCAATGCCTACATTTAAAAATAAAATGACCAATACATTGAATGATATAGCTGCTTGCAATCAGCAAGAAAGCGCTAACCAGTATTCACTAGCGGGAAGAGTATATGCTTATAAAGTAAGTCAACAAGTTTTCTTTGAGAGCCCATGGTTAGGAGTAGGAGTAGGTAATTATAAAGCCCGTATTAACGAGGCTTACACTGGATCTTTTCCATTAATTCATAAGGATCAATATAAACTGACCCACAATCAATTTTTTAGATATGCTATTTCGTACGGTATTTTGGGATTGATTGTCTTTGTTCTTTGCTTTTACTATCCTTTATTCTATGCTAAAAACTATTTGCAGTGTTCGTTCTTGATTATGCATTATGGTATCGTTACACTATCTTTTTTAGTAGAAGATACATTGAATACCACCCATGGTCAGTATTATGCCATGGGGTATATTTTTCTTTGTTTTTCTTTTATTAAAGGATTAAGAGGTAAGCAGAAGAGTGAGTCCAATTAGAATTAAATTAGCTAGTTATTGTTCGTACCAAGAACGCTGCACCAGTGAAGTAAAGAAAAAACTAGTCAGTTTTGAATTACCCAGCGAGAAAGAAGAAGCTATTATAGAATGGTTAAAGGAAGAGCGTTACCTAGATGACCAACGTTATGCTGTGGAGTACGCCAATGGGAAGTTCCGATTAAAAGGGTGGGGTAAGGTTAAGATTAAATTTGAATTAAAGAAAAAGGCGATCAATACTACCCTGATTAATAAAGCATTAGAAACTATTACAGATGATGATTACCTCAGTAGACTAGAAGGCATAGTTGAAAAAAAGGAACTTCAATTATCCAAATATTCTGGCTTAGTAAAAAAGCAAAAATTGATTACTTACCTACAAGGAAGAGGATATGAATGGGAGTTTATACAAAAAGTTATTCATAAGAGTGAGTCTACTCTTGAGTAGCAATCTCCATCATATATTTTCCATAACCACTTTTTACCAATGGTTCTGCTAGCTTTTTGAGTTGTTCTTTAGAAATATAACCCATTCGGTAAGCAACTTCTTCAATACACCCAATGCTTAGACCTTGTCGCTCTTCTATTACTTGTACAAACTGACTGGCC
>JBGCEI010000176.1:0-5621 GCA_045106295.1 Cyclobacteriaceae bacterium
CAATGTGTCAAAATAGATGGCGCCAACTGGTATTATTTCCCGTTTTTGTACAACTTCAATACAGCTTCCCCCATAGTGAAAAACTTAGATGCTGTAGCCGCTCGTTTTGTTAGTTCGATCGATACCACCAAAGCAAAAGGAATTCGTAAAACACCGTTGTTGTTTAGCTCTAAAGTCTCTAGGAAAATAAATGCGCCCGTATTGATTAACCGTCAGGTCGGAAGCCTTGTAAAAGAAGCGCAGTTCAAAGAGGGTAAGTTTGTTGTTTCGTATTTATTGGAAGGACAATATGTATCTAATTTTCAGTACAGACCATCCCCAATTAAAGGGCAGTCTGTCATAGAAAAAAATAAAAATTGTCGAATTGTATTTGTAGCAGATGGAGATATGATTAGCGATATCATAGATGAAAAAACGAATAAACAGTATCCATTAGGTTTTGATGCGTACGGAAGAAAACAATATGCTAATGCAGAGTTTATTAAAACAGTCTTAGAGTATTTAACGGAAGGGAATGCGATAATTAGTGCTAAGTCAGGAGAACGAATAGTACGTCCATTAAGCCTTTTTAAAGTCCAAGACGAACGCTTGTATTGGCAAGTGATTAATTTAGTGATACCAGTTGTTCTTATTGTACTATTCGGTGTGGGCAAATATTTGATCCGTAAACGAAAATATGCACACAAAAAGGCATAGCTTACGGTTATTATTTTTTACTTTTGCCTTGATTTAATCTTTTAGAGAAAGAATTAGGCCAAAATCTATGAAATTTATTCTATCATCTTCCGCATTATTAAAGCAATTATCATCTCTTAGCGGTGTTATTACGTCCAATCCAGTAGTTCCTATTCTGGAGAATTTCTTGTTTGAAATAAACGATGGCGTATTAAAAGTAACAGCTTCAGACCTACAGACGTCCATGATTACTGAGATCGGAGTAGAAGCGAAAGAAAATGGTAGCATTGCTATTCCAGCAAAAATATTAATAGATACCTTAAAGAATTTACCAGAACAACCAGTTACTTTTTCTATCGAAGAAGAAACGTACAGTGTAGAGTTAAGCTCTGAAAATGGACGATATAAATTGTCTGGAGAAAATGCAACTGATTTTCCAAGAGTACCAACTGTAGATGATGGGGCTGTATTAGACATTCCTTCCGACCTTTTAGCGAAAGCAATTGGGAATACGATTTTTGCTACTAGTGCAGATGAGTTGAGACCAGCAATGTCTGGAGTATATATTTCTATTAACGACACCAATACAACATTTGTAGCCACTGACGGTCATAGGTTAGTACGTTACAGAAGAGTAGACATTGCTTCTGATACACACAATACAGTTTTGTTACCAAGAAAAGCACTAACGCTTTTAAAGAATGCACTACCTACTTCCGATAATACAGTCGTGAAATTTGAGTTTACACCTTCCAATGCTTATTTCAGCTTTCAGAATGTGCAAATGATTTGTCGTTTGATCGATGAGCGTTTTCCTGACTATGAAAACGTAATTCCTCAAGACAATACTAAGAAATTAACGATTGATCGTCATGAGATGATCAGTTCATTGAAGCGTATCGCTATTTATGCGAATAAAACGACGCATCAAATCAGAATGAAGATTACAGGTAGTGATTTAGTGATTTCTGCAGAAGATTTAGACTTTTCAAATGAGGCTAACGAACGTTTAACGTGTGAGTTTGAAGGAGAAGATATCGAAATAGGATTCAATGGGAAGTTCATGTTGGAAATGTTAAACAACATTACAACTCCTAAAATAGTAATGGAATTATCTGAGCCAAATAGAGCGGGATTGATTCTTCCAGAAACGAATGACGAAAATGAAGATGTATTGATGTTAGTAATGCCAGTGATGTTAAATAGCTACGCATAAACAGTACATTCATACAATTTTACAATAAAAGCTATCTCTACAGAGATGGCTTTTTTGTTTTTAGAACTTTCGAACGTGTTCGATGGTTAAAAGAGTAAAGGAAATGACGCAAGTAAAACTCAAAGTGTGCGGAATGCGAGAGCCTGATAATATTCATCAGGTAATTCAAGAAGTGCATCCTGATTATATGGGTTTTATTTTTTACGAGAAATCTCCACGGAATGCTGATCAGGTCGATCAAATCCTTTTAAATGAGTTACAAGGTGTGCAAAAGACAGGCGTTTTTGTGAATGCATCGATTGACTTTGTTACCGAAAAGGTAGAAAAATACGGTTTAGACCTTATCCAATTACACGGTGAAGAATCTCATGAATATTGCAAAGAATTAAAAGATAAAGGTTACATCATTTCTAAGGCAATAGGAGTAAGGAATGAGTTGAATCATGAATTATTGAAAAGCTATCAAGGAGTAATTGATTTTTTTCTATTTGATACCAAAGGAGAAAACAGAGGAGGGAATGGAATTACCTTCGATTGGTCTGTATTAAAAGAGTATTTACTGAATATTCCTTTTTTCTTAGCAGGCGGAATAGATGTGGATTCGTTAGCTGATTTAGAAATACTAAAGGACTTACCGTTGTATGCTATTGATGTGAATAGTAAATTTGAAATAGAGCCGGGAAACAAAGATGTGGAGAGGCTAAAAATATTAAAAAGTGATCTTTTAAGATATACTAAAGACTAGAATATGTTATACCAAGTAGATGAAAGAGGATATTACGGCGAGTTTGGAGGAGCATTTGTTCCTGAAATGTTGCATCCTAATATTCAAGAACTACAAGAAAATTACTTGTCTATCATAAACGAACCATCGTTTCAGCAAGAGCTAGATGAGTTGTTGCATGATTACGTTGGGCGACCAACTCCTTTGTATCATGCCAAACGATTGTCTGAAAAGTATGGGGCGAATATTTTCTTAAAGAGAGAAGATTTATGTCATACAGGAGCACATAAAGTAAACAATACCTTAGGACAGATTTTATTAGCCAAGCGACTAAATAAAAAACGGATAGTTGCAGAGACAGGTGCTGGTCAGCATGGTGTGGCTACAGCTACTGCCTGTGCCTTGATGGGAATAGAGTGTATCATCTTTATGGGAGCGATAGATATAGAGCGTCAGCGTCCAAATGTAGAGCGAATGAGAATATTGGGCGCTGAAGTAAAAGCAGCAGAGAGTGGTTCTAAAACGCTAAAAGATGCTACTAATGAAGCTATGCGTTATTGGATCAATAACCCAGAAGATACACATTACATCATTGGGTCAGTAGTTGGGCCACATCCATATCCAGATATGGTCGCTCGTTTTCAAGCAGTAATTAGCGAAGAGATTAGGTGGCAGTTAAAAGCAGTAACAGGTAGTGAATTACCAAACTATGTAGTTGCTTGTGTAGGTGGTGGAAGTAATGCTGCAGGAGCTTTCTATCATTATTTAGATGATAATTCAGTAGAACTAATTGCAGCGGAAGCGGCAGGACTAGGTGTAGATACCGATAAAACAGCAGCAACTACTTATGCGGGGAAATCTGGTATTCTCCATGGAAGTAAATCATTGGTGATGCAAACAGAAGACGGACAAGTAATTGAACCGTATTCTATGTCAGCAGGATTAGATTACCCAGGGATTGGTCCTATGCATGCGCATTTGTATGATTCCGGTAGAGGAAAGTTCTACAGTGTAACGGATGATGAAGCATTCAAATCTGCTATTGAAGTGAGTCGGATGGAAGGAATTATTCCTGCTTTAGAGACAGCGCATGCTTTTGCTGTTTTAGATAAAATGTCATTTAAAGCAGATGATGTAGTAGTAGTGAACTTATCTGGAAGAGGAGATAAAGACTTGCAGCAATACATCGATAGGGGAGGTTATTAATAGTGAGCACCTTGACGCAAGATCAATTAATAAAGAAGTTTTCTAATACCTACGATCACCTGTTGAAACAGACAGGTGTAGAATTGTTGGGTTTTATCTCTATCCTTGGAGAAGAGGTGTTATACATTATTCATCCATTGGTTTTTGATGGAAGACAATGGCCTAATTCTTATCATGGTTATACTGTTCGTTGTGGATTTAGTGATGAAGAGTTTCCTGAAGTATTTTGGGATACTACTAAAGAAGAATATTCATTCTCTCCCTTTCGTTTCAGAAAGTATGTAGCCAATCACAAAGCTGAAATCGTGGCTCAATTAGGTAATGAAGTCATGCAAGAGGAAGAGGTTTTAGATGCTCTCTGTTTTGGGAATTACAAAGAATTCAAAGAGAACTACGCTTCGGTTCATAATTAAGAATTGCCTTTTCGTAATTATTTGTAGCTCATTTTTTTTCGTTTCAAGCTCATATTAGTGCTTTTTTGAGCTTTATTTCTATTTTGATTGAGCTTGAAATTATGGTTTTTTGAGAATTGGCTCTAGAATTTATTTTTTGTCATTAACGAGGGTAAATAAGTTGATTATTTACCCTCGTTCTATTTTTAGATGTAAGTTTTACTCTTGTTTATTCGTTTTGGATGGATCTTTTTAATTATTCGTAGCTCATTATTTTTTTATTTCAAGCTCATTTTAGTGCTTTATTTGGGTAGTGATTGAGCTTGAAGTTTCATAGGGATCGTCTAGAGTAATATTTATTGAGCAATTTGAATTTGCTGTGAAGACGTATTTTTAGAAATGAGGCAAGAACTAGGGTGAGCTTTACTCTAATTATGTTTTTAAGAAATAAGTAATTACTTACCTTTTTTTAATTAAAATAGATATCACAGCCTAACATGATATTTATAAAATCTGATCCATCTCCATAGATATCAAAACTACCTCTATTATAAATTAGTTTTAATAAAACCTTTTCATAGCTGTATGCTAGACCAATGTTAACGCCATAATCAAACGTTTTATTATCTAAATCTTTGTTTCTGAATGTTTCAGATTGATTGTTGTTTATGTTTTGTAATGTAAGATTAGACCCTATAAGTGCACCAGTATAAAAACCTAGGTTTAATTTTAAGCCTGATTCATCTTCATCAAAATCAATTAAATAGTTAATAGGCATATTTAAGTGAAAGAAATTTCTTTCCACATTAAATCCATTTACAGAGTATTTATTTCCCTTATACTCTAGTTGTAAGCCGATATTTATTTTTGAACTTTTTCTTTAAATGAAATAATGGTATTTCCCCCAATAAAAAAGCCGTGATTTAATTCGTCATTTTCCCAATCTGGTTGCTTGTATTCTTCATCAGTTAAAATCATATCTGACATGATGTATCCTATTGAAACACCTGTTTTTGAGCTAATGAAATTATCTTGTCCTAATGTTATATTATTTAATGATATAACATACACAAAGATTAATAATAATATCGCTTTCATAAGTTTTTGTAAGAAATTTAAACATTGAAGAAAAAGCCTCTCCATAAAATCATGAAGAGGCTTTCAATTAGATTTAAATTACTTTTTACTCTTCAGTATCTGGAGTCGATTCTTCAGAAGAAGTGTCTGCTTCGTTTGTAGGGTTTTCCGTGTTTTCAGTTCCCTCTACATTTTCAGCTCCTTCAATTGCTGCGCCTTCTACTTCTTCGATTTCTTCTTCCTTCTCTACTTTTTCTACTGAAGAAATAATGTCTCCTTTGCTTAAGTTGATCAGTTTCACACCTTGCGTTGCTCTACCCATTACTCTTAA
>JBGCEI010000177.1:0-2841 GCA_045106295.1 Cyclobacteriaceae bacterium
GGAACAACAATATATTTGTCTTCAGTCTTTGACTTAAGCCATTGACCAATACTGTGTGCCGAAACTTCATTAAGCGAACTTTCGTATAATTTTAGAATTTCTGTACGTGGAATTTTATAATTTTGCATTTAAAACCTCCTAGCAATTTAAATTAAAATTTTGGTACTAGGGGTTTCGAAAAGTCAGACAAACGACCTCTACTGAACTTCATGCTAAAGGCACTTATAACAATAGACCCCTAGCATAACTAGGATTATTTAAATTTGTCTAGTGCTTCGAAACACCGTAATTAAAAACTAGCAGATATTATTTAACTCATCAAGTAAGTAATAGAATGTACAAATTACGCAAATAGAGAGACTTAGAGAAGTATATTTTACTTTTTGGCTGTTAGGATTAATAAACTAACTAAACTTGATAAAAATGGAAATTTAGAGTATGTTAAAAAACAGTTCTTAGGACTTATCCGAGTTGAATAAGTCCGCAGAAAAGTTAAAACTTTTTGAGAAGAATTAATAACTGAATATTTAGCGATACGACGTTATTAATGAAAAAACAAACCACAAATAAAAAGGAGGACTAGATGACACCAGTTTTTTTTATTCGTTAATCCGAATATAGTAAAAAACTTCGTCTCATGCAAGTTCTTTGTATCTATTTGTATAAAACTAGCTAGCTTTTTAGCTTTTTTTATGTAGTGATTTTGTATTGCTATTTTTGTTCCAACCTCAAGAAGTAAGGCTTTTCTCTAGAACTTTTATTTAACTAAAAGCATGGAGAAATAATATGCAAAATTATGATAGATACTTCTTTGAGGAGGCTCATACTTTACTAAAAAGATAAGAATATAAAAATTATATAACTAAACTATTACCTAGTGGTAAGTGGGTAGGCAATGAGTATGAAATAAAAAACCCAACACGCAGCGATAATAAAACAGGCTCTTTTCGTATCAACGGAGCAACTGGTGCATGGAGCGACTTTGCTACAAATGATGCTGGTAAAGACCTTATAGGTTTAACCTCTTATATAAAAGGAATAAGTCTAGTTGAGGCTTGCTACTATATTGGAGTTCCTAGGTTAGAGAAAAACGCTACTAAAATCTCTGTAGAAGCTCATATAGCAGCAAATATTAATAATAAGATAGATAACTCCATTGAAGAAGATGAGGATATTCTAAAATCTGAACAAGAAGCTATTACAAGTGTTGATAATAAACCAACAGAAGAAGAAATTGCAGAACTTAGCTTGAACGTACCAGAGTTGACAGAAAATAACTTGAGTAGACGAACAAAAGACAGGTTCAAAGGTGGCAAGCTGTCTTTCTACCATTACTACAGCAGTAAAAATGCACCTGTTGGCTGTGTTGTTAGATGTGATAAAAATGTAGGTGGAGATAAATATAAGTCCTTTGCTATGCACTCCTACGACTATATAAAAAAGCAATGGCAAGCCTCTTGGAGTGTTGAAGGTAAACCTCTTTATAACTTACCTGAAATAGTAGCAAGACCTGATGCTACAGTTCTTATTGTAGAAGGCGAAAAAACAGCAGAAGCAGCAAAGCTATTATTCCCTGATTATGTAGTTACTACTTCTTGCAATGGTGCAGGCTCACCAAGAAAAACCAACTGGTCGCACTTAAGCAGTAGAGATGTAATAATTTCACCAGATAACGACGCAGGTGGAGCTAAATATGCAAAAGTAGTCAATGAAATATTACTAAGTCATTCAGTAAATAGTATCAAAGGTTTGGATGTTAAGAAGCTAGGGCGTTTTAAGATAATAGATAATAAACCAGAAGCTAGAGGCGGAAGAGTACCTGATAAACACGACCTTGCCGACTGTTTAGCTGATGGATGGACTAGTGAATTAATTAAAAAATACCAAGAGCATGAAGATTTTGCACCATTCTTTGAAGTAATAAAAGATGTTCAAGCGGTTAGAGAATTAAAACAAGAAGGTGAGGAAATATTGCATATAAAGGACGCTAACTACAAACTCAACTCAAAAACTAGTAATTTATGGTGGGAAAAAGTTAAGGAAGATAAAAGAAGCGGCGAAATTATAAAAACTTGGATTTCTCTTTGTGGGTATATAAAACCCTTGTACTGCATGGAAGACGCAGAAGGTAATTATGGTTTACTTGTAGAAATAGCTACTAGAAGAAATAAAAAGGTAGAGTGCTTTTTTTTTTTTTTTTATATTGCCAGCGATAAAGATACGACTAATGAACTATTAGACAAAGGTCTATCAATACCCCACCTTAAGACTGATTATACTTATGCCTTGAATTTTTACCTCAACAATTTTGAGCCAGAAGATAGAGCAATAGGTATTAGTAAAGCAGGTTGGCAGAACAAAAATGCTTATATATTACCTTTTGTTGATGAACCAAGAAATACTTACAAAGTAGATACCCAAGATAATAAAGCCGAGTATAAACTAAAACAAAAAGGCGTTATCAGTAGGGAGTTGCAAAAAAAAGGAAGTCTTAAAGAATGGCAAAGAACAGTTGGAGCAGTAACTAGAGGTAACCACTTACATTGTTTTGCGATTATGGCTGCTCTTACTGCTCCTATATTAAAACTAATGAATGAAGAGGGTGGCTTCTTTCATTTTATTGGTGCTAGCTCAATAGGTAAAAGCTCAATTCTGCAAGTTGCTATGTCTGTCTGGGGTAATACCGAAATGGGTACTTTTAGAGCCACTGATAATAATTTAGAAGGTATATGCAAAGAAGCTAATGACGGGGCTATATTTCTTGATGAAATGGGCGAATGTGAAGCTGACGCATTGTCTCGTATTGTCTATATGGTAGCAAATGGCGTTACTAAAGGAAGA
>JBGCEI010000178.1:0-3506 GCA_045106295.1 Cyclobacteriaceae bacterium
AAGCAAATCAGGTATAGAACCCCTTACCCCACAGCCAGCCTGCCGGTAGGAATGGCGAAGCGAGGAGTAATAGCCAATAGCCCGACCCTAGAAGGGACATACCCTAAAAATATTGGAACAAAAATACATAAAATTGATGCAATGGGTAAGTGGTGGGGATAACTTATTCAAAAATAAAAAAATGAATAGACCTAAAATGAATAACTTCATTTTGTAAGATTTTAAGACTCTCAGATTATTAGACGCCAAATTGCTGATTAACTTAGTCTTAAAGTCTCATTATCTTAACATCTTAAAGCCTAAATAATGAAAGTAAAAGAAATAAAAGCATTAACGATCAGTTTAGGATGTGACCTTTTTAAAGCGTTTGGTGAGGAGGCGAGGGTACGTATTTTGTTTTTGATTTATAAAAACGATGAGATGTGCATTGCTGATTTGGAACAGGTGTTAGATTTTACGCAGACAAAAGTATCTCGGCATATTAAGTACTTAAAAAGTGCGGGGATATTGAATGTAGAGCAGATAGATCAGTGGAGATATTACAGCATAGAGGGTGGTTTAAATGGCATTATTACCACTTTGTTTAATTACCTAGAAAACGATTCTTTATTGGTAAATGATTTGAAGAATTTTAGAATTCAATATGCTAATAATGAACTGGCAATCAGGAAGTTACATAATAAAAAACGAATTTATACTTTACCTGAATTGTAAGAATAATGAAGACATACAATCATATATTTTTTGACCTCGATCACACGTTATGGGATTTTGACAAAAACTCAAATGAAACACTTCGAGAGCTAATAGAAAAGCACCAAATTAATAGGCTATACAAAATAGATCCAGAGGCTTTTTTAAAGACTTACCGTAAAGTAAATAAGCAATTATGGACAGAATACAATCAGGGAAGTATCAGTAAAGAGGAGCTTAGAATTATTCGTTTTCAGCGTGTATTGGATAAGCACAGGATAGAGAATGATGAGCTAGCAGCGCAATTGGACGAAGAATATATTGCTAGTTGTCCATTGAAAGGAAACTTAATAGAAGGAACTGTCGAAGTATTAGATTACCTGAAACCGAAATATACACTGCATATTATATCCAATGGATTTGAGGAAACACAATTCAGAAAGGTAAAAGCAGCGAATATTGATCACTACTTCGATGAAATAATTACATCGGAGACCTATGGTATCCAAAAACCTGATAGCAGGATATTTTCTAAGTTGATAGATAAAATAGGGACGAAGAAGCAAGAATGCCTGATGATAGGAGATAACCTGCATACGGATATGATAGGTGCACAGAGGTCGGGCATAGATCAGGTGTTTTATAATCCATTAAAAACGAACCATAACCTTATTCTTACGTATCAGATAACGAAGTTAATTGAATTAAAAGCCATCTTATGAGATACCCATTACCAAAGAATGAAGCTGTTTTATCGTATTCGAAAGGCTCTCAAGAACGAGAAGCGGTAGCAAAAGAGCTAGAAAAAGTGTACCGTAAGGTAAAAGATATTCCTATGGTAATAGGAGGGAGGGAGATACGATCTACTCAAGCGGTTGCTGTTAAATGTCCACACAATCATTCACTACAAATAGGTACTTATTATAAAGGGGATGGGAATGATGTAAAACAAGCGATAGAGTGTGCTTTAGAAGTGAAAGAGGACTGGAAAGCCATGAGTTTGGATGATCGAGCGGCTATCTTTGAAAAGGCGGCAGACTTACTCGCAGGACCTTGGAGGCAACGAGTAAATGCAGCCACGATGGCTTGTCAATCTAAAAATATTTATCAGGCAGAAATTGATGCTTCGTGTGAGCTTATTGATTTTCTACGCCTAAACGTAGCTTTTGCTAAACAAATTTATGCAGAACAGCCTGTTTCCGTTGAGGGAATACAAAATTCGATGGAATACAGACCATTAGAAGGCTTTGTGTTTGCGATTACTCCTTTTAATTTCACCTCTATTGCTGCTAACTTATGCTGCGCACCTGCTTTAATGGGAAATACAGTTGTTTGGAAGCCTGCTGATTCACAAATTTATTCAGCATACGGCATCATGGAGTTATTGAAAGAAGCTGGTTTGCCTGATGGAGTGATTAATTTAGTGTATGCAGACGGTCCTGAAGCGGGAGAAGTAGTTTTTAATGATCCAGATTTTGCAGGGCTTCACTTTACAGGTAGTTCAACGGTTTTTAATACGTTGTGGCAAACGATCTCTAATAACTTATCTAATTATAACTCATACCCTAGAATAGTAGGAGAGACGGGAGGAAAAGATTTTATACTGGCTCATGAGTCTGCCAAAGTAGATGCTTTGGTTGTGGCTTTAGTAAGAGGTGCTTTTGAATACCAAGGGCAAAAGTGTTCAGCGGCTTCCAGAGCGTACATTCCTGTTTCTTTATGGGAAGAAGTGAAGCATAGACTTATTACTATTTTAGAACAGATTAAAATAGGCGATCCACAAGACTTGACGTGTTTCATGAATGCAGTGATAGATGAAAAAGCATTCGATAAAATTACTTCTTACATAGAGGTAGCTAAAAAAGAAGGCTTAGAGCTTATTTATGGAGGGGATTCAGATAAAACGATGGGGTACTTTGTAGAACCTACGGTTTTCTTATCTCCAGATCCATCTTCTACTACTATGTGTGAAGAGATTTTTGGACCTGTTTTAACTATTCATGTGTATGAAGACGACGAGTTTGAAGAGGTGCTTGAGTTAGTAGATGTTTCTTCAGACTATGCGCTAACAGGGGCTATCTTTGCTGAAGATAAGGATGTTATCGCTCTTGTGAGTAAAGAGTTGTACTATGCTGCGGGTAACTTTTACATTAATGACAAGCCTACGGGCGCAGTAGTTGGTCAGCAGCCATTTGGTGGAGCAAGAGCTTCAGGAACGAATGATAAAGCGGGCTGGAAATGGAATTTGCTACGTTGGACTTCACCACGAACAATCAAAGAAAATTTATCGCCTCCAACAGACTGGAAATACCCTTTTATGAAAGAATAAAAAAAAGGGTGTTTTCTGTTTGTAGAAATAAATTAGACCGCTATATTTGTGCTCCTTAAGCGCCTCTTTAGCTCAGCTGGTAGAGCAGCTCACTTGTAATGAGCAGGTCGTTGGTTCGAGCCCGACAAGAGGCTCAGGTAAACCCACTTTAGATGAATTTCTAAGTGGGTTTTTTCTTTTAATCTTCTTTCTAGGCAAAATCAAATTTGTAATTCATGCATTACTTTTTATAGATCAAGCAAGAAACATGGTGGGATTGAAAAATCAAGCATAAATTTTAGAGAGTCTGAATAAGAAGAATTTAACATTTCTCACTCCTCTAAATTGAGTTCTAAATGCTTTGATCTTAGCATTGAAAGATTCAGCAGCAGCATTAGTACTTCTCCTTTCAAAGAAGTTTAATATAGTCTGGTAGTTCTGTTGAATACTTCTGCTAATAGTTTGGAAAGATTTTATAGTTGACTTTTCTACTTCATTATACCAT
>JBGCEI010000179.1:0-6498 GCA_045106295.1 Cyclobacteriaceae bacterium
CATGGCTTTTTTGGATAGTTTGCCATTCATGGTATTCTTCCTTAATTGTTTCAATATCGTCATTCATGTCCCAGCCAATTGCTGTAGGGTAAAATAGAATATCAGCCCCTTTTAAAGCCGTACATCTAGCTGCTTCGGGATACCATTGGTCCCAACAGATTAAAATACCAATTTTTCCAAACGAAGTATTTACCACTTTGTATCCTTGATCACCGGGAGTGAAATAATATTTTTCATAAAACCCTGGGTCATCAGGAATATGGTTTTTACGGTATGTTTCATAGGTACCATTTTCTTTACAGATTATTGTTGTGTTATGATATAGCCCTTTTGCTCTTTTTTCGAAAAGAGAAGCAATGATAACGATTCCTAATTCTTTAGATAAGTCCGTAAATAATTTTGTTGACGGTCCTGGAATTGTCTCTGCTAAATTAAAATGAGCTTCATTTTCTTCAAAAGGGAAGTAAATAGATCGATAGAGTTCTTGTAAACAAATAATGTGTGTACCTTTCTTAGCGAGATGTTTAATCTGTTCTATTGTGCGATTAACGTTTTTTTGTGAGTCTGAGTTTACATTCCTCTGTATAATTCCTATGTTTACAAACATAACTACTATAAATTCTGTAACTATTTTCAGTGATAACAGTAAAAGTATAAAAATGAGAAATTTAATCGACAAAATCACTAAGTATACGTTGGTGTTAGTATTTGTTTTAACAGGACAGTTATTAAAAGCGAATAATTACTATAAGACGATTACTCATTATACAATTAAGGATGGGTTGCCACACAATAGAGTGATAGGGATTCATCAAGCTGAAGATGGGTTTTTATGGTTAGGAACGCAACGAGGTGTTTCTAGATATAACGGTAAAGTGTTTAGTAATTATTATGCTAGAGAAAATGACCCTAATTCTATATCTTATGATGATGTGTCTAGCATTCTGTCTATCGAAGATAAATTGTACATGGCCACATACGGTACAGGGATTGATAGTTATAACCCTAGAAAAAATAAATTTTCTAATTTATGTGAGTCACATTCAGATTCAATAGTTGGGGATCATTTATATTCTGCCCGTTTAGTAGCTCAAGATAATTATTTGTGGGCTAGTAATACACATGGTATCTTAAAATATGATGTGTCTTCTGATCAATTCAAAAAATATCGGATTGGAGGGAGTTTTTTTGGGGAAATAATAAAAGATAAGAAAGGAGAAATATGGTGTGCAGGAAAAAGTATTTATAAGTATATTAAATCATCTGATACGTTTGAGAAAGCCACTGTTTTAGATAAGAAGGTTTATACATTAAAGAATATTGATTCGAAAAATGTCATTCTTACTGCTAACCATAAATATGTAATTACTGATGCAGGTTTAATTGCTATAGAATCTGAATTACCAAGTTCAATAGGTTGTGCGTTAATTAAAAATGGGTTTATATGGGTCGGGACAGAGAAAGATTTAAAGATTTATGATCTAAATTTTAAATTGGTGCATGAAGCAAATTTGAATGCTGTGATTAGTTCAAACAGGACTGTTTTTTGTAACCATATAGTTGTAGGAAGGGATAATAACTTGTGGCTAGGTACAAGCCTTGGTTTATTTAAAATATCATTAAATGAAAATGATATTAATACCTTTAATCATGTCCTATCTGATAAAGATAAAAGTCATTTCGTTCCGAGTTTCAAATTATTAAGAGAAGGAAGATTGATACTTTCAACTAATAGTTATGAATATTTATTAATAGATGAAAAGAAACAGTCTGTTCAAAAAATTCCTTTACAAATTAAAAAAACGATTAATTCAACAAGTACTCTTTTTATTGATTATAAAACCTTTATTGAAACTGATGGGGTTAACTATTTGTGGATTACGTTTGATAATAAGTTGTTTACATACGACTTGAATACATTGCGTCTTTTACATCAAACTAATTTTAGTACAGCAATTAATCATATAGCGTATAATAAAGTAACTAATGAGTTGGTAATATCTAGTGAAGGTCTATTTGCTACAAAAACTGATCAGAAAACGACCTCGATAACTGATACATTAGCATCTTTTTCTGTTTATAAAGAAAATCTTCCTACTTCATTCAATAAAGTTACATTATTTATAGATAGAGGAGGGGATGTATGGGTAGGGTCACACAGTAGTGGGGTATTTAAGTATGATAAGAAAAAGAAAAAGTTGATAAATATTTATGGACAAAACAGCAAAGTATCTAGTACAAAGTTTACGCTGTCTATTATAGAAAGCAAAAATGGAGATGTCTGGATAGGAACAAGAAAAGGACTAGTTCGATATACCCCGAAAAACACTAATATTAAGTATTATTTTAAAGAAGATGGTCTTGAGAGTGAGTGGATTAATGCTTTGGAGGAAGACCCTAATGGAAATATATGGATGATTTCTGAATGGGGGGTGTCTAAGCTAGATGTTGAAACAGATAAAATTTATAATGTAATTAAAAAAGGAGATTTGATTACGAACGATATCCATCTATCAATGAATTACAATCCTACTAATGAATCTTTTTACTTTAATAGTATGAAGGGTCTTTTCAGTTTTAATGAAGAGCAGGTTGAAAGATTGTCACATAAAGATTTCCCTTTTCATTTTACAGATGTGTTACTAGATGGTAGAAGCATTAAAACTATTTCAAAAAATATTAAAACCGATTTTAGGTATGTAAAAGAAGTAATTATACCGAGTGATTATAAAAGATGCTTTTTTTCCTTTGAGAATGTCTGTTTTGATAACGATGCAACAATAGAATATACGTATATGTTAGATGGCTATGATGATAAATGGAATTCAAGTACTGAACTAAAGTATCAAGCTAGGTATAGTGATTTACCTTCTGGCAGGTATGAGTTGTTAGTTAAATATGCAATTAACGGAGGTGAAAATTATGAAATACAACGCTTACGAGTAAGGGTATTACCAAATCTATTATTATCTCCTATTTTTTTAATTATTTATGCAGTTATCCTGTTAGCGATTCTTTCGATAGTTTTTATTATATCGAATAGATGGTATGTGCGAGGTATAGTTGAGAAAAAGAGAATGTTGAATAGAGAAAACGAGATTAAGTTAAGAGACATTCAATCTAAACTATTTAGAGATGTAATGAGGAAAATAGAAATCCCTTTTAATATTATAAAAACTCCCTTGCAACAGACTATAGATAGTATACCTGTTCAAAAAAGAGAGTATAAGTTAGAATTAGAACAGAACTTGCATAAAATGAGCTCTCTTATCCAAAAAATAACGGACGAAGAAGCACCAATAGATAGTTCATTGTTTTCATTGAACTTAGAGGAAAACGATATCGTTCATTTCACTCATACTATTCATAAATCATTTTTAAGATTAGCAAGAGCTAATAAAATTAGGTATAAATTCAATAAGTATGAAAGTGAAGTTTATATGAAGTTTGACAAAGAAATTATAGATAGTTTTTTGTCAGGTATTTTGTCATTATTATTTAAACATACGCATCACCATGAATATTTGGAGTTAGCTATCTCTAAGGAAAAAGAGTTGATTTGTTTTGAATTGAGACATTCAGGTAAAGGACTTCCTTTCGACTTGAAAAAACGGTTTTATAGTCATGGTACAGATGCTGATGTAAATACAGCTTCTTTTTCGATTATGCTTATAAAAGAGTTAGTGAAAGCCCATGATGGGAAAATAACCTTGTTTGAAGATAGAGAGGGGTTAGATGTTTTTAAAATTTTGATTCCAATTGCTTACGATAGTAAATAAAAAAGAGTAGTTTTAGAGATTAAATTAAGCTAGATATGAGGACTATACTTCAGTTTTTGAAAGCGGTTTTTACACCCAGAAATTTATTTCACTACGATAACCTATTGGCGTTAGTGATTTTCTTATTAGTACTAAAAGCAATTGGTTCTGTTGAGATAGAGTTTTTGAATCCTGTTTCAGACGCATTCAGTGATGTGGAATTAACAGACATTGTATTCTCACAGTTTAACAAAAATGATGAATATAGGGAGGTACGAAGTGGCGAAGTAGAATTTGACACCAATATCGTTTTGGTAAATATTGGTCACATGAGTAGAGGTGAAATAGGCGACCTTTTAAATATTATTAATGCTGATGCTCCTGCTGTTGTTGGGTTAGATGCCATGTTTAGAAAGCCGAAGGACGATGTTGAGCAAGATATGTATTTTGCCAATGCAATCGCCAATACACCTAATCTAGTACTTGCTTGTGAAGCCTTAGATTTTCATCATAATTCATTAGATGATAAATACGGACTGGGTAAGTTTGATGGTATTACATATAGTTATTCTTTATTTACAGAGAATGCCAGTTATTTGGGATATGTAAATATGCAAACAGAGGAAGATGAAGATGATATTTACGATGAATTTGCTATATGTAGAAAATTCATTCCTGAAGCAACTATTAATACAACTCAAGACACACTGCATTCATTTGCTATAGAGATAGTAAGACATTATGCACCAGAGGCTATGAAAAAGCTTCACAAAAGAAATTTAGCGAGTGAGGTAATTAATTATGTAGGAAACCTCGAGTACTATGATAAAGCTCATTTTAAAGCGTACGATTGGTATGAACTGTTTGAGGGACAAGTAGAAGAAGGTGCTTTTGCAAATAAAATTGTTCTTTTGGGGTTTTTAGGAGAAACACTTGATCAACGAACAGATGAAGATCGTTTTTTTACGCCACTTAATGCTAAGTATATAGGTAAAGCTCATAAAGACATGTACGGGGTAGTAGTTCATGCAAATATTATATCTACTGTATTGAAAGGGAATTATATTGACGAGATGAATAAATATTGGGGGTATTTTTGGGGATTACTATTGTCTTACTTAGTATTTGCTATCTATAGACCTATTTATTATGATTATAAAGTTTGGTATGACGGTGTCACGAAGCTTCTTGGCATAGTTGTTGTTTTTCTAGTTATGACTTTAATCGGGTATTTATTTATGAATCATGATTACGAGTTTAAATTTCCTGCCGCCTTTTTAGGAGTAGTATTACTTGCTGGAGACTATTTGGAGATTTACTACGGACTTGGCAAGAATATTGCAAGGAAGTTAAAAAGGAAAAAGTATTAACTAATAACTATTTTACAACTCAATTTTACTATTATGAAAACTAAAGTTCTTTCTCTATCGGTAGCTATGCTATTCTTCGTGTTTACAGCATCTGCTCAAAATCATATTTTTAAAGTTATTTCTTCTAAAGGAAAAACAGAGGTTAAAAGAGATTCTAAATGGGCTCCTATAACTAGAGGTACTAAAATCTACAGTGGATCAAAAATTAGAATCCAGCAAGCTGGATATTTAGGTCTTGTACATAAAAGTGGAAAGCCTATTCAATTAAAAAAACAAGGTGAGTACGATGTAGCTACATTATCATCTAAAATCAATGTAAGGTCTGCTAGTTTTGCTAGTAAGTACGGTAGCTATATAGCTTCTAAAATGACAGGAAGTAAAGGAAGTAGAACTGGAGCACATATGTTAGGTGCTGTAGAAAGAGCTTCTGAGGCAATTAGTATCTTAGTACAGAAAACGTCTAAAATCAGAAAATCTCCTACTATTGTTAAATGGGAAACTACTAAACAAGGTCCTTATGTAGTGACAGTTAAAAACTTATTTGACGAGGCTATTTATACTACTGAAACGTCTGATAAGCAAGTAGAGTTAAACTTAGCGGGTAAAGAAGTAGAAGGTAATATCTGCATCTTAAATGTTAAGTCTAAGAACGATCCTAATGCAGCTTCTGAAAGAAGTTTCGAGATTATAACTGGAAAAGATGAGGTTTCTTTCAATAAAGAACTTTCAGATATCGAGAAAGAACTAGATCTTAATAATGCACTAGATAATTTCTTCTATGCTACTTATTTCGAAGACAAAGGTCTTGCTTTAGAAGCACGTTATTTCTACGAAAAGGCTACTACAATGGAGCCAGAAGTAGAAGACTACAAAAAAGCTTACAAAGAGTTCTTAGAAAGACAAGGTATCAAAGGATAAGCAAAATAGCTTAAAATAGAATGAAGGGAAAGCATTGATTAATGCTTTCCCTTTTTTATTTTTGTTCAAATGAAACTATCTAATCAACAGATATTTAAAGTAGTATTCGTTCTTTTTACTATTGCTATGATAGGTGTAGGAGTCTACATTATGAAAAAGACAACTCCTCCATGGGAAAAAAGAGGGGAGACTATTAATAAATATAAAGTGAGATAAAGTTGGATCAAGCAAGAAACATGGTGGAGAAGTTAAAATAATTCTAGATTGAATTTGAAGTTGGTTTCAAGATCTAGACATCAAAACATTCGTAAAGGTTTTTTTTGAATAAATAAAATCATTTAAGTATTTTGAAAGTTGTTGATACTTTTCAAAATGTTCCGCACTCCACCATGTTTCTTGCTTGATCCAACTTTATCTCACTTTATATTTATTAATAGTCTCCCCTCTTTTTT
>JBGCEI010000180.1:0-23960 GCA_045106295.1 Cyclobacteriaceae bacterium
TCTGCCATTGCTTTTAGTATTTAGTATCAAGTAGCTAGTATCAAGACATACATTCTGAGTTTAATTACTCATATCTCATTACTAAATACTCTGTACTCTTTCTTAATTCAATATTCCTTTTAGTTCATTCAACTTCAATAACGCTTCTACTGGAGAAAGCGTATTGATGTCTAGCTGTTCTAATTTATCTTTTACTTTTTCTAGTTCAGGATTCACTGCATCAAACAACATCAGCTGTTGATCTGCAATAGGTACTCCTTCTAATTTTTCTTTGTTCTTTTCAGCTACTTTTTCTTTTTCTAGGTGACGCAATATCTCATCGGCACGCAATACAATCTGCTGTGGCATTCCTGCCAACTGTGCCACATGAATACCAAAACTGTGCTCACTCCCACCCTTTTTTAGCTTACGCAAAAAGATAATTTTGTCTCCCGTTTCTTTTACCGAAACATTAAAATTCTTGACTCTAGTCAGTTTTTCTTCTAGCTGGTTCAGTTCATGATAATGCGTTGCAAATAGAGTCTTTGCTCGTTTAGTGTCTTGATTATGTAAGAACTCCACGATACTCCATGCAATAGAAATCCCATCGTAAGTGGACGTTCCTCTACCAATTTCATCCATTAACACCAGACTTCTGTCACTTAGGTTATTCAGAATACTTGCCGTTTCTGTCATTTCCACCATAAAAGTAGATTCCCCTTTGGATAAGTTGTCCGATGCTCCTACTCGTGTAAATACCTTGTCTACAATCCCAATATTGGCTTCCTTGGCAGGAACAAAACTTCCTATCTGTGCCATGAGTACAATCAATGCCGTTTGACGAAGCAATGCCGACTTACCCGCCATGTTTGGACCTGTAATGATCATGACCTGCTGGTCTTCCGTGTCGAGGTAAATATCGTTTGGAATGTAATCTTCTCCCGTTGGTAACTGCTGTTCGATCACTGGATGCCTTCCTGATTTAATATCCAACGCACTATGATCCTCCATTTGAGGTTTTATATAATTGTTTTTAATGGCTAACTGAGCAAAGGCGATCAAACAATCTAACTGACCAATAACATGAGCATCTTGTAAAATTGGCGTAACAAAAGCATTGGCATCAGCCACTAATTCTTGGTACATTGTAAACTCTATGCTATTGATTTTTCCTTCTGCCGAAAGAATCTTCTCTTCGTATTCTTTTAGCTCTTCCGTAATGAATCGTTCTGCATTGACTAAAGTCTGCTTCCTGATCCAGTCTTCGGGTACTTTGTCCTTTTGCGCATTGGATACTTCTAAGTAATACCCAAATACTTTGTTGTAAGCAACCTTTATTTTGGCAATACCCGTTCGCTCCATCTCTCGCTGTTGCATGGCAGCTAAATAGCCTTTTCCATTACTGGAGATGTCTCGAAGTTCATCTAGTTCTGTATTGATTCCATCCTGAAAGATATTCCCTTGGTTGGTCACCAATGGCGGGCTTTCTTGTACTTCTTGCTCTATTTTATCTCTTAAAAAAACACAAGGGTCCAATTGATGAGACAGTTTTTCTAATGCTTCCAACGGTTGTTTGCTCAACACCTTTTTAATAGGCTCAATGTGCATCAACGCTTTTTTGAGCTGAACTATCTCTCGTGGGTTTACTCGCTGAGCAGCTACTTTGGCAATCAGCCGTTCCAAATCTGGAATGTGTTTCAGTTCTTCAGAAATTTCTTCCAATAGTTCGGGGTTCTCTTTAAAGTAAGCAACTATGGATAAACGTTCGTCTATGGCTTGTTTGCTTTTTAGCGGTAACATGACCCACTTTCGTAACAAACGACCCCCCATAGGTGTTTGAGTAGCGTCTATTACATCAATCAATGGTACTCCACCGTCCTGACGAGAATGCAGTAATTCTAAATTCTCTGCCGTGAATTTATCTAACCAAACGTATTGATCTGCTTCTATTCTTGATAGCGTTTGGATGTGACTGATCTTCTTATGCTCTGTAATAGATAAGTAATGTAGTATAGATCCTGCTGCCATGATCCCTAACGGGTGATTCTCTACTCCATACCCTTTTAGGTTCTTGACTTTAAAATGTTCGGTTAGCTTTTCATACGCATATTCGTAAGCACATGCCCATTCATCTAACGCATAGGTAGCGTAACTCTCTCCTATCAGGTCTTCTATGAAGCTCCTGTTGTTTCTAGAAAAAATGACTTCAGAAGGTTTTAGGTTTTCAATCAAACCAGCAATGTAACTGATATTCCCTTCAGAAAGGAAAAACTCTCCTGTAGAAATATCTAATAGGGCGATTCCTAACTTCTCTTTCTCTACCTGAATGGCAGCGAGGTAATTGTTTCGTTTGACTTCTAATACATTGTCGTTAAAAGAAATCCCTGGTGTCACTAATTCGGTTACTCCACGCTTTACAATTCCTTTTACTCCTTTAGCATCTTCTAGCTGATCACAGATAGCTACACGCTGTCCTGCTCGAACTAGCTTAGGCAAATACGTATCTAGTGAATGGTATGGAAATCCTGCCAAAGCAATGGAAGAAGCTGCTCCATTGGCACGCTTGGTGAGTGTGATCCCCAATATTTTACTGGCTTTTACGGCATCGTCTTCGAAGGTTTCATAGAAGTCTCCTACTCTAAAAAGCAGCATAGCACCAGGGTACTTTGCTTTAATTGCAAAATACTGTTTCATTAAGGGAGTTTCTTTCTTTGCTGCAGCCAATTTGAATAATTCTTACCAATTACTAAATTACTGAAAATAGTATGGACTATGGGGTGGTGTGGAAAACTCTCCTTAATACTATGAGATTGTAAAACATTAAGACATGAAATATTCTATTTTGAATACGCTCCCTTTTTTAATACTAAAATAACATTTTTTTCTTAACTAAACGACATTGATATTTCGGGTTAAAAGTAGAATATGTCTATCACTATACCTTTAAGACTATAGGAGACTGAATTTGAGGTCTTTGATTATATCGAAACCTTTTATAATAGAGTAAGAAGGGTTTAAGCGATAAAAAACACTTCACAAAAAAAAACACTTAACTATTAATAGTTAAGTGTTTAAAAAAAAATGTAGCGAGATCGGGAGTTGAACCCGAGACCTCCGGGTTATGAATCCGACGCTCTAACCATCTGAGCTACCTCGCCATAAATTGGAATGCAAATGTAGGTATTTTGTATTTTTAGACAAACAAAAAGTAAAAACTAATTTTAAAGTCACCACATTAAGAGTTTTAGATACAAAAACAGTAGCTAGCTTTTAAAAATAATCAGTGGATAAAAAACTGAATCTCTCACCCTTTTATTTCCTAAATTTGTAATCCTTCAGATAAAGAAAAACAACAGATGGATTATTTAGAAACGCTCAATCCCGAGCAAAAAAAAGCTGTATTGCATACCTCAGGTCCATCTATGATTATTGCAGGTGCAGGGTCAGGTAAAACGAGGGTATTGACCTACCGTATAGCACACCTTATTAATACAGGAGTAGACTCATTTAATATTCTTTCGCTTACGTTTACCAATAAAGCTTCTAAAGACATGCGAGAACGGATAGAAAGCGTAGTAGGGACAGAGGCTAGAAATATCTGGATGGGAACGTTTCACTCCGTATTTGCTAGAATATTGAGAATGGAAGCAGATAGGATTGGTTATCCACAGAATTTTACGATCTACGATACTGATGATTCACTCTCACTTATTAGAACCATATTAAAAGAAAAAAACTTAGACGACAAAGTATACAAACCTAGGGCGGTATTGAATCGTATTTCAGGAGCTAAAAACAGATTACTCTCTGCAAATGAATACCTAAACAATGTACAGATACAGTCAGATGATATTGCTTCTATGAAACCAGAAATGGGGCGTATCTACAAATGGTATCAGGAACGTTGTTTTAGAGCAGGAGCTATGGACTTTGATGATTTATTATTCAATACCAATGTATTGTTTAGAGATCATTTAGATGTATTGAATAAATACCAAACCAAGTTCAAACACGTATTAGTAGATGAGTTTCAGGATACAAACTTGAGCCAGTATGCTATTACTCGTAAACTAGCTGCTCAGCATAGAAACATTACTGTAGTAGGAGACGATGCACAGAGTATCTATGGTTTTAGAGGAGCTGATATCCAGAATATCTTAAACTTTGAAAAAGACTACGATGAGTTAGAGACGTTCAAACTAGAGCAAAACTACCGATCTACTTCTGTGATTGTAGAAGCCGCTAACTCCGTAATCAATAAAAACACGCAGCAGCTAGATAAAAAAGTATGGACATCGAACGCAGAAGGAGATAAAATAAAAGTACTAAAAGCCACTTCAGATAACGAAGAAGGACGATTAGTAGCGAATTCTATTTTTGAAAAAAAGAACAATACACATCTAAACAATAAAGACTTCGCTATTCTTTACCGAACAAACTCTCAATCTCGTTCGATGGAGGAAGCCTTACGTAAGTTGAATATCAAATACCGTATTTTTGGAGGCTTATCGTTCTATCAGCGTAAAGAAATTAAGGATTTAATAGCCTATTTCCGTTTTACAGTCAACACACAAGACGAAGAAGCATTCAAACGTACCATTAACTATCCAAAAAGAGGAATAGGAACTACCTCTGTTTCCAAAGTAATTGTTTTTGCAGACGATCATGGAACATCTATTTGGGAAACAATTACGAACATAGGTTCAGTAATGTCAGGTAGAGCAGCAGCAGCTATCGATAGTTACACACAAGTCATTAAAAGCTTTCAAATAGCCGTACAAACAAAAGACGCATTTGAAGCTGCTACGCAAATAGCTAAAGAGTCGGGTGTGTTAAAGACCTTGTACGAAGACAAAACCATAGAAGGTGTTTCTAGATACGAAAACATTCAAGAGCTCTTAAACGGTATAAAAGAGTTTGTGGACGATGAAAAAACAGAAGACAAAAGCTTGGCAGCTTACCTTCAGGATATTGCTCTTCTTACTGATGCTGATAAAGATAAGCAAGACCCTGATGTAGTGAGTCTAATGACCATACACTCGTCTAAAGGGCTAGAGTTCAAGCATGTTTACATGGTAGGAATGGAAGAAGAACTTTTCCCATCACAAATGATGCTTTCCAGTAAAGCAGATTTGGAAGAAGAGAGGCGGTTGTTTTATGTAGCTATCACCAGAGCTGAGAAAAACCTTACTCTTTCATATGCTATTACAAGGTATCGATTTGGTTCCTTACGCAACTGTGAAGCAAGTCGTTTTATAGAAGAGATAGACCCTCGCTTCTTAGATATACGTGAAGTCCGTAAAAGAGAAGCACCAAATCCTTCTGAAAGAAAAGAAGGAGCTGTTAAATATAGTGGGTTGATCAGTAGTGTAAAAAGAGATAAACAAGTAGCAAAGAAAGTAGCTAAACCCTATACTCCATCAGCAGACTTTGCCCCTAGCGATACATCCAACCTACAAGTTGGTATGAAAGTAGAGCATCCTAAATTTGGATACGGTAAAGTAAGCCTTATTGATACTGAAGGGAACAATAGAAAAGCAAAAGTTAAATTTGAAAGTGTTGGAGAAAAGACATTATTGCTTACTTTTGCAAAGCTAAGAATTACAGATAACTAGAATTAGCCAGTAGAATTACATACATTTACGTGAGCGAAGCACAATCTACACCTTTAACTAACTGCTATCCAAAGCTCATTTTTTAGTTTCAATACATGGAAAACAAGACAATTACTCACGAATACAGTACACAAAAGGAGACCATCCTTTTCAAAGAATATGGTAGAAATATTCACATGCTCGCCGAATACGTACAGGCAATAGAAGACAAAGAAGAACGTTCAAAGAGAGCACATTCGTTAGTAGAGTTGATGCGAATCATTAATCCTTCTTTAAGAGATACAAACGAATATTATCAGAAGATATGGGATCATCTATACCATATGACTGACCTTAAATTAGAAGTAGATACAGAGTTTGAAAAACCAAAAGAGACAATTGCTGAAAAAAGCAGACCTCAAAAGCTAGAATACAGTTCTAATAGAATCAGTTTCAAACACTACGGGAAAAACGTAGAATTGCTTATTCAGAAAGCAATAGAAGAAGAAGATGAAAAGGAGAAATTTGATATCTTAATCTATACCGCTCGTTTAATGAAGAAATTCTACACAGCTTGGAATAGAGACAATGTAGAAGACACTGTAATTGCGAAGCACATTCACCAATTGTCTAAAGGTGAAATAGAGTTAGACCTTGAAAAGGTAAAAGAAGAAAACCTATTGTATATGCCAGGCTTAAGTAGTCGTAATCATAACAATAATAATTCTCATTCAAATAACAATAACAGACACCGTAATAATAATTACAAAAAAAATACAGGCAACAATAATAGAAAGCATAGCCCAAAGAAAAAATACTAAGTCATGGCATCTTTTGAAATAACAGGAGGTAAGAAACTATCAGGTGAAATAGAGCCTCAAGGAGCAAAAAACGAAGCATTACAGATATTGTGTGCTGTGCTGCTTACAAAAGAACCTGTTGTGATAAAGAACATCCCCCACATTAGGGATGTGAATAAATTAATTGAGCTCCTAGCTGCAATGGGAGTAAAAGTGGACCGCCTTTCTGAGACCACTGTTAAATTCCAAGCGAAAGATGTTAAAGTAGAAAGTTTAGATACCGAAGCATACATTGAAAAAGCAGGTTCTCTACGTGGGTCAGTGATGACATTAGGGCCAATGTTAGCCCGTTTTGGAATAGCAAAATTACCGAAGCCTGGAGGAGATAAAATAGGTCGTAGACCAATGGATACTCATTTTTTGGGTTTGCAACAACTAGGAGGTGATTTCAGTTACGATAGTAAAAAACTATTCTACCAGATTAAAGCCAAAGACGGTTTAAAAGGAGCTTACCTTCTATTAGAGGAAGCATCTGTAACAGGTACTGCAAACATCGTAATGGCGGCAGTTCTAGCAAAAGGAACCACTACTATTTACAACGCTGCTTGTGAGCCTTATTTACAACAACTGTGCGACATGCTGAATCGTATGGGAGCAAACATCAGTGGTGTAGGGTCTAACTTATTAACCATAGAAGGTGTAAAGGAATTGAAAGGGACAGAACACACCATTCTTCCTGATATGATTGAGATTGGCTCTTTCATTGGCTTAGCGGCGATGACCGGTTCAGCGCTTACTATCAAGAACTGTAGAGTAGACAAACTAGGTATTATTCCAACAGTCTTTAGAAAGTTAGGAATCACTCTCAAAATAAAAGGAGACGATATTGTAGTTCCTGCACAAGACAATTATAAGATTCAGAAAAATATAGACGGTTCTATCCTTCATATCTCTGATGCGCCATGGCCAGGATTTACACCAGACCTATTGAGTATTGTATTAGTAGTAGCTACGCAAGCAAAAGGAACAGTACTTATCCATCAAAAGATGTTTGAGAGCAGGTTATTCTTTACAGACAAACTCATCGACATGGGAGCACAAATTATTTTATGTGACCCACACAGAGCTACCGTAGTAGGCTTAAACCAAGAACGTAAGTTAATGGGCTCTCGTATGACATCTCCAGATATCCGTGCAGGAGTTTCACTATTAATAGCCGCTCTTTCAGCAGAAGGAACAAGTGTAATCCAAAACATAGAACAAATAGATAGAGGGTATCAGTTTATCGATACAAGACTGAATAACCTAGGCGCTGACATTAAACGATTAGGCTAAGAATTGAACGAAAAAATATAGTATCCTAAGCTAAAAAGCCCTTCCAAACCCAAATACCCAACGAGATTTGAATTCATCTTTTACGCCACTTACGTAGAATGGTATATCTACTCTCAATGTCAATGGGGTAATATCTAAATGAGGACCAAATTTAATCGTAATTGCTGTTCCAACCCCAAGATTACCACGTAACTGGTCAAATAGTTCATCGTCATTCCTGTTTTTATAAGTCAATGCTCCCACATCTCCAAAGAGGTACGTATCTAGGTGTAAATAATTTTTCAATCGTTTACTCTTCACGCTAAACCATTCATCAAATTCTAACTCTGCACTAAACGATGCCCCAGAAGTACCATAAAACACAGCTGAATCCTTATTGGTTAAACCAATTCCTGCATATCCTCTTAGATTCAGTCCACCTCCCATTTGCAAATTCATTCCTTGATCAAAATCAGTCCATTCTGTAGAAACTAAACCTGTTGCTCTTGTAAATTTAGAATCGTACAGTTGCTCTGGATTAGCTCCTGCTAGGTACAAAGCAGATTCAAGAGGAGCATTTCGTTGTCCCAAACGACCAAATAAGCGAGTCCGTAACCAAATTTTTCCTAAGCGGTTATTATTCACAGACTCTAACTCTTGAAAACCATAATTCGCCTCCCCATTAGACGACCTATTATGAAAATCAATGCGTCCATTACTTTTCCCGTATGTATAATAACGTTCTATCCCAAAAGTCACCCAATTATTCGATTGATCTACATTCCATAGCGAAGGATAAAGCAAATATTCTCTAAATTCTTCATTCGCTCTATTCATAAACGTCATGGTACCATACACACGAGTAAACTCTGGCTGACGAGGGTCTTGTCGTCTAAATATTTTCTCAAACCCATACTTATAATGAAACAAGCCTGCATTGTACTGAATATCCGTATTGAAATACATCTGATCCCATAGCTTGTACAAAGACGTTCTGTTGTGTAATTCCAACCCAATGGGTTGATTGTCCTTTTTAATAGCCGATGGCACACCGTCTTGTCCTACTCTACTATTCCACCACACAGTGTACGAAAGCTTACTCAACTCCTTCATGTAATTCGTATTTCCATGAACTCCCAATTGAATTCCATCATAACTATTGTACCATACATCTGGTCTAATCTTATGTTGTTTCTTATCCCATTTAGGATAATTCTTCACATGGTCATCAAAAGATACTTTCGTATTCCCTTTCCATCTATTATCCGTCTTATTGATGTCAGCTAGCTGTCCTTTTGGGTCAATACTCACCTGATCTATTGGATCTTCCAACTGAATAGTTACTATATAAGTAGGGTTTAACGTATTATCCCACCCATACCACTGAGGCAATACAGTCGCATCCGTTTTCTTCACAAACCACGTATTCGGTATGTGATACTCATACTCCTTTCCTTCTTTATCCGTCACTGTAAAATCAATCGGCATCTGCATAGCCTCCTTACGCTTGAACTCAACCGTGTATTCATTAGCAACACCTGTCTTTTTCACTTTACCAATTCCATAATCTATTTTCTTGGTCGTTTCCATCCATTGATCAAAAAACCAATTCAAATCCGTTTTGGTGTAATCAACTATTGCCTGTCTAAAATCTTCAGGGTACGGATGTGCACACTTCCATCTGTTCACATAAAACTGCATGGCTTTTAGAAACAACTCTTCACCCAACACATAGCGTAAATTCTCCAGCATAACCGCCGTTTTGTAATACACCAAACCATAGCCTCCACCATGCCTTACAGCTCCTCTAAAACCAGAAGAATGTGTATTCAATTGATGATCATAACCTTGTAAGGCATATTTCAAATACCCATAATACATACGCCCATACCGATAATCTACCGTATCTATTCGCTTATTAATCCACCGTGTTTTGGCCGTTTCCTTATTACCTCTTTCCCCTGTAACACGCTCCATACTCCATACCGTCAAATACTGCGTAAACCCCTCGTCCATAAACGCCCTGTACGTCTCATTAGACCCAACCATTCCATAAAACCACATATGCCCCACCTCATGCGCCAACAATCCTTGGTGTTTAGGGTAAGTGCCTCCATCTAATGTAATCATAGAATACTCCATCCCTGAACCAGCATCCGCTACAATTATTTTAGGCCAAATATATTCAGTGAAATCACGGTCATAGGTTTCAATCACCTTTTTCGTAAACTCTGCAGATTCTTGCCATTTCGAAGCATGCGATTCCTGTGCTAATGCGATAACCTGTATTCCGTTCCATTTCAACTCTTCTATCCTGTAAGTAGGGTCAGCCGTAAACACAGCATTATGTACATTCTCTGCATGATACTTCCACGTTTTTGTTTCCCCACCCTTACGGGCAATCAACGCAGATGCCGGAGAACCGTATAGCTTATTTTTAAAATTGGAGAGTTGTAGCTTTTCCCATAACGTATCTGGCAATACTTCTTTCTTATTCAATAGATTCCCTGTTGCCTCTACAATGTATTCCTGAGGAAAAGTCAGTTCTAAATCAAACGTTCCAAAATTATTGTAAAACTCCTTATCTAAATGCTGATCCGTGGTCCAGCCAAACTTACGGTCATAAACCGCTACTGCAGGATACCAATGCACCCCATTAAAATGTTTGTACTCACCAGCCTTATTTACTTTCAGCCTACTTCTAAGGCTCCCCCTTTTTAATTGCGTATCAAAACCCATAGTTACCACAGCAGAATCGCCTGGAAGAATAGGATCAGCTAAAGGAACTTTAACCACCGAAAAATCATGAATAATCTCCACTGCTTTTCCATCCACCTTTATATCATACATTGTCGTATTCGACCCTTTAGCTTCCTCTTTGGTAAAAGAAACAGTTCGCTCATTGTTCTCATAGATGTTGTGCATATGAGAACCTGGCTGAAAAGAATTTTGATACAAATGAAAAAACAACTCATTCAGCGTATCTGGAGAATTATTCCAATACACCAACTCATAAGAACTACACCGAATTACATCATTCGTATCATCTATGAATGCTTTCATAGAATAATGCACGTCTTGCTGCCAGTAATCTGCTGACGGCTTTTTATTCTTCCAGTAATACGGATTCCCATCTGAACGATAGGTATTCGGTAATTGATTTGGGTTATAGGATTGTGCTACTGAGAAAGTAGTCATCAATAATATGAGAATAGTAAATGCAGGGTAAAGATGCTTCATTAAACTTTTTATGGCGTAGTAATATACTTTCAAAGTTACTTACTTTTTAATTTCTCAGTACTTTTTACAAAAAGAAAGCTGTAAATTATGGGGTTAAATCCCGAAAACAATAAGGCATGAAAATAATACAATCCCTAAAAATAGAAAATCATAAAATTAAAATACTATTCATCTGTTTTTGTCTACTTACAAACTTAAATTCCAAAGGTGACAATTTTTACTTGAGTACCAATATAGGGATAGCTACTCCTTTTGGGGATTTATTAAAAAAAAGCATTAATCATGAACAGTCAGATTACATATTTCTCTTCAATGAATACATAAGTTTAAAATTAGGTGCTCAACTCAACAATAATTTTGATTTTGGAATAAGCTATTATCGCAATTTTTTTGGAAGAAACATCCTATTATCTTGTCCTAACAATAATTGCACTTCTTTTTTCAATAACTCAAGTCCTTCAGATTATGGTGTAAGCTTTCATTCTATGAATCTATTTTTAGGAAAAAAAACAATGTTAAATAAAAAAATAGAAGCTAATCTTGGAGGAACATTTGGTTATCTTAGTTTAGATAAAAGCAGTATTGAAAGCCGAGATGGAATAATTAGGTCTGAAAAAGCTAACACATTTAACCTTGGGGTTGAAGGAAATATTCGACGAAATTTTGGAAAGAACTTTTATTTAGGAATAAAGACAGCGGTCAACTACGCCCCTCTTAAGTATAAGTCCACTTATTATGAACCTACTGGCACATCTCGTCAATTCACATCAAAAGTAAATGCCTTTTGGTATTCACTAGGGTTCACTATTGGAATAAAATTCTTATACTTCAATAAAACAGCTGACCATAACTAGAAAACTATTAGATTATAATTTATTAGTAGAATAAGCATACTTGTCAGCAACTATCCACCATATTCTCAAAACGTATTGGAAGTACGATTCATTTAGACCTCAGCAAGAAGAGATTATTTCTGCTGTTTTAAATGGTAAAGATACTCTCGCGCTATTGCCCACAGGCGGAGGAAAATCTATTTGTTTTCAAGTACCTGCTTTGGCAAGAGAGGGAATCTGTTTGGTGATCTCTCCTCTCATTGCTTTAATGAAGGACCAAGTGGCTAATTTACGCTTACGAGGCATTCCTGCAGAAGCCATCTACACGGGGAAACACCCAAAAGAAATTGATGTTATCTTAGATAATTGCATCTACGGAGATATTAAGTTTTTATATCTTTCACCAGAGCGATTACAATCGAATTTATTTTTAGAACGAGTTCAAAAAATGAAGGTGAACTTGATTGCGGTAGATGAAGCACATTGTATCTCTCAATGGGGACATGAGTTTAGGCCTGCTTACGTAGATATTCATCAATTAAAAGAAGTATTCCCACACATTCCTACCATTGCTTTAACGGCTAGCGCAACCAATAAAGTACGAGCTGATATTATAGAAAAGCTTCATTTGGTGAACCCAAAAGTAGTTGTTCAATCGTTTGCTCGTAAAAACTTATCTTATTCTTGTTTTAAAACAGAAAACAAAGAAGAGAAGCTATTACAGATCATTTCTAATGTAGCTGGAAGTGGCATTGTATACGTCAATTCCAGAAAGAGAACTATGGAAGTAAGTAAGCTACTTCTCCAACGAGGAATAAGCAGCGACTTTTATCATGGTGGCTTATCTACAGAAGCTAGAAATAAAAAACAAGACAGTTGGATCGCTAATTCAACTCGAATAATGGTATGTACCAATGCGTTTGGTATGGGAATAGACAAACCAGATGTACGATCAGTTGTCCATTGGGAGCCTCCACTTTCTTTAGAAGCATACTACCAAGAAGCCGGTAGAGCTGGAAGGGATGAAAACAAAGCATATGCTGTCTTACTCTATTACGACGAAGATTTAGATAAACTCACCAAACAGGTAGAAGAACACTACCCAGATACTGATTTCATTAAAAAAGTCTACCAATGTTTGGCAAACTACTACAAAATAGCGGTTGGAGGTAGTAAAATGATGAGCAGGGATTTTGTAATAGATGATTTCACAAAAACATTTAACTTAAAAAGACGTGAAACACATCATGCCATTATGCGACTCCAATCGGAAGGCTACCTATTGATGAATGCTGGTTTCCATGAACCTTCAAAAATCACCTGCCAAATAGTAAGTGATGAACTGTACAAATTCGAAGTGGCCAATGAATCGTTTGAATCGGTAATTAAGGGATTATTACGTTTGTTTGGAGGTGAAATATTTAACCATTACCTACCTCTCCATGAAGAACGTTTAGCAAAACTATTAGGTGACCACGGTACTAATCAGGTGATTAAGAAATTACAGTATTTACATAAAGCAAATATATTAGGGTATTACCCAAGAAAAACGAAGCCTCAATTGATTTTCTTAAAAGGAAGAATAGATGTAAATGAACTCAGTGTGGGCGAAAAGGCATGGCACCAGTTAAAAGAGACTGAAACGAAAAAACTAGATGCCATGAAAAAATACATAGAGACAACTAGGTGTCGTTCGTTAACGATCCAGTATTATTTCGATGAAGATTCTGATCTGGAATGTGGCGTATGTGATACTTGTTTAGCAAAAAAACAAGGAAGTAAATTATCTCTTGACGAAAAAGAGCTCAGCCAACTTATTCTAACACTGATAGAGGAGAGCCAATCTATTTCTATTGCTGATTTAGTTATTAAGCTAAAAGAAAAAGCCACCAAAAATGAAGTAATTGATGGTGTACAACAGCTTTTGAAAAGGGAAATAATCTCACATGATGACAATCAATTGTTAAAGTTGAAGTAATTGGTTTAGTATACAGAAACTTCAAATCCTAAAAAACCATACCTCCCGTCAGGCACGGAAAACCCCAAAACTTTCTATCCAAAACTCTAGCGTTTGAAATCCGATTTTTAAACCACTACCTTTGCGCCTTCAATTTTTTAGCTTTATGACTGCTTGGATCAAGAAAATCACCCCAAATTTCAAAGACGATACATTTGCTGGACTTACAGTATCATTAGCCATGATTCCAGAAGTGGTGGCTTTTGCCTTTGTCGCACAAATAGATCCATTAGTTGCTCTTTCTGGTGCTTTCATAATTGGATTACTTACAGCAGTTTTAGGTGGTAGACCAGGTTTAATATCTGGTGCAGCGGGTGCTGTAGCAGTTATTTTTGTACATATGATTTCCGAAGGTCATGCCAAAGGAATGCTTTTCGATACTCCCATAGAAAACATGGGGTACTTTTATTTATTAGCCGCCGTAGTACTCATGGGTGTTATCCAAATATTAGCAGGAGTATTCAAATTAGGAAAATTTGTCCGGCTAATTCCTCATCCAGTAATGATGGGATTTGTGAATGGTTTAGCTATTGTGATCTTCATAGCGCAGGTGAAAATGTTTTCACACAAGCAGCTAAGCGTATCTGCTGAAGGAGTAAAACAATACCTCAACATTCCTATGGCAGGAATGGAATTATACATTATGCTTGCGTTGGTTTTATTAACAATGGGAATCATCTGGGGTTTACCAAAAATCACTAAAAAAGTACCCGCTGCATTAACAGCAATCTTAGTAACTACGGCTGTTGTAATCCTAAGTGGTATGGATGTAAGTACTGTAGGTTCGTACATTAGAGAAGGTGGAGGAGATGGTCTATCGGGTAAATTCCCAACACCTAATATGGAGTTGTGGCAAAACCTCCCGTTTAACATGGATACTTTACTTTTTATTCTTCCTTATGCTTTCTTAGCTGCTTCTGTTGGGTTGATAGAATCGTTAATGACTATGAACCTAGTAGATGAACTAACTGAAACGAAAGGTAATGGAAATCGTGAATGTGTAGCACAAGGAATTGGAAACATCACTAGTGGTTTATTTGGTGGAACTGGTGGTTGTGGAATGATAGGGCAAACGGTTATTAACCTAAACTCTAGAGGTAGAGGTAGACTTTCAGGAGTCGTAATGGCACTGGCTTTACTTACTTTTATTCTCTTTGCTGATAAATACATCGAGCAAGTTCCTATTGCAGCATTAGTAGGTGTTATGTTTATGATGGTAATCGAAACATTCGCATGGTCTAGTTTTAGAATATTACGTAAAATACCTGTATCAGATGCGTTTGTATTGATTATAGTTTCTGTAGTAACTGTATTTTTCGATTTAGCAATTGCCGTATTTATTGGTGTAATCGTTTCTGCACTCGTATTTGCCTGGGAAAATGCGAAACGAATTAGAGCTAGAAAATCAGTAAAAGAAGATGGAACGAAAGTATATGAAATATGGGGGCCTTTATTTTTTGGGTCGATACAAGACTTTAACAGCAAATTTGACGTTTCTAATGACCCCGATAAGGTAGAAATAGATTTTATTGAATCTAAAATATCCGATCATTCTGCTATTGAGGCAATAGAAAGTCTAGTAAAAAAATACCAAAGTGAAGGAAAAGATATTATACTTACTCACCTTAGTCCTGACTCTAGAAATTTATTATTGAAGTCTAACCTGACTAATAAAAGTTTTATCAGAGTTGGAGGAGAAGACCCCCGTTATTATGTAATGACCGATAAATCGTTGTTAGAAGACTAAGATTACTCTCTAATCCTCACATCATTAGGCAACTCATTCGTATCGTCCGAACGAATGGTAAAAGTATGTTTCAATAACAATTCTTTACAAGAATGAATGGCCTCAACAATGCCTTGAGTAGTATTTTTCTTTTTTATGGACAAAGATAATTTTTCTACCATACCCGTCCATTCTTCAGGTTTTACTTTTTCATTGATCCCTTTATCTCCTAAAATAACGGCTTGGTGTTCCAACTGAGAAATAAAAATAAGTACACCTGTTCGTTCTCTGGTAGCAAATACTTCTTCTTCTAAAAATGCTGCTTCTGCTCTGGTAATCACATGTTTTAATAACCTTTCCTGTGGAACAAAGAACCGAATCATACTCGGAAATACGATCGTAATAACATAGGAAAATAAGATAGCTGCTAAAATAAATAGCGATGACCAAAGCGGCGTAATATGTGCTGGTAGCTTCCATAAAAAGGATAATACACCCAATAGAATACAAGATAATACTGCTGACAATGTAGCTAAATAATAACGTACTTCTTGATATTCATCACTTTTAGAAACAATGTAAGGTACAATTTCTCCTGAAGAAACTTCTTCCAATTCTTCTACTGCTGTTACTATTCGTTTCTTTTCTTCTTCTGTAAAATTCATGATTAAGATCTTTAGATTTTTAAGATTATGAGACTTTAAGACTTATTACTTGAGTTTTCTATTTTGGAATTTGCTATTTATAATTCATCCCTACCAACTCCCTGAAGCTCCACCTCCACCGAAGCCTCCGCCACCACCGGAAAAACCTCCACCAGAGAATCCGCCTCCACCAGAAAAGCCTCTGCCTCCTATGTAACCACCACCAAAACCTCCTCTTCGACTTACCTTACCAGATGATGATGACATTAATAAAATGAATAAAGCATAAATACCCCCTCCTATTACCCCACTAAACAACAAAAAACCAACCACTCCCGCTACTCCCCCTCCAGACAACAGCCCTAACGGTTTCCCTATTTTTTTCTTCAGTTTCTGAGTCATAATTAGTAAAAACGGATAAGCAAACATGGCTATCACAAAAAAGATTGGATTAACGCCTATTCCTACCTGTCTATTTGTTTCAGTTACCGCAGGCAATTCTTCTCCTTGCACCAAATGAATAATTGCATCTACACCTTGACTCACTCCTCCATAAAAATCTCCTGTTCTAAACTGAGGTGTAATGATTTGAGAAATAATTCGTTTTGCATATGCGTCTGGTATTGCTCCTTCTAGTCCATACCCCACTTCAACTCGTAGCTTACGGTCTTCTTTGGCAATTAGTAACAATACTCCATCGTCCACTTTTGCTCTACCAATTTTTTCATGTGCCACTTCTATGGCAAACTGTTCAACCGTATAGTCACCCGTAGTAGGAACAATTAAAACTACAACTTGACTTCCTTTCTGCTTTTCAAAAGCTTCTAATTTCCGTTCTAACTGATCTATTTGAGAGGCTGTAAGTGTGCCTGTATGGTCATTCACCCAAGTCTTTACTAACTCTTTATTTGGTTTCTCTTGTGCGGCACTTAGCTGTACAACAACTAGAAAAAAGAATAATATGCTCCATTTAATCCAACGCATTCTTTTATTGTATTTTTATCTTGCGATTAAATTAGTAATTTAATGTCAGAAACGAACATAGACTATTAGATTTTTAGATAATAAGACTGTAAGACAAGTCTGCTGTTTTTTGTCTCACTTCTAATACATATATAAAGAAAAAGTAGTAAACTATCATGTGTTCGTCTTGATACTAGCTACTTGATACTAAATACTAATAAACATGAAAAAATATATCGGAATAGGTGCTCTTGTATTAGTAGCATTATGGGGTATCTCAGCTTACAATGGGTTGGTAGGCTCTGACGAAGGAGTACAAGCTGCCTGGGGTAAAGTAGAAAGTCAATACCAACGAAGAGCTGACTTAATTCCTAACTTAGTAAATACGGTAAAAGGTGCTGCTGAAAACGAAAAAGGAATACTAGTAGATGTCATTGAAGCACGTGCAAAAGCGACTCAAACCACCATAGATCCGTCAAAATTAACACCTGAGATGATGAAAAAATTTCAAGCAGCACAAGGTGAGTTAAGCTCTGCTTTGTCTCGTTTATTAGTAACTGTTGAGCGTTATCCCGACATTAAATCGAATCAAAACTTCTTGGAATTACAAGCTCAATTAGAGGGGACTGAAAACAGAATAACTGTTGCAAGAGACCGATTCAATGATGTAGTAAAACCATACAATTCTAAGGTACGGTCTTTCCCTACTGTATTGATTGCTAAGATTCTAGGATTTGATGCAAAAGGATATTTCGAATCTCAACCAGGTGCTGATGTAGCTCCTACGGTGCAGTTTTAAAATTAAGATTATGAGACTATAAGATTTTTAGATAGCAAGACATTTTCTAATCATCTTATAGTCTTAAGGTCTCACAGTCTACTATCTTAAGTTAACCAAAATGAGGTCTTTTTTTTCAAAAGTTACATTTCTTCTATTAATCACAACATGTCTAATTAGTTGCACAGAGATAGACAACAAACTACCTCTCATTCCAGATAGTATTGGTAAGGACGGAGGAATTTTGATAGTTGCCCATGAAAACACATGGGAATCGCAACATATTAGTTTACTAAAGAAAGCACTTAGTAAATCTTTAAGCGGTTTACCAAAACAAGAGTCTCTCTTTAAAATTTCTACGGCTCCACCACGTATTTATTTCAAAAGTTTAAACCAGTTTAGAACAGTAATTATTCCTGTAATTATTCACTCTAGAACAAATTACTACGCTTCATTTACAGAAAATTTAAAAGCTGACTTATTAGCCAAAATAGAAAAAGAAAAAGTCAGTCTCTTACGTCAGGATGATAAATATGCCAAAGACCAATACATCGTTTACCTTTTTGCTACCACAGAAAATGAACTCAATAAATACCTGTCAGAAAATCAAAAGCTGCTAAGCAAGTATGTTTCTGACTTAGAAATCAAGCATTTAGCAAAAGAATTAGCTACTAAGAAAAAGAATATTTCAGCAATGAAGGTCATAAAAGAAAAATTTGGCTTGTCACTTTCTATTCCTGCTGCATACAAGATAGCAAGAGATACAACTGACTTTATTTGGTTACGAAATAGCACTCAAAAAGAAGATTTTAATATTTTTATGAGTAAGAAAAAATACAGTTCACCAGACCAATTTCAGGCAAAAAACATCCTAAAATGGAGAAAAGAATTAGGTGAAAAATACATTTCTGGTAAAGATAAAAGGCAAAGTTTTATGGAAACCGAAAACTACATTTCACCAGCCTTTCAGGAAGAAAGCATAGCTTCTGCTTACGCCAAAAAATGTAGAGGAATGTGGAAACTACACAATTTATCGATGGGTGGAACGTTTTTATCTTATGTGTTTGCTAATACGGCATCTAACGAACTCTTTTATTTGGAAGCATTTCTTCATAACCCAACCAAATCAAAGACAAATACCCTCAGGGAATTAGAGACAATCCTCAAATCAGCTACTTTCACCGAAAACTAGCTACAATCAAGCTTTTTGAGCTTTGATTATTGCGTTAAACAATAGGGTTTTTTTAATAGATGTAATATCTTAGCAAGCTGGTTAGTTGTGCACTTACAGCTTTACCATACTGTTTACTTAAATAAAAGATATGATTGCCTTCGTTGAGGGAAAAATAACCGTTTTAGAACCTACCTATGTCATTCTAGCAACTGGCGGAATTGGTTATCATATAAATATCCCTCTATCTACTTACAGTACATTAAAGGAAGCTAAAGAGGCTAAATTACACACCCACTTCCATGTAAAAGAAGATAGTCAATCGTTGTATGGGTTTCATACGGAAAAGACAAAAACTTTATTTAAGCTACTGATTTCTGTTTCAGGCATAGGTCCAAACACAGGCTTAATGGTATTATCCTCCATGGAATACGATGAAGTGGTAAATGCCATTGCTATGGAAAATGTAAATAGCATCAAACAAGTAAAGGGAATTGGGGCTAAAACGGCAGAACGATTAGTCCTTGAGCTGAAAGATAAAATCAGAAAGTTAGCTAGTGGAAACGATGTACAAGAACCTTCGTTCAGTAAAGGGGGACAACAAACTAATTCATTCGGCTTACAAGAAGAGGCTATTACTGCTCTTACCACTTTAGGTATTAGCAAAAATGTGGCAGAAAAAAGCATTCAATCAGCCTTAAAGAAAGACCCTAGCATGAGTTTAGAACAGCTCATAAAATTCACTTTAAAAGGCAACTAATTTTTTAAACTAAACAAACCACTACTTACACAATTTTTTCTTTTGAAGCGTTTCAGACCGATATTAATAGCGTCCACTTTTTTCCTTGGCCATTTATGGCTTGGAATAACGCCGTCTGAAGCTTTTTGGAATTCAAATCACGAGTCTGTTTACATCACAGAAGAAGACAGTACCACAGAAGTAGGAAGTAAACTAAAAAAAGACCGCTTAGGTGATAAATTTTCCAACAAAGAATCGGTATCTCCTATTCAGCTAACACCTAGTAATATCAAGACAGATATTAAAATTAATAAAGGACTAAGGGACTACACCGTAGAAGAAAAAATAGGAGATTTAAATTATCGTGCGCCTTCCATTATGACATTCCAAGAATATGCTGAATACCAGCGTACGCAGATGATGAGAAATTATTGGAAAAACAATGCCCGAGCTAAAGCGGGACAAGAAGCTGAAAACGACATTAGCCCACCTGTTTTTCAAAAGAAGAATGCAGCAGGACAAAACATTATAGAAGTACGTCCTTCTGGTTTTGTAAACTTAGACTTTGGCGGAAGGTGGCAAAGAGTAGACAACCCTGCTATTGCCGTACAGCAACAACGTGTTGGTGGATTTGAATTTGACCAACAAATACAAATGAATGTAGTGGGGATCATTGGTGATCGACTGAAACTGACCGCTAACTGGGATACTAAAGCTATTTTTGATTTCGACAATAACATCAAAATAGAGTATCACGGAAAAGAAGAAGACATTATTCAAGATATTGAGGCAGGTAACGTCAGTATGCCTATCAAAAACACCTTAGTAAGAGGTGCTCAAAACTTATTTGGTATTCGTGCCGACTTACGCTTTGGTAAATTAGATGTCACCGCTTTGGTTTCCAATCAACGGGGTAAAACCAAAACCTTAACCATAAAGGGCGGGGGACAGCAACAGTCTGTAAAAGTAGAGGCTAGTGGGTACGACGATTACAGACACTTTTTTTTAGCACCTTATTTTAGAAATAACTACAATGGTGCTTTTACAAGAAACCCTCAGTTCCCCAACTTTGGGGCAAAAATAAACAGAATAGAAGTCTACGTAACGAATAGAAACAATACGGTAGACAATGTAAGGAACTTTGTTTCATTGGTTGATTTAGGAGATGGTAATTTACCACGACCTACTACTCTTTTACCCAGTGACAATGAAAATGGTAGTTTATTTAACGACATTATAAACTTAGCAGGTGTACGAAATGCTGATAATACAATAACTACACTAACAGGATCAGGTCTCGTAAATGGTACCGATTTCGAAGTAGTTAGAAGCGCCAGAAAACTAGAAGAAGGAAGAGATTTTACCTACCATCCAGATTTAGGGTACATCTCTTTAACTTCACGAATAGGAGAAGATGAAGCCATAGGGGTAGCCTTTGAATATTCGGTCAATGGGGTAACCCATCAAGTGGGAGAGCTATCCAATGACTACGCCAACCTAGAACAGAATGATGTGATCATTCTAAAAATGATCAAACCACAATCTGTTAAAACTCGTCCTTTCCCTACTTGGGATTTGATGATGAAGAACATTTACCAAGTAGCTAGTGGATCATTTAGCGAGAAAAATTTCCAATTAAAAGTAGTTTATGAAGACGATGCTACGGGTTTAGACAATCCGGTACTACAAGACGAGCCTTCATTAAGTGGGAAAAACTTAGTCAATGTATTGGGGGCAGATAAGTTTAATAACAACGGTGACTTCTCTAGCGATGGAAACTGGGATTATTTGAATGGAACGACAGTAGAACCAAAAAGAGGAAGAGTGATTTTCCCTGTATTAGAACCTTTTGGGGCTACGTTAGAAAGTAAAGTTGCTAATGATGACAAATATGTATTCAATACACTCTATGCTTCCACAAAGAATGACGCCATAAATGACAAAGAGAAAGATAAATTCTTTTTAGTTGGACGAGTACAAACTGCCTCTGGAAACGGAACGGACATACGCCTATCGGGAATCAACATTGCAGAAAATTCAGTGGTGGTATTAGTAGGTGGAATTAGCTTAACGGAAGGGACAGACTACACAGTGAACTACCAACTGGGTAGAGTAAAAATATTAAATCAAGGAGTGCTAAGCTCTGGCAAGGACATTAAAATAACCTACGAGGAGTCTGATTTATTTAATTTCAGAACTAAATCATTAGTAGGGGCTCGTTTCGACTACCATGTAAAAAAGAATTTTGATATTGGAGCTACCGTTCTCCACCTAAGTGAACGCCCTGTGTTACGACGAGTAAATATTGGTGATGAACCCGTAAAAAACACTCAAATAGGATTAGATGTACACTATCAAGACGATTCTCGATTGATCACCAAATTAGTGGACAAACTGCCCGGTATCTCTACCAAAAAACCTTCTAATGTGAAAATAGACTGGGAAGGAGCTGTATTTAAACCAGGAAATTCTAAATTCATTGGAGACGATGGAAATGCCTACATAGACGATTTTGAAGGAGCAGAAATCCCTTTTGACTTAGGGAGAAGCCCCATTCGATGGGCGTTGGGAGCTACACCTAAATCAGTAGTATCCGACTCTAATACGACAGGACTTGGCATAGGTTACCGTAGAGCAAAACTTTCTTGGTACAACGTAGATCAATCGTTTTATTTTGGGTCAGGAAACAATACTTTAGAGTTGTCCGATATAGATAAAGAAAACTTTTACTCAGGTAGTTACAATGTTTCAGGAATAAACGGACTTTTTCCTGGTTTAGAACAAAACAATGGACAAAACACCATATTGAGCACATTTGATTTGGCTTTCTACCCCTCTGAACGTGGTCCATACAACTACAATCCATTAACTGCTCCTGAAATTGATGCAGCTACTGGTAACTTTACTGCAGGCACTGAAGAAGATAACTGGGGAGCTGTTACACGAGCCATTACATTTGATACTGATTTTGATAATGCCAACATTGAATTCATAGAATTTTGGTTATTAGACCCTTTTATTGAAGGAACAGATGGGCTAACAACTAATACGTCTACATCGAAAGGAGACTTGTATTTTCAACTAGGAAATATCTCGGAAGATGTTTTACAGGATAATCGTCATTCCTTTGAAAATGGATTACCAGACAATACAACGTCATCTGATTGGGGAGAGATTACCACACAGCAATTTTTAAATAATGCATTTGACAACACCAAAGACCGTAATACACAAGATGTTGGTTTAGATGGGTTAAATAATACCGAAGAATTTAATTTCTTTAAAGATACACTAGGGGGTACCTTACCATCTAATTTAGCAAACGACCCTTCTTCCGATGATTTCATACACTACAACGACCCAAGCGTAGCCAATGCTACCTTACTAGAAAAGTATAAAAACTTCTATGGACTGGAAGGAAATGCTTCTTTAGAAACAACAGATAATGGGTTCTCATTAGCTTCTAAAACTATTCCTGATAATGAAGATTTAAATAATGATAATACATTAGGAACGGTAGAAGAATATTTCCAATACAAAGTCCCTCTTTCGCCTGGAGATCTAGATGTTAGCACCAACCCTTTCATTACAGATGTAAGGGAGGTACTATTAAACTCTTCTGCTACCAGCAAAACAGCTAAATGGTACCAATTCAGAATACCGATTCGTCAACCAAATGATACCGTAGGAAGTATTACCGGATTTAAATCCATTAAATACATCCGTACGTTGCTACATGGTTTTGAAAATCCTGTCGTACTAAGAATGGCAAATTTCCAATTAGTATCTTCTCAATGGAGGCGTTTCCAAGATTCTATTGTGACAACAGGGACATGTACGCCAACTAATAATGCTACTTTCAATTTCTCTACTGTTAACTCTAATGAAAACGCTGCCAGTAGTAGTGGAGCAAATGTCTCCAATTACATCTCTCCTATTCAACAAGATGTGGATGTATCTTCAGGGCAAGCGCTCAATGTGAACGAACAGGCGTTAAAATTAACCGCAACAGGCTTATCTGACGGTGAAACAAAAGCCGTTTTTAAAAACTTAGCGGTTGATCTATTGAATTATGAAACGGTAAAAATGTTTATTCATGCTGAAACAGACAACCTACCCGCCAGTGATGACTCTGAAGTAAATGCCATTATTCGACTAGGTA
>JBGCEI010000181.1:0-17241 GCA_045106295.1 Cyclobacteriaceae bacterium
CATGATTTCGCTGGTCTACCAAATAGACTTGGTACTCTCTCCCAAACTGTTTCCCTATGGAAGCCCAATTGTCAGAGTTACCAAACAGTCCATGTAATATGATTAATGGCTTTCCTGTGTCTCCGAATTTTTGATGGAATAGTTTCATATTTAGCGGCTATCAGCTCTTTTTTATTTTGTAATTACTCTAAGTACATTCTTCACCTCTTCTACTTTCCCTTTTAGTTGTTCCACATCTTTATCTACAATGGTGATATGCCCCATTTTACGATGTGGTTTAGTATCTTTTTTGCCGTATAAAAATAAGTTTGCGCCTGGAACCGCCACTACTTTTTCTATTCCTTCATAATAAGCTATGCCCTGATACCCTTCTTCGCCTAGGACATTCACCATAGCGGATGGGATTTGTGTCGCGGTATTGCCTAAAGGCAAATCCAAAATTGCTCGTAAATGCTGTTCGTATTGCGAAGTTACGGATGCATTAATGGTCTGATGTCCACTGTTATGAGGACGTGGTGCTACTTCATTTACTAACACCTTTCCACCTTTGGTTAAAAATAATTCTACTGCCAGAATACCAACAATCTGTAATTTTTCTGCTACTAGCTCAGCTACCCGAGTTGCTTCTTTTTCTACTTCTGAGTTAATCTGTGCAGGCGACAATAAATAGTCTACTAAATTGTATTCAGGGTGAATAACTTGCTCTACTGCCGGATAACTGCTTATTTCTCCCTTGCTATTTCTAGCTACAATGACCGAGAGTTCTTTTTCAAAATCAACGAGCTTTTCGAGTAAACTAGGTTCTGTAAACGCTTTCTCGAAATCGGTAGTATCAGTGATTCGCTGCACTCCTTTTCCATCGTACCCATCTTTACCTAATTTCTGGAAGGCAGGTAAAAAATCAGCATGTTTCTCTAGTTCTTGTTTATTCTCAATCAAACGAAAATCAGCAGTCGGAATATCATGTTGCGCATAAAATTGCTTTTGCTTTCGTTTGTCTTGGATAATTTCTAATACTTCTGGCTGAGGAAATACTTTTACCCCTTCTTTTTGTAGTTTGTAAAGAGCATCTACATTTACATTTTCTATTTCTATGGTCAACAGATCTTTATCTTTTCCAAAAAAATAGACTCTATCGTGATCTTTGAGTGATCCTTCTGTGAAAGAAGAGCATAAGTCTTTACAAGGTGCATTAGGATCTGGGTCCATTACATAGCTACTTACATTGAAATTGGTACATGCCTGAATAAACATTCTCCCTAGTTGACCACCACCTAGAATCCCTAATTTAAACTCTTGATAAAATTGTTTATCCATATCTTTTTTATCCCTCAAGGTTTATCTGTAACTATGAATAACAGAATAAAACCTAATAATTAGGTGGCAAAAATACGAAAAGTAATGAATAAGGATTAGTTTTGTAGTAATTAAAAACAAGCGTATCCTGAGTAGGTTTAAATCGCTTTAGAATACTTCCTCGCAATGTCGTGGACACCAAACTACTTAGTAGTATGAGTCAAGTAACTGAATTTGGAAACATTTTATTATTCATCATCGGAGGAATTGTGTTTGTTTGCGGAGGCTTGTTTACTGCTTTTTTAATAAGACCAAGTCGACCGAATGACCAAAAATTAACAAGTTACGAATGTGGTGAAGACACAGTAGGAAGTGCTTGGGGAAACTTCAATATCCGATTCTACATTATCGCCATCATTTTTTTATTATTTGAAGTAGAAATTATTTTCTTATTTCCATGGGCTACTGTTTTTGGAAATGCAGCATTAATTGCTGAAACAAACGGCTTATGGGGATGGTTTGCTTTAACGGAAGCTACTATCTTTATTCTAATTTTAGCCTTAGGGTTAGCGTATGCTTGGAAACATGGTTACCTAAATTGGGTTGTGCCTACACCAAAAGAAACAACATTTAAAAGTCCTATTCCTAGTCAATTGTACGAAGAATTAAATAGAAAATAGAGATTCTGAACTTTGAAATTTAAAGTTTTGGAATCTGGAATTTACGAACGTAGTTTGTTATGGGTTTACTAGACCAACAGTTTGAACACGGTGGCGTAATTGTTACCAAAGTAGATGACCTTATCAACTGGTCTCGCCTCTCTTCTATGTGGCCTATGGGCTTTGGCTTAGCGTGCTGTGCCATTGAGATGATGTCTACTTTTGCTTCCGGTTACGATTTAGATCGTTTTGGAGTAACTCCACGAACTTCTCCTCGTCAGGCAGATGTCATGATTGTTTCTGGAACGGTTACGTTTAAAATGGCTGACCGAGTAAAGCGTTTGTACGAACAAATGGCTGAGCCTCGCTATGTGATTTCTATGGGGTCATGCTCCAATTGTGGAGGTCCTTACTGGCAACACGGTTACCATGTCGTAAAAGGAGTTGATCGAATTATTCCAGTAGATGTGTACGTACCAGGTTGCCCACCAAGACCAGAAGCATTAATTGGAGGCTTATTAAAACTACAAGAAAAAATTCGTAGTGAATCACTAATGGCTCCAACGGCTTTACAAAAAATTATGGCTAAAAAAGAAGCAGTTCAAGCATAAATAATTACTTTATGGCATTTGACGAAATTATATCGAAGCTAAGCACTCAATTTGGAGAATCTGTTTTCACAGAAGTAAATACTTCTAATCCCCAGCCTTTTGCAGTAACCACAAAAGAACAATTAATTGATTTATGTAAGTTCTTACATACAACAGAAGGCTTGTATTTTGATATGCTTTCTTGCATTACTGGCGTAGATCTCGGTGTAGAAAAAGCAGAGATGGAAGTCATTTATCAATTGTATTCCATTCCATACAATCATCATTTTACACTAAAAGTAATAGTAGAACGTACTGAAAAAGAGCTGCCAACCATTCCAAGTCTTACAGGAATTTGGAAAACAGCTAATTGGCACGAACGAGAAGCTTACGATTTACTGGGTATTCGCTTCGAAAACCATCCTGACTTACGTAGAATATTATTACCAAATGACTGGGAAGGGTATCCTTTACGAAAGGATTACGAAGAACAAGAGAGATACCACGGTATTACGGTAAAATACGAGAAAGAATAAGACGAAGTTAGATGTCTAGAAAAATACAATACGAATACAACGAGAATCATCTCCAAGAATCAGAGCCACTGGTAACTGATCCTTCGACTTTGAAATCGGAAGAGATGTTGATCAATATTGGACCACAGCATCCGTCTACTCACGGAGTATTGCGTTTAGAAACGATACTAGATGGTGAAATTGTAAAAAAAGTAATTCCTCACTTGGGTTATTTGCACCGTTGTTTTGAAAAGCATGCTGAAGCGCTTCCTTACAACCAGATCATTCCATTTGTAGACCGAATGGACTACATGGCAGCCATGAACTCTGAGCATGCTTATGTAATGGGGGTAGAAAAAATGCTAGGTATCGAAAATGATATTCAGCCTAGAGTAGAATACATCCGAGTATTAGTAGCTGAATTAAATAGATTAGCTTCTCACTTTGTAGCTATTGGTACCTATGCCATCGATATTGGAGCATTTACTCCTTTCCTCTGGATGATGCGTGACAGAGAACACATCAACAGATTATTGGAATGGGTTTCTGGAGCTAGAATGTTGTACAACTACATTTGGGTAGGTGGTTTATTTTATGACTTACCAGTTGGTTTTGAAGAGCGATGTGGCGAGTTTGTAAAATACTTGCGCCCTAAACTACAAGAGCTACAAGATTTAGTAACTAGCAATAAAATATTTATTGAGCGTACTGCCAATGTAGGTGTGTTAGATCGAGACTTAGCGATTAACTACGGGTGTACAGGGCCAGTCCTACGTGGATCAGGTTTGAAATACGACATCCGTAAAACAGACCCTTATTCCGTTTATCCTGATTTAGATTTTAATGTGCCTGCAGGTAAAGGGACTATGGGGAAATTAGGTGACTGTTGGGACAGAAATTTTGTTCGTGTAGAAGAGTGTTACGAATCGTTGAAAATCATTGAGCAGTGTCTAGAAAAACTAACTGGTGAACACAAACGAACTCGAGACTTTAATCCTCAGGCGACTGTACCCAAAAAGATTAGACCAAAGGCAATGGAATATTACACCAGAGCAGAAAGTCCAAAAGGTGAATTAGGCTTTTATTTCAAAGCAGACGGAAGAAGTGATATGCCTTTCCGATGCAAAGCTCGCTCTCCTTCGTTTGTTAACCTTTCCGTATTGCCAGAAATTACAGAAGGAGTTATGATTGCTGATCTAATTGCTATTATTGGTTCTATCGATATTGTATTGGGAGAAGTGGATAGGTAATGATTACAGAAGAAAAAATAAACACCGAAGAACTACTCGCCATCACAGATGACAAAGCAGGTGCGATCGTTACTTTTTTTGGTGCTGTACGAAACCACAATTTAGGAGAAGGGGTAGATTATTTAGAGTACGAAGCTTACGTTCCTATGGGGAACAAAATGATTGCTAAAATTCTCGCTGATGCAAAAGAGCGTTGGGGGTTACACCAAGCTGCTTGTGTACACAGAATAGGGAAAGTAGGAATTGGTGAATTGGCGGTAGCGGTGATTACATTAGCCTCGCACCGAAAAGAAGCCTACGAAGCAAACGAATACATTATCAATACGGTAAAAGCAGAAGTTCCTATCTGGAAAAAAGAATATTTTAGCGATGGCAAAGTAACCTGGAGCGACAACGACAACAAAGAAACCAAAACACTTTAGATGACAGGTGTTGTACTTTGTGGTGGTCTAAGTACTCGTATGGGAAGTGATAAAGCTTTTCTCGAAACAAACGATATTCCATGGGTAAAACGTATCACTTCTTTATTTGAAGAAGTATCCATTCCTTTCGTTATTTCCATTAATGAAAACCAACAAGAAAAAGCCTCTCAATTATTCCCTGACGAACAGCTGATCGTAGATGAGTCTATTTATGGTGGACCACTAAGAGGTATTTTAAGCGTTGAAAAGAAAGTAAGAGATGATTTTTTTGTGATCGCTTGTGATTTGCAACAAATGGAAGCCTCCATTATTCAAGAGTTATTAGCTTCCTTTAAGTCGAATTCAACCTACGATTGCTATCTTTTTAAAAATGAAGGTTTTTACGAGCCTTTGTGTGCTATCTACACAACAAAAGGAATTGAGAAAATGAAAAATTATTTCTCTTCTAATTTAACTAGCTATTCGTTACAAAAGGTATTGAAAAAGGAATTGAATTGTTTTTCTCTTCCTATTACTAAGCCTGAATTGTTTCATAACTCTAATTCTCCTGAGGAAATTTAGGTGAAAGAAGCTACATGAAACTTAAAAAAACTCGTCATCTCCCGTAGGTGGAGATCTCAAGAAACTTATCACTTATTTATATTGAGCATAGAATATTTGGGATTCCCGAATTCTCGGAATGACGTAGAAACATCATCTTATCTATTTTTAAAAAAAAAGCTCCATCTGCTTCGATAATAACTGAAAACTTAATCGATGAATGGGGCTTGTTCCTTCTTTTTCAATTCCAGTTCTATGGTCTTTGGTAGGGTAGCCTTTATTTTTATCCCATCGATAAATGGGGTATTTCTCGTGCCACTCTTTCATTAAATTATCCCGGTATGTTTTTGCCAGAATAGATGCCGCAGCAATAGATAAGAATTTACTATCTCCTTTTACTACACATTCGTAAGGAATATCTAAAGTCGTTTTAAATCGGTTGCCATCAATTAATAAGAACTGGGGTTTTTCTTTTAGTTGCCTAATAGCAGATTCCATAGCCAGAAAAGAAGCATTTAGGATATTAATTTCGTCTATCTTTTTGTGGTCTACCTCAGCAATAGCCCAAGCGATAGCATCTCGTTTAATTTCTTCTGCTAATAAATCTCGTTTCTTTTCAGGTACTTTTTTAGAGTCTGTAAGTGTAGAGTGAATATAGTCTTTTGGTAGAATAACTGCTGCCGCAACCACTGGACCAGCCAAACAACCTCTACCTACTTCATCTACTCCTGCTTCTAAAGCGTATTCTGAAAAGTGAGATAAGAGCATTTATATTTTATTGGTTATCCGTATTATTTTCATTGTACCAACCGATAAAGTAATCCCATTCAATGTCATTAGAAAATTCAATTTTCTTAATGACATACACTTTTTTCTTAGTTGAAATTTCAAAAAAATCAGTCTTATTATAATCAATATCAGATCTATTCAATCTTATCTCTTTATTCTTGCCGAAAAAACCTACATAAACATTATCTCCTTGCAATCTTACGCTTCTAATAAATCTTCTTACCCCAAAAAGTATTACGAAATAAATTAATGGACTGATAAATATATACACCTTCAGTAAATGAAAATACATTAATATACAGCAAACTAAAATTGATAGTAAAATCACTGTCACAAGAAACTTATAGAGTTTTTTCTTCTTAAGGTTGATTTCTAAATTCATCATTTTGTTGATTTTTATTGATTGTATTAATTAACTCACCCCATTCTTGAGGGTGCTGTAAATACTCTTTCTTAATGGTAAAGTATTTAGATAATTTTATTTGATTACTCTCTACAGCAACTTCATTTATAGGCACTGTATTACTTTTTTGATCTTTAGAAAAAAAGAAAAGTGTGGGGAATGAAAAAACCTGAATAAAATCTTTTTGTATATCAATGCTCTCTACAAATTTATTTAAGTGCAGTTTGTATGCTAAAAACTTACCTATCAAGATTACTCCAATTGTTATTATTTTTTCTAAACTACCTCTTTTCATTAAATCAATTTTAAAAACAAATTGAATGATAAGAAATAAACCTAAAGCAGAAAGCAAATACAGTACTTGAAAGAAATTGTATCTTGATGATTTTAACTTATATTTCATATTATATTAAAAGTAAACAAAAAACAACACCATGCCTTCAGAAATTAAAAATCCCTGGAAGAAAACCAGTAGCAAACAAATATACGACAATCCATGGATTAGCGTAAAAGAAGATCAGGTAATCACACCTGGAGGAGCTGAAGGGATTTATGGAACGGTACATTTTAAGAATTTAGCCATTGGAATTATTCCTATTGATGCAGATGGAAATACATGGTTGGTTGGTCAATACCGTTATCCGCTGGATGTATATTCATGGGAAATCCCAATGGGAGGCGGGCCGTTGGGCGTAGACCCAATTATTTCGGCACAACGAGAATTAAAAGAAGAAACAGGTTTAGTAGCAGAAAACTGGGAAGAGTTTATGACGATACATACCTCCAACTCGGTTTCTGATGAGACAGGTTATGTATTCCTTGCTAAGGACTTAACAATAGGTGAAATGGAACCTGAAGAATGTGAAGAGCTAGAAGTGAAAAAACTTCCCTTAAAAGAAGCTATTGAAATGGCTTACAATGGAGAAATAACGGATTCATTGAGTCTAGCCGCTTTGTTAAAAATAGGGATAGTTACTAAATAATGTTTGTAATTTGGATTTTGCTATTTAGAATTTAGTCATTCCAAATTACTCCACCACACACATCTTTTGAAGCACCAGTCACACTAGCCAAACAATTTGGTTCGTTCCGTACTTTCAATACTCCTAAAAAAGCAAAAATCAAGGCTTCTTTGTATTCTATTACTTTCTGATCAAGTAAGTCAATGGTACAAATTGCAGGAAAGCGATATCTAAATCGATCAACTAAAAACTGATTGTATGCTCCTCCTCCCGTAACGAGTAATTTCGTTTTTCTATCTGATGAAATGACACGAGCCAATTGCATGGCAATGTGTTCACAGTAGGTAGCTAATATATCTTGAACCGACAAAGAGGTCTTTTCTAACAAAGGAAATACTACTGCATCAACCCACTCTTTTCCTAATGATTTTGGAGCGGGTAAATTAAAATAGTCTAACCGATTGAGCTGGGTTAATAATTCTTCATTAACTGTTCCTTTGGCTGCTTCTTGACCTCTTTCATCGTATGCTTTATCTAATTTATTGGCCAACCAATTCAGAACCATATTACAAGGAGAAACATCGAATGCAATTACTTTTTCACTCGATAAATCCGTGATATTAGCAATACCCCCTAAATTCAAACAGTAGTCGTATTCGGAAAACAACAGCTGATCTCCGATAGGAACTAAAGGCGCCCCTTGTCCTCCATTCATCACATCCAAGGTCCTAAAATCTACAATAGAGGGAACACTTGTTTGAGCGTAAATGGCTGCGCCATTTCCAACTTGAAGAGTAAGTGAATTGTGTGGTTCATGAAAAACAGTGTGTCCGTGAGAGGCGATGTACTTAGGGCTTAAGTTATGTTTCTGAATAAATTGTTGTACCTCCTTTCCTATCAACTTCCCTAAATCAACATCTAATTGTGAAAGAGCCAACCCCTCTAGTTTCATACAATTGGTTAAGCGCTGCACCCACTCTTCAGAATACTTTATCGTTTCTGCTTCGTGAATCTCATATTGCCATCCGCCTGTTGTTTTCTGGAATGTACAATGTGCCAAATCTAATCCGTCTAGAGAAGTTCCAGACATACAGCCGATAATTGAATAATTAGAAGACATAATAGCCACAAGTTACAAGGATATTGGATGCTAATTTGTTTTTTGTTGTTTGTTTTTTGTGATTTGCATTACTGACACTATTCAATGGCTGGAATTTACCTACATATCCCTTTTTGCAAACAAGCCTGTCATTACTGTGACTTTCATTTTTCTACTTCACTGAAACAATCAGATGCAATGGTGAATGCAATCTGCAAAGAAATAGAGCTACGAAAAGATTTTTTCGGTACAGATGAAATCGAAACAGTCTACTTTGGCGGTGGTACACCAAGTATTTTAACAAATAAGCAATTAGAAGCAATTATTAATCAGTTAACTACTTCTTTTGACTTATCTTCTGTTAGTGAATATACCTTAGAAGCAAATCCAGATGACATTTCTGTAGAAAAATTAAAATTATGGAAAGCAATAGGTGTTACCCGTTTAAGTGTAGGTATTCAATCATTTGATGATACAAACCTTAGCTTCCTTAACCGCTCTCACAACAGCAAAGAAGCCATTCAGTCGATACATGATGCGCTAGACTATTCGTTTGACTTGAGTATCGACCTTATTTATGGTATTCAAACTTCTACTGAAGAAACGTGGGCAAATGACTTATCTCAATTGAGTCAATTTAAAGAAATCAACCATATTTCTGCTTATTGCCTGACTATAGAAGAGCAAACTACCTTTGGGAATTGGTTGGAGAAAAAGAAAATAGATCCTGTAGAAGACGACAAAGCAATTCAGCAATACGAGGTATTTCAACAATGGTGTGCAAAGCAAGGTTTTGAGCAATACGAAATCTCTAACTATGCTAGAAAGGAACAATATGCTATTCATAATACGAATTACTGGACACAACAACCTTATTTAGGAATTGGTCCTTCAGCACATTCTTATTGTAATAGGGAACGAAGCATAAACATTCCTAATAATGCAAAATACATCAAACAGCTCACAGCAGGAGAGAAATTTCAGGAGTTAGAACGTCTTTCAGAAAAAGATATGTTAAATGAATATGTATTAACTGCTATTCGTACCAAGTGGGGAATTGATATAAATAAACTAAAAACCTTCCCAGCTTATTCTTCCGAACTATCTCAACAAATAAACACATTGCTTGTTGCTGAAAAGTTAGTGCAAGAGGGTAATAGCATTTCAATTAATCCAGCATACAAACTATTTTCTGATGAAATTGCTTCTCAGCTTTTTGTTTAAATAGATCATTTGTCTAAGAAAAAATGTCTACCATCTAGCGAATCTATGCAGTTGTCTGAATAGTGAGACTTTGGCATTCTTATTGGGATATGTCTAGTGTCCATAGCTGGTTAATGCCTCAGGAGATTTTTATTTAGTGAGTTCTTCACTCATCCTGAGGTGTTTTTTAATAAGACAGCTTAGGTGTAAAACCAAAGAACCAGTACTATCTTTGCGTTTAACGGCTAAGAAGGTTTAGAGTAAAGGTTTTAATTCTGCTGGAGAATAAGAAATAGACTTCAGCGTTTTATCGTCTGATTTTCTAAACACTAAATACTTCCCATCTTTTTCTTGGTGATAGCTATCGTCTCCTCTTTTTAAATAATGCTCTTTTGTCTGGGCTACTTCTTCCAACGTATTGCATGCTTTACTCATGTTTGATCGTTGTACTTCAGCAAACAAAGAAGAAAATTTTTCTCCCATACCAAATTCTAAAATAGCCCCAGATAATACATATTGTAAATCACATAAGGCATCTGCTATTTCTACTAGGTCTTTTTGTTGAATAGCTTCTTTTAATTCATCTAGCTCTTCGGCTAATAATGCGACCCTTAGATTACATCTTGCTTCCGAAGGAATAATAGGTGACTTTTCTATTGGGTGACCAAATGTTTGATGAAATTGTGATACACTATTTAATGCTTTTGCTTCTTCCATTTTTGTAAGTAATTAAGAATCTACTGGCAAGTATAAATGTATTTTCTTTAAGAACCTGAAACTAGGTGTTAGAAATACGACTACTTGTTGCAAAGATATAAAATGATTCCATATCTTTGCAGCGCAAATCTGTACGACCAGCTCCTGTTGAACTCCCCCAGATTCGGAAGGAAGCAAGGGTAAACGGTTGTAGCGGTGCGATACAGGTTTGCTTTTTTATTTCCACACTTTTCTTTTCATAGTTATTCTCACGATTTAACGTGTATTTGATACAATATCAATTGTATGTTTAGTACCAAACAGGTAACTTAGGTTTATAAAGAAAAGTAACTACTTAAAACATTTAATAAATAATGAAGTTTTTTATCGACACAGCCAACCTAGAAGAAATCAAAGAAGCAAAAGATTTTGGTGTATTAGATGGTGTAACAACTAACCCTTCGTTGATGGCAAAAGAAGGAATCAAAGGTGATGCTAACATTAAAGCACACTATAAAGCAATCTGTGACATCGTAGATGCAAACGTAAGTGCAGAAGTAATTTCTACTGATTACGAGTCAATGATCAAAGAAGGAAAAGAACTAGCTAAAATCGACGATAAAATCGTTGTGAAAGTTCCTATGATCAAAGATGGTGTAAAAGCAATCAAATACTTTACAGATAACGGAATCAGAACAAACTGTACATTGGTATTCAATTCAGGACAAGCAATCTTAGCTGCAAAAGCAGGTGCTAGTTATGTATCTCCTTTTTTAGGTAGATTAGATGATATTGGTCACGATGGAACAGACCTTATCGACGAAATTGTAACTATCTATGATAACTACGGATATGCTACTGAAGTATTAGCTGCATCGGTAAGAAGTGTAAAACACTTAACTGACTGTGCATTATTAGGGGCACACGTTGCAACATCTCCATTAAATGTAATCATGGGGTTATTAAAGCATCCATTAACTGATAGTGGATTAGCTAAATTTTTAGCTGATTACAATAAAGTAAACGGATAAAGTTATTTTTACCCAACCAACTACATAACTGGTTGGGTTTTTTTTTACTTATGTCAGATATCAATTCCATAGTAAGTGTAGCGAATGCAAACATCTATCAAGATGATCGCTTGGTATTGGAAGATGTGTCATTCTCAGTAGAAAAAGGCGACTTTGTATTCTTAGTCGGAAGAACCGGTTCAGGTAAATCTTCCTTACTCAAATCCTTGTACGCTGACTTAGCTCTTACAGAAGGAGATGCTCAAGTAGCAGGTTACAATATAAGAGGGATTAAAAGAAAGTCCGTACCTATGCTTCGCAGAAATGTAGGAATCATCTTTCAAGATTTTCAATTATTGAACGACCGTACAGTAGCTGAAAACTTATTATTTGTAATGAAAGCCACTGGCTGGAAAAACAAATTATCAATGAAGACTAGACTCTCAGAAGTCTTACTAAAAGTAGGATTGAGTACAGCTGGGAACAAAATGCCTCATCAACTTTCTGGTGGTGAACAGCAACGAACAGTAATTGCTAGAGCATTAATCAACGAGCCTTCTATTTTATTTGCTGATGAACCTACAGGTAATTTAGACCCTGCGGTAGCTGATGAAATTCTCTCTTTATTTAATTCGATTAACAATAGCGGAACCGCTATTCTAATGGCTACTCACAATTACGATTTCTTAGAGAAATACCCTTACCGTGTGTTGAAATGTGAAGATGGCAAACTTATTGACAATGCAACAGTAGAAAGCATTAGTTAATCCATCACGTGAAGCACCTTTTCTTCTTATTTTTAATTTTTCTTTCTTTTTTTTCAGTCGCTACTGAAAGAGACACTACTTACGTAAAAAATATACGTACAGTACAGCTTTACACGGCTTCATCAGAGGAAAGTGATAACAAACAAGTGCTCAACCCAGCTGTAAGTACAGTAAATGGGAATCCACTTACCATAGAATTCGATGTATTAGAAGAATACGCTCCTTCTTCCTTTATGTTTCAAGTATTTCATTGTTCTAAAAAATGGACCATCTCCGACATTCTTACTTCAGAGTTTCTAGATGAATTCAATGAGTTTATGAGTTACGACATTGTTCCTTCTTCCACTAGAGGAGTTCAATACTACCACTGCAAAGCCAATCTACCTAAATTGAAACTAAGCGGAAATTACATTCTACACATCTTATCAGAAGATGGCGATATCTTATTGAAGCGTAGATTTTTAATCGTAAAAAACCAATTATCTATTCAACAACTTATTAATGCTACTACTAGTCGTATTAGCACACAAGAATTATCTTTTACGGCTACTATGCCTGTTTCCTTTCCTTTTGACTTTATGGACTTCACTTCTGTAGCTGTTAGAAAAAACTGGCGATGGGATACTTTTCGTATGCTCAAAAAACCTTCCTTTATCAATCAACAGAATAAAGAAATCAGATTCAATTCTGCATTTAACAATACAGTTTATCCTTCGTGCAGTGAATTTTATACAGTAGATATTAGAAATGAAGCCAGTTTAGGAATAGGTGTACAAAACATTATCCGCAAAGGAGATACCATGACTTACTTACTGTATGAAAATGAATTTAAACCCAATACCTATTTCAGTAGACAAGATATCAACGGACAGTTTATCATAGACCAATATCAATACGGTGACGGGCAGGTAAATGGAGAATACACAAAAGCTATCTTCTCATTGAATTACAGCTTGCCCATCACAGGGAAAGCCTACGTAATGGGTGGTTTCAATAACTGGAAGAAAGAAAAAAGCAATGAATTACATTTCAATCCGTCTACCAGAAATTACCAAGCTACCATCCCTTTAAAACAAGGCTACTACAACTATGCTTTTGAATTAGAGAAACCCAATGGACAACTAGACGAAGGCTACTTTATGGGGAACTTCCCTCAGACAGAAAATGTCTATGAAATTATTGTCTACTATTACAATGAAGAATTACAAACCGAAGAAATCATTGGATACAAGCAAGTAAAAAGCCCTTTCGGAAGATAATATTTTCTCTTACATTGCAGTTGGTTTATTAATTACCTAAATACATTGCTGCACACTATGACTCTCCATTACATAGACATTCTGATTGTTGTTGTTTTTCTTTTCATCACCTTATTTATTGGTATTCGTCTGAAAGACGGAGCAGGAAAAGACATTAATAGTTTCTTTTTGGGTGGAAGAAACATGCCTTGGTATCTTGCTGGAGTATCTATGGTGGCTACTACTTTTGCTGCCGATACACCACTTTGGGTAACTGAAAAAATAGCACAACACGGGATATCTGGAAACTGGCTGTGGTGGAATATGCTAATTGGCGGAATGCTAACCGTATTTTTCTTTGCCAAACTTTGGCGAAGAGCAGAAATCACGACAGAATTAGAACTGATTGAATTCAGGTACAGCGGCAAGCCTGCCGCTTTTCTAAGAGGTGCAAAAGCCGTTTACATGGGGTTGTTTATCAATCTTGTAATCATTGGATGGGTAAACGTAGCATTGGGAAGCATTCTGACTATTTTCTTTGACGTACCAGATAGTCATTTGATTTATTACATTTTTGGAATCATGTTATTTGTGGCGCTTTACAGTTTACTAGCAGGACTAAAAGGAGTGATCATTACCGATTTCATTCAATTCATTATTGCCATGGCAGGTTGTATTGCTTTGGCCGTTATTTTGGTGAACCACGATAAAATTGGAGGAATAGCTGGGCTAAAAGACAAATTACCTGCTTGGCGTTTTGATTTCTTTCCGAAAATAAATGCGGGTGACTCCCAAGTCTACAGTATTACCATCGGTGCTTTTTTGACGTTTGCTATGGTGCAATGGTATATGAGTTGGTACCCTGGAGCAGAGCCTGGAGGTGGTGGATACATAGCTCAACGAATGATGAGTGCTAAAGACGAAAAAAATGCGATGCTAGCCACCCTCTTTTTTCAGGTAGTACATTACTGTATTCGTCCATGGCCTTGGATTGTGACTGGACTTGCCTGTTTGGTACTCTACCCTAATTTACCGCTAGAAGAATCTGGAAATGGATTTGTAATGGCGATGAATGATTACTTACCCGTAGGTTTGAAAGGACTTTTATTAATCGCTTTTTTAGGTGCTTACATGAGTACCATTTCTACTCAATTAAACTGGGGAGCAAGTTATTTGACATCAGACCTGTACGCTCGATTTATTAGACCATCATCTGAATTTAAAACGGAAGAAAAAGCACAAAAGCATTACATCCTTATTGCTAGAGTATTTACACTAGCTACCATGATTTTAGCGACGTTTGCTACAACACAAATTACTTCTATTGATGCTGCAGCAAAATTCATGATCTCCTGTGGAGCGGGTTTGGGCTTGGTTGTTATCCTAAGGTGGTATTGGTGGAGAATTAATGCTTGGAGTGAGATTACGGCTACCTTCACACCGTTTATTGTCAATGCAGTAAACCACTATGTACTTCAACTAGAAACGACTCTTTCTTACAACATTACAGTGGCTGTTACTACTGTTGCTTGGTTAGCTGTTACCTTTCTAACACAACCAGAAAGCAAACAAACGCTATCTGCTTTTTACAACAGAGTAAAACCAGGTGGATTCTGGAAAGGGTTTTCTGATGAATCAAATAAGCCAAGCCTGCTTTACAATTTCCTTTCGTGGCTGAGCTCTATTGTATTTGCCTATTCACTATTATTTACCATGGGAAAAATCATTTTCCAAGAATGGATTGAAGTGATTTATTATTCGATTGCTTTATTGATTTCAGGAGGTTTGTTTTTGGTGTTTTTTAGGAAGGTGAGAGATTGAGCTTTAGAAAATTATTACATATGAAATGACATTTTTTTTTTAAAAATATTAGATTGATAAACATAATAGCTAGATAACGTCACCTAAAGGTGTTATTATCTAGCTATTATGTACAAGCATAAAAAAAGCGTAACTTTAAATTATGGCAGTAAATAATTTATTAGACACTAGTACAGTAAGTATGAGTGATATAATAGGTAATGGAAAAACATATAATGTTCCCCCATATCAAAGAGACTATTCTTGGAAAAAAGATCAATGGGAAGACTTATGGAACGATATAATAGGCATCAACACTACGAGAAATGTTCATTATATGGGGTCAATCGTTCTGCAAAATATGGGAGATAAAAAATATCACGTAATTGATGGACAACAGAGATTTTCAACTTTAACTCTAATCGTTTTAGCCATAATTAAAAAATTAAACTCTTTAATAGAGCAAGAAATAGAAATAGAAAATAATCAAGAGAGAGTTTCTTTATTGTTAAAAAAATATATTGGAGATAAAGACCCTGGATCACTGACTTATTCATCAAAATTACAGTTGAACGAGAATAATAATAGTTTCTTTCAATCAAATGTACTTGTTTTTAGAAATCCAACTAATGTAAATACTTTACAGGATTCTGATAAACAAATTTGGAATGCCTTTAATTATTATGTTTCAAGAGTTAATGATTTTTTTAAAGAAGAAGAAGATGGTGAGAAGATAACTAATTTTTTAAATAAACTAATTGCTGAACGGTTAATGTTCATCCAAATTGTCGTTGAAGATGAACTAAGTGCATATACGGTATTCGAAACGTTGAATTCTAGAGGTGTAGGGTTAACTGTTACAGATTTATTGAAGAATTATCTATTTTCTATTTCAAGTAAGGTTGATCTTCCCCACATAAAAAATAAATGGAAAAAAATCGTAGATGTTATTGGTTTAGATAGCTTTCCTGCTTTTTTAAGACATTACTGGATATCAAAAAATAAACTTATTAGACAAGAATATTTGTTTCGAGCAATTAAAGAATCTATTGTTGATTCTCCGTCTGTAATTTTATTACTCGATTCTCTCGAAGAAAATGCTCTTTTATATAAGGCTTTATCTAATTACTCAGATAGCTTTTGGGGTGGACATAAGGAGATAAGAAAAAGAGTTAAAGAATTGACTCTTTTCAAAGAAAAACAAGCTTATCCAATACTTATTGCAGCTTATAACAATTTAGATCAAGAAGATTTTTCAAGAGTTCTTAAATTGGTTTCAATAATAACATTTAGATATACAATCATTGCTAAATTACACACCAATTTAAAAGAAGACATTTACAATAAGGCAGCTATTCAAATTAGTAAAAAGGAAGCTATAAATATTGGACAAATTGCTGAGCTAGTAAAAACATTGTATCCTTCTGATAATGATTTTAAGAATGATTTTGCTTCTAAATCACTTAGTACTAAGAGAGGAAAGAAAATTGTTCGCTATATACTATTTGGCTTAGAGAATCATCTTAGCCATACAGATAGTGATTATGAAGAAAACCCTGGGACTATAGAGCATGTACTACCAGAAAATGGAAATGACAATTACCTAGCCGATTTCCCTCAGGCTATTCACGAATCTATAGTATATAGATTAGGAAACTATACAATTCTTGAAGGAGATAAAAATAGGGAATGCGAAATCCTACCTTTTGAGGATAAAAAAGCTATTTATGCTACTAGTCAGTATCAATTGTCTAAAGAAATCAGGTCTAATTCTTGGACACCTAATTCAATTGACCTTAGACAAGAAAGGCTTGCTAATTATGCATCAACTGTTTGGAGAATTTCTCAGTACGACTAGAAGATTAGTAATAGCTAGCTACATAAAAAATTATCAATACCCCTTAATCAACTCTACAAAAGCGCTTCCGTATTTATTCAGCTTAAACTGTCCTACACCAGGGATTTCTGATAGCTCAGTGAGTGAGGTAGGTTTTGCTTCTGC
>JBGCEI010000182.1:0-16926 GCA_045106295.1 Cyclobacteriaceae bacterium
CACTCGTTTCTAATTGAAATAGTTATCGATTATTTTTCTAATATCGTTTTGACGAACGAAAAATTTACTTAAAGAAATTCCGATAGATATCGTTCCCATTTGCAAAGATAAGTAGGCTAAATAAAAGTACCATTCCCACTATCTGGGCATATTCTAATACTTTATCGTGTGGCTTTCTACCCGTGATCATTTCATACAATAGAAACATAACATGCCCTCCATCTAATGCTGGAATAGGTAATAAATTCATAAAAGCTAAAATAATAGATAAAAAGGCTGTTCTTTCCCAAAATATTTGCCAGTTCCATTCTGGTGGAAACATACCTCCAATAGCGGCAAAACCACCTACCCCTTTGTATGCTCCTGTTGATGGGTTTAAAATAACTTTAAACTGCTTCACATACGAACCTAATGTAGCGTACGCTTTAGAGAACCCTGCAGGAATAGCTGAAAAGAAACCATACTTTCTAGATTCAAAATCATAGATACCAGCACGTTCCATATCACTGAAGTCATACAATGCTGCCTGAAACCCTATTTTTCCCGAGTCAGTCACGGCAATAGAAAGGGTATCAAACTTATCCTCTCTATTTACGATTACCGCTACTTTTTGTCCTTTATTTTGTTCTAAGGTGCTTAGAATTTGATCAAAATATTTAATAGGACTGTCATTCACGGAAGTGATTACATCTCCTTTTTTAAGTCCTCCTTTAGCGGCATTTCCACCGGCTACTACATCTCCAACTTTAAATGGTGTTCTAGGAATAAAGAACCCTGATTTCTTATTTCCATCCAATAATTGTTCTATGAAGTTTTTTGGAATAGTAAGATTCACGATCTCACCATTACGTTCTACATTTGCTACACTTCCGTAGAATAACTCAGGGGCAATGTCTGAGAAATTTTCAATTGGTTTATCGTCAATAGCTAATACCTTATCTCCATTTTGGAAACCAATCTTTTTCATGATCGGATGCATCACCCATACGCCGTCTTTTACGTTTTTATTTGGTAAGTAAGTTTCTCCCCAAACACCTAAAGTCATGGCATAAATAAGGATAGCTAAAATTACATTTATGGTTACTCCACCAATCATAATAATCAATCGTTGCCATGCTGGCTTAGAACGGAATTCCCAATCCTCTGGCTCTTTGCTTAGCTGCTCCTTGTCCATAGATTCATCGATCATTCCAGCGATTTTCACATAACCACCTAACGGCAACCAACCTAAGCCATATTCTGTACCTCCAATTTTCTTTTTAACGACTGAAAACCAAGGGTCAAAGAATAAGTAGAATTTCTCTACTCTGGTTTTGAATAATTTAGCGGGAATAAAATGACCTAATTCGTGTAGTGTAACCAGAATGGCTAAACTTAAAAATAACTGTGCTGCTTTAATTAATATTACTTCCATCTACTTTGCTAATTCTAATGCTATTCTTCGTGTTTCTTTGTCTGTTTCTATGTAATCTTCCAACGAAGGTTTGCTAAGATACTCGATTTTATCTAAACAATTGGCTACTAGATCAGACATCTCTAAGAAACCAATTTTATCTTCTAAAAATAATTGTACCGCTACTTCATTCGATGCATTCAACACACACGACATATTCCCTCCTTTTTCCATGGATTGATACGCCAAGGCTAAGTTCCTAAACGTTTCTTTATCTGGCTTTTCAAAAGTCAGTGACGGGTACTCTAAGATATTGAATTTAGGAAAATCGTTTTTTCCTCTCAATGGAAACCCCAAAGCATACTGAATCGGTAAGCGCATATCAGGCATTCCTAATTGTGCTTTTAATACCCCATCTTGAAACTCTACCATAGAATGGATAATAGACTGTGGATGCACTACGACGTCTATTTGTTCTGGCTTTAGGTTAAACAACCATTTTGCTTCAATTACCTCTAAGCCTTTATTCATTAAAGAAGCCGAGTCAATGGTAATTTTAGCTCCCATCTCCCAATTGGGATGCTTGAGGGCTTGTTCTTTTTTGACTGATGATAAAAACGCAGCATCTTTCCCTCTAAAAGGACCGCCAGATGCTGTAAGGATAATTTTTTCGATCGGGTTTTGCCATTCACCTGCTAGGCATTGAAAAATAGCAGAATGTTCAGAATCTACAGGGTAAATATTTACGGCTTTTTCTTGTGCTAGTTTAGTAACTAACTCACCAGCTACCACCAGTGTTTCTTTATTTGCTAACGCAATTTGTTTTCCCGCTTCTATGGCTTTAATAGTGGGGATCAATCCTGCATAACCAACTAATGCGGTTAATACGATATCTACTGTTTCCATTTGCACTACCGACTCCAGTGCATTAGTACCAGCATACACTTTGATGTCTAATAAATCAAGTGCTTGGTGTACGTGGTCGTACTTGTTTTCATCTCCTATTACTACAGTATTCGGTTTGTATTTGGCAGCTTGTTGAATTAAAAGGTCTGCATTAGAACCAGCAGTGAGAACTTCCACCTGAAATTGATCGCTGTTCTGGTCAATTACTTCTAGGGTTTGCGTCCCAATGGAACCTGTAGAGCCAAGAATGGCTACGCTTTTTTTTTTCGATTCGATGACAATAACTGTTTAAATTATTCTAAAATTAGAGAGATTTACTGAGAAGAAATAGTGATGCTTGGTTTTCCTTTGAAAATTCCAGATCACAAAGGCTTGGTTTTTAAAATTTAGTGCTTAATTCTAAATTTTATCACCTTTTTTTAACAAGTTCAACTAATTTATCGTACCAAGCTTGTCCATATTTTCTGATAAGTGGTCCACGTACAAACTGATACAAAGGTACTTTAAGCGATAAACCACAAGTACGGGCTTCATCACAAATAGGCCATCTATCATAATTTAAAGCTTCTAAACCGTCTGCTAACTTAGTCACTCTGATAGGATACAAATGACAAGATATCGGTTTGTGAAACGTGGTTTCTCCTGCAAGATGGGCTTGTTCTATTCCACATTTTGTCGTGCCGTTGTCATCGTAGGTTACATAGGCACATGCCTTTCCGTTTATTAATGTGGTAGAGAAGTCCCCTTCATCATCTAAAACGTAACGTCCTTCTTTGGCTATGGTTTGTTTGCCTTCTTCTGTTAAAAATTGTTCTATTCGAGCATATTCATCGTCCAAAATAGCAAGCTCTTCTTCCTCTAGAGGGGCACCTAAATCTCCTTCTACACAACATGCTCCTTTGCATTTCCCTAGGTCACAGACAAAATACTGATCTGCAATTTCTTCGCTTACTAATTGGTCGTCTATTTCTATGATCATGAGGGGAGTAAAATAGGGTTGATATCTAGTATGTTTTCATTTCTGTAAGCAGTTACAAATTCTTTGGTAAAGTATTCACTTCCTTCCATTTTTGTTTGTTGTAAAAGCTTCAATAGATCTATCTTTTGATATTCTTCTAATATGGGTAAAGCGATATCGGCATAGCTGTAATGCCAAGGCTCATATTCAAACCCTTTTCGTTGGGGTTCGTTGGTGTACACCTCGTAAAAACCGAAGCTGTTGGCGTACTTTCTCATCCAAACATACATTTTTTCATAACAACCGCCTGTTAGAAAATTGTTTGCATTCAAAACATTTGTCGGTTGTTTTGCATTCCTATCGATAATATCCATATCCGTTCCCCAGTGATGACGTGATGTTCCTGGAATGGTAGAATAGCTAATTATTTTTTGAATAGCTTCTAAAGGAGTCAATCCATCTTTGGTGAACTGTCTGTATTTTCGTTTCCAAATGCCGTATTGCCGATCGAAGCTTCGGTAACCAGAAACAATAGCGAGTTCTATTCCCTCTTTACGAGCAGCTTGCTGCATTTTTACAAAAGCTAAATTAACTTCCTTTTGCAAAGGTGGGTTTCCAACGAAATTAATAGTTTCTTTTCCAATCAATTGATTTTGCGTAAAACAATGTGGCAAAGAGAATTTAGCAAATGCTGGTAGTGAGAAAAGAAAAGTACTAGAAGCGACTAGTTTTTGTATGAATGATCTTCTTTTCACGTTGGGTGCAGAACGTCGTTTTTACAACGTAATTTCTTGTGCTATTTTTTGCGCTATGGCTTTCATTTTCTCTGGTGTAAACGAAAGCTTTGGGTTGGCAAAGTTGATGTCTTTCATACTATTCATTGGGATTAAATGAATATGTGTATGTGGAACCTCTAATCCAATTACAGTCGTTCCTATTCGGTTACACGGGATGGCTTTTTTAACCCCTTTCGCTACTTTCTTAGCAAATAAATGTAAGTCTGTATAAGTTTTATCATCTAAGTCGAAAATGTAATCTACTTCTTGTTTGGGTATGACCAACACATGACCTTCAATAATAGGCATCACGTCTAAAAAAGCTAAAAACAGATCGTTTTCTGCTACTTTGTATGCGGGGATTTCTCCGTTTACAATTTTTGTAAAGATGCTTGCCATATTGCTTATCTACTGATTTCTAATACTTCTAATTTCATTGCCCCAGCAGGAACTTTCACTTCTACAATGTCTCCTACTTTTTTGCCTAATAAACCAGCTGCAATAGGTGTTCCTACTGATATTTTCGCTGCTTTTAAGTCTGCTTCTTCTTCTGGAACTAGTGTGTAACTAATTTCCATTCCCGTTCCCTGATTTTTGATCTTTACAGTAGAAAGAATAGATACTTTAGACATATCGATCATAGATTCGTCCAATACACGAGCATCTCCCATCTTTTTCTCCAAATCAGAAATTCTCATTTCTAGCATGCCTTGAGCGTCTTTTGCCGCATCGTATTCTGCATTTTCACTCAAGTCACCTTTGTCTCTTGCTTCAGCAATTTGTTTCGACATATCAGCTCTTCCTTTCGTCTTTAGCTCATTGAGTTCAGACTTCATTTTATCGTACCCTTCTTGCGTGTAATAGGTGTATTTCTTTGCCATGTTCCTTATGTCAACTTCTCTAAAATAAAATAGAACGGCTGCTTATGCAACTGCCGTTCTATGATGCAAATATATTAATTTTTTATTTAGTTTTGATGAGATTACTGAAATGCAATAAAAAACGAATGCCTCTATTATATTGATAGTCATCAACTCTAACAATTAATTGCACTTCATTCCATGAGATCCCCATTTTCATGGGGATGACGAGCTCAACTCAAATACGTCATTCCCTAGTAATCGGGAATCCCAAACATATAACCCTCAATTGTAAGAGTGTTCTGTATTTCATTATGATTGATATCCTCACTTACGTGGAGATGACGAGTTTTATACCAAACCTAACTCCCCCCAATAATTCCCAATACCAATTCTCTGCTTAAAGGCTTACCGTTTGCTTTTGTTTTGATATCTTCAAATGAAAAGCGAAAGTCACAGCCTGTTTTCCAAGCGCTACAACCATAAGCCGTTTGCCCTTTAATGATCGTTCCTTTGCTACACTTTGGACACGGAGGCATGCTATTCTCAACTTGCTTATTAGCTGTCTTTGCTTGCTCAAACTCTATTTGAAAAGAGTCGTTCAATTTCAATACACCTTCTGTCTTCACACCGTTTACAACAAAGCCTTTTATCTTAGTGCTTGCCTTCTTTTCAATGAGTCGGTAAACTTGTTTGTCAGTTAATTTTTTATCCAAAAAAGTAAATGGAAAGCGTGCATCGCATCCTTCTTTCCACTGGCTACAGCCGTAACTATTTTTACCTTTTAAAATGCTTCCTTTATTACACTTTGGACAAACTATTCCGTTCGATTTTGTTTCAGTTTTGTTCGCTGTTTTTGCTCTTCCTTTAGGAGCTCTAGTTGGTGGTGGTGTTAATTTTTTTCCCGTTTCTTTGCGTACTTCCGTCACCAAGTCGCCCACCATCGCTTTCATGTTGACAATAAACTGCTGCGCACTGAACTCACCTTGTTCTATTTCTTTCAACTGCTTTTCCCACTGTCCTGTCAGTTCAGCAGATTTTAGCAATTGATTTTGAATCGTGTCAATCAGTTGAACACCCATTTCTGTGGGAATCACCTGCTTTTTTCTCCGTTGCGTATACTTTCTTCTGAATAGTGTTTCAATAATATTTGCTCTCGTAGAAGGACGCCCAATGCCATTTGCCTTCATCAAGTCTCGAAGCTCATCATCTTCTACTTGTTTACCCGCCGTTTCCATGGCTCGTAAAAGAGAAGCTTCGGTATAGTTCTTTGGTGGTTTGGTGACTTTCTCAGTAAACGAAGGTTTGTGTGGACCTTGTTCTCCTTTTTCAAAAGAAGGTAATATCTTCTCTTCTTCCTCTTTATTTTCTTCCTCTTCAGTATTCTTTTTCCCTTTCGGGAAAAGCACTCGCCAGCCTTCTTCTAAAATTTCTTTCCCTTTTGCTACAAACTTGACTGTGTCAACTTCTGCATTTACTTGTGTTTTAGCAACTTTACAGTCTGGATAGAACACAGCTATGAATCGCCTCACAATAATATCGTAGACTTTTTGTTCGTCTATTCCCAGTGATTTTTGTTCTCCTGTAGGAATAATAGCGTGGTGATCTGTTACCTTTTTATCATTAAATACTTTGGTAGACTTCCGAATAGCCTTTCCTAAAAGAAGCTCGGTAAACGAAGCGTAATTGGATAAGCGTTTTAAGATCCCTCCTATCTTAGGATACATATCGTTGGGTAGAAAAGTAGTATCTACTCTTGGATAAGAAACGACTTTCATTTCGTAGAGTCGCTGTACCAATTTCAAAGTTACCTCTGCTGTAAACCCAAACTTATTATTACAATACACCTGAAGTCCTGTTAAATCAAATAGCTTGGGGGCGTATTCTTTTCCTTCTTTTTTTTCAACGCCCGTAATTACAAGGTCTTTCCCACTTACTTGATTGAGTAACTTTTCACCATCTTCTTTGGTAAAAAACTTACCTGTGGTGCTATTAAAAATTGCTTCCCTATATTTCGTTTGTAGTTCCCAGTAAGGCTTGGGTACAAAGTTTTCTATTTCATGATGTCTGTTTACCAACATCGCCAAGGTAGGCGTTTGCACTCTTCCTATCGATAAAACTTGCTTAAAACCACCATACTTTAAGGTATACAAGCGAGTGGCATTCATTCCTAACAGCCAATCTCCAATGGCTCTAGAGCTCCCTGCATAATAGAGATTATCAAATTCTTTAGATGGTTTTAAATCTTGGAACCCTGTTGTAATAGCTTCAGTCGTCAACGATGAAATCCAAAGACGTTGTACTTCTCCTTTGTACTTGGCTTCTTTTATAACCCACCGTTGGATTAGTTCTCCCTCTTGTCCCGCATCACCACAGTTGATAACTAAAGAAGCTTTACTAAATAAGTTTTTAATGACTTTAAACTGCTTTCTAACCCCTCCATCTTTCATGACTTTGGTTTGAAACCGATCGGGAAGCATAGGCAAAGAGCCTAAATCCCAACGCTTCCACTGTGCATGGTAATCTTCAGGAGGAAGCAAGGTACAAAAGTGACCGAATGTCCACGTGACCTGATAGCCATTTCCTTCGAAATAACCGTCTTTACGAGACTTCGCACCAATTACTTGGGCTATTTCTTTGGCGACACTTGGCTTCTCTGCGATACAGACTTTCATAGGAAATGCTTATTGCGAAAGCAAAATACGAAATTAACCCGAACTATGTGTTAAGATTTACAATGTCGTTTAGCTTAGAAAAAGAACTCGTCATTACGAGAGTTTACCCGAAGTCTGCCTGCCGCAGGCACGGTAATCTAGGCGATTAATTAATACTAGATTGCTTCACCTGCGGTTCAAAAAGACGTGAGAATTCGTAGATTTCGACTGCATCACTTAGCTTTACCCACAGCACTTTTTGTATTTCTTTCCACTACCACACGGACATGGATCGTTTCGAGAAACCTTTTTCATTAGGTCAACTTCTTCTGGGTTGATAACACCATTTAAGTAATACCATGATCCTTCCTCTTTAAAAAAAGTAGATTTTTCATGATGAGTTTGTTGTTTACCTGTTTTGTCAGTGTAGTATGCTTTAAACTCTACAATGCCTCTATCATCCCTGATGCTGCCATGCTCCACACTTACAATTTCTAGTTTTGTCCAGTTATTTTCTTGAGACCACTTCTCAATTTCTTTTAGGTTGTACTGTTTCCTAACACTCGGATGAGTCGTTTCATATAAATAGTCAGCCTTTCCTGTATGGTAAGCTGTATACCGTGAACGCATTAGTTTCTGCGCAGTAGGTGCAGACTGGGTTTGTATAATGGACTCACAGCAGTCAGCAAATGCTTTTTTAGAATTACAGGGACAGTTCATGTGCGTTTGTGTTTGTCTTTGTAAAGATAAGATATTGAATAGATTTTTGGTTTTGATTCATGTCTTATCAAGCTAATAACAACCTAAAAGCCTCAACGCAATAATTCAAAACAGCTTACATACAACATTCCTTTATTAACATAAGCAGGGTTGTGTGTAAATGTATTTCCAAATACGGGGAAAGGCTGTCCCGTATTATGGATATGGAAAGCATCTTTAAATTTTCGTTTTCGTAAGTATTCTCCATAGCGTTTTTTGATCCAATAAATTCCCCAATACAAGGCATCACTTCCTCTAATGTCGTGCACCTTCACCCCTAGTTCAATACATTGGTAGCCCATTAACTGAAAAGGTCCCCAAGAAGAGGCTAAATTTTTTAGCGCATCATCTGAAGCATCGTGAATCGTATATTGAGTGATATCTCCAAAGTTAGTCAGTTGACCATTTCTTATTTTTTGAAGATTAGTAAATACCCTAGATTCAAAACGAGGTGAAAATGTTTTTCTACCAGAGCATTCCAGTGCTATTAATGCTTTAATGTAAGAGGTAGGAATATTGGCTACCGCAGAAAGACTGTCTGCCAGCTTACCGTAGTTTTCTTCCGTCCTGTAGACTTCTGCTGGGATATCTTTAACCATTACCGCAGGCAACTGTCTTTTGCTGACTATGTAATTCACTAACAGAACTACGACTACCCCAATAATGGCTAAAAAAATAAAAAACCAATGCCCAGCTTCTCTGTGTAACTTTTGAAAAAAGAGTTGAATTGAAGTGAACGTAGGTAATTTAATTTTCATGGGAATTGATAGTTGAAATTACTTCAAGACAACAACGTTAGCGTAGATTAAAGAGTGAGTAATTTACTCCAAATTCTGCCACTATGGTTTTTTCTTTGGCAGAGTCAAAAATACTATTTAACCCAAAATTCGCACGAGCGTAAAATTTCGTCCTTTGACTGATTTGATAAAAAGCACCTAAATTAAGTCCATATTCTATTCTTTTAAAATCTCTTGTTATATCAGAATTAGGATTCGTCAACTTTGCTTTCGCTAAATAAGAAAGATAAGGTCCAAAACTAACGTATGATTTTCGATTGATTTCTAACTGTAGTAGTAGTGGAATCTGAAAATATGCTAAATCGACATCCCTGTCGTCAATACCAAAACCGTAGCCTTTCTTGATCCAAAGTAATTCAGTTTGAAAGTTTAAGTTATCTGTTAGATTAACAAGATAGTATCCACCTAGTTGTAAATCTATTATTCCTTCACTCTGAATATCACTATCTCCATTTGTGTCAGAAAAATTAATCCCAAATACAATACCCATCTCTTTTTTCTTGGCTAAAGAAAAAGGCGTAAATGAAATTAATATTATTATCAATAGGTATCTCACTTTTAATGTTTTCACTAAGCTATTTCAATATTTAATTGTTTCCCAATGCCTAATTCGATTAATTTATAATACGTAGATATTTGGATATCACTCAAACCTCGTTCAATACGTGAGATGTAGCTTTTCTTGGTTCCTGTTTTTTTAGCAAGTTCTTCTTGAGTTAAGTTTGCTTGTTTGCGAGCTTCTTTAAGCATAATACCTAAACGAAAAGCAAGAGAGTCAGCATCAAACTTATCACGTACTTCAGTTCCCTTTTCTCCATATGTTCCAATAAGCAGGTCTTCAAGATCAGTTATATTTTTCATATCAATTATTTTTATTTTTTAAGTATTCCTTTTTTAATTTCTCTGCCAGTTTAATTTCCTTTTTTGGTGTCTTTTGAGTCTTTTTTACAAAGCAGTTGACAAGAACAACTAAATTTCCATCATCGAAAAAACATAAAATCCTTATACTCTTGAAAGTTGTGATTACACGTACCTCATAAATCCCATCCGTGTTTTCAAGTATTTCAAAAACTTTTTAGGCACTTTTTGTTCAAACCGAACGAGATCTAATATGTATCCAATCTTTTGCTGAATCTTTTTATCCTGAGCTTTATAAAAGCTAGTAAAAGATTTTTTGTAAGCAACTACTTTTCTTATCACACCATAAAGTTAACTAATTAGTTAACTTTATCAAATCAAAAACAACTCTTTGAGTATCCACACACTAGCTATTACTTGCTTGAAAGAGACAAAATATGTTTCACTCTCTTCAGCATAGGCGGGTGAGAATAATTCAAAAAGACAGGGAAAGGGTGGGGTGTTAGGTTACTTAAGTTATGAGAAGCCAACTTTTTTAAGGCGGTTACTAACGATTTACCATTATACGTTTCTGCTGCATAAGTATCTGCTTCGAATTCATTTTTTCTAGAAATCATATTCATTACAATACCAATCAGTTGAGAAATAGGAGAAAACAGCATGCTAAAGGCAATTAGATTCAAGTGGATGCTGAGTTGGCTTCTACCCAATGCGGCAGATAATTCTGCATTAAAAACAAAGAGAGACAATACAAACAGAATAACACCAGTTTGAAAGACGGATAACAACATGCCTGAGATAATGTGCTTCTTTTTGTAATGTCCTACTTCGTGTGCTAAAATAGCAACTAACTCTTCTTTTGAATGGTTTTCGATCAATGTATCGAACAACACAATTTTCTTCTTTTTCCCAATACCAGAAAAATACGCATTCGATTTTGACGAGCGTTTGGAACCATCTATGGTGAATAAATTAGTTAATGGGAAGTCTACTTTCTGACAATATTCCATGATAGCATCTTTCAATTCACCTTCTTCTAGCGGAGTTAGTTTATTGAAAAGAGGTACAAAAATACTGGTGTAAAACATATTGATTAGTAACATCAATGCACTAGCAATTATCCAAAACCAAACCCAGAAACCAGTACCTAAGGTTGTAATTAAAAGTAAGAGCACATACAAAATACCTCCACCCAAAACAGCCGTTAATAAATACCCTTTTAGTTTGTCAACAAAGAATAATTTGACGGTAGATTTATTGAACCCAAATTTCTCTTCTATCACAAAGGTAGCGTAGTACTGAAATGGTAAAGTCAACACATCGGAGACGATGAATAGTGAACCAAAAAATGCTAACGCCCGTCCTATATCGTGTGGGATAAATTGGGTTAAATAAGCATCCCACCAACCTAGAAATCCAGACGCTATGACTAGAAAATAAAGAACAAAACTGATGGCAGAGGTCAAAAATCCAAAGCGCCCATTTGCAGCATGGTAGGCTTGAGACTTAGCATAGGTATCTTCATCATAAATATCGTTTAACTCTTCAGGAACGGGTGCCTTTCTACTTTTTAAGTTCAAGTAACCTAAGAATGTATCCAATAGAAAATTGAAGGTCAAAAAAGCTAAAATAAGAGTTAAGGTCGATTGTGGTGTCATATGTCTTACTAATTGAAGTACTAAGGTAATACACCAAACCGTATTTCAACTAAAAACACATTGCTGATTGATGAAAAAAGTGTAATTTCGAATGTATTTAAACACATTAAAATGAAAAAAATAGTTCTATTGAACAGCTTGTTATTCGCTTTATTTATGAGCAATGCACAAGAAATAAAACTAGGCGGAGGGATAGACATCGCTACACCAGTATCCAGTAAGTTTGGAGATAATGCAGGTGCTGGATTTGGACTATCTGGTAGAATACAGGTTGGCTTTCAAGACAAATTTAGTGTAATGGGTACGGTAGGAGCTTTAGTCTTTACTAAAAAAGAAAATGTTACTACTAGAATTACCGCTATTCCTGTCCAATTTGGGTTTAAATATGCCTTAGTAGATGCCGCTATTTCAAAACTCTATTTTAGTGGTGAGGCAGGTATCCATGCGATGAATGAAAAAACGGGTAATAATTCAGAAGGAGTTTCTGTTTTTTCCTATGCTCCAGGCATTGGTATTCAAATAAAAAATATTGATTTAAGTACTAGAATTCAGTTTATGTCAGAACCTTTTGCTGGTTTACGGACAAACTATTTTAATATTCGTTTAGGGTACCTATTTGGTATCTAAAAATAGAATAAACAATTACAGCTAAGTGTTCTTTCATCTAGCTTACCTAATCACAAAACAGTATGAACTATCGCCTTATTGTCACATGCGCCGCCTACTTTTTCATAACAACGGGTACGTTCTCTCAGATACCAAAAGAAAAGCATAAAAAGAGAGTTCAAGCACTTAGCAAAAAGAAGAAAAGCAGTTCTGACACAGCAAAGGTAGTTCCTAAAAAATCGGACTACGAAAAGTTTTTTGATAAAGCAGAAACCAAAAAAGGGCTTATAGACATTATTCAAAAAGAAGGAAAGTATTATTTCCAATTGGGAGACAGTTTATTATCTAAAGACATGCTACTCGGTTCAAGGGTAGTCAAAACATCTGCAGGAACAGTAGTGGCAGGTCAAATGACCAAGTCACCCCTACACGTGTATTTTTCCCGTGAAGGGAAACAGCTTTTTTTACGCCAAGTTATTAACTATGACGTAGCAGAAGGCAGTAAAGGATTACAAACTATTTTAGAACGAAATAACCTAGACCCTGTCATCTATGGTTTTACTATTAAACATTTCAATAAAGACTCTTCTGCTTTTATATTTGATGTCACCAACCTGTTTTTGTCTAGTGTAAAAAAGTTAGACCCTTTTTACGAACGTAGAATGACCCTTTTTGGTAAATCTAAATCAATTCCAATTTTCAAAAAAGACAGGTCATCCATCACCCAAACAAAAGCGTTCAGTGACAACCTTACCATCAAGAGTTTACTGTCGTATGAAGTTGGAGGCAAGCCATACTCTGCTGAGGTGAACAGAAGTTTATTATTACTAAACGGGGCTAAGGAATTTAAATCAAGATTAGAAGATTTTAGAGTAGGGTATTTTTCGAGTGGAAAAAATAAATACAGCACCACTGCCGACCAATTAGAACACATTGAATACATCAACAAATGGTCTATCTACCCATCAAAAGAAGACTCTGCCAAATACGCTAATGGCGAACTAGTAGTTCCTGTAAAACCGATTGTATTTTATGTGGACACTAATTTTCCTGAGTTTTGGAAGAGTTATTTAAAAGAGGGAATTCTAACATGGAATACTGCTTTTGAAGCAATTGGTTTCAAAGAAGCGGTACAAGTAAAATTCTATCCTAAAAACGATTCGTTATTTGATCCAGAAAATCTAACCTACACGTGCGTACGCTATGCTACAAGTCCTATTATTAACGCCTTTGGTCCGTCTTGGACTGACCCACGAACGGGTGAGATATTGCAAGCAGATGTCATTTTTTATCATAATATTATTAAGTTAATTCATAACTGGAAGTTTGTACAGACAGCACAAGTAAATCCTGCTGTTCGAAAAAAGAATTTGTCAGAAGAAGAGATTGGTGAAGCTATTTTTTACATCGCTGCACATGAGGTAGGGCATACCTTAGGTTTACCGCACAATATGGCTGCTTCTCATGCCTTCCCTGTAGACTCGTTACGTTCAGTAAGCTTTACACAGAAATACGGAACCACACCTTCCATTATGGATTATGCTCGCTTCAACTATGTGGCTCAACCAGAAGACAAAGGCGTTCGCTTAACACCACCAGACTTAGGTGTGTATGACAAATATGCTATTAAATGGGGTTACAAACCATTGCCTTCAATCAGTATGCCAAAGGAAGAATACGACAGCTTAAATGCATGGATAGTAGCGCACGATAGTGATCCAATGTATCGTTTTGGAAGGCAACAAAGTAGGTCTTTTGTATTGGATCCTACTGCTCAAACGGAAGACTTGGGAGATGATGTCATTAAGGCATCTGCTTATGGCATAAAAAACATTGATTACATCTTAGATAATCTATTGACGTGGAAAGCAGAAAAGAATAAAGACTACAGCGAGATTGAAGAAACTTACAAAGAACTGCTAGGTCAATACAGTCTTTATTTTGGTCACCTTGTTGGTTATTTAGGTGGGATAGAACAGAATTATGCCGTATTACAAAACGGAAATAAAAAGCCGTATCAGTTTGTAGATAAAGCCTATCAACAACGAATAGTTCCTTTTATTTTTAATGAATTTGATAAACAAAAAAGACGGTGGGAGAGGGATGAGATAACCTCTAACTTCTCTGCGGGTTATAAATTTATTTCTAATTATCAGGCAAAAGTATTGAATAAACTAATGAACAGGTTTTTGTTTAGTAAACTGATTTTAAACGAACAACACATTCCTACTACCTACACGTTAAAGAAACATTTCCAATCTCTCCACAAAAACGTATGGAAAAAAACGATCACTAATAGGTCATTGGATCGCTACGATAGAAACTTACAACACCACTATGTGAAATACTTGCTGAAAGAAGCGGGTTACATCAAAGGAGGCTTTTTTGGTTTATTTGGAATGACTAACCCTGATCAACACGTATTCTGCAGCCACAGCAATCAATTATCTAAAGAAGAAAGCCTCCCTCGTGTACTTTCTAGCTTCACTGAGTCCGACCAAGCTACACTGAGTAAAGAAACAGTCTTTTCAGAAATTATGAAGGTTAAAAAACTATTGAAGAAGGCGCAATACGCTGGTAATTCAGACACTAGAAACCACTACCACTACTTATTAAGCGAGATAGAAAGAAAGATGGAGGGGAAGTAAATCACTTCATTCAAAAAAAATGGTGTTTTGGTTGGGGATGCTTTTCTGAGTTAGGAGTATGATGTTTTCTGGAGTCAGGTAATAAACCGTACAAATAGTTGATGAAACATTCGTTTTTTACTTGTACATGAAAGTTGTATGCCTTACTTTAGGCTTATGAAAAATATTAGAATAATTACAATAATACTTTTTTTATGTACAAGCAGTTTATTTTCTGAAATTAAATGCCCTCATTTTTTTTCTGATAATATGGTTCTTCAACGTGAGACCAATGCAAGTATATGGGGTTGGTCAGAACCTAATGAAAAAATTGAAGTAACAGCTTCTTGGGGTAAGTCTGTTTCAATTGAAGCAGATGAAAACGGGGCATGGAGAGGAACAATTGCTACTCCAAAAGCTGGAGGTCCTTATAAATTAAAGATTGAAGGATCTTCAAAACTAGTGTTTAGAAATGTTATGATTGGAGAAGTATGGTTTTGCTCAGGTCAATCCAACATGGAAACTCCTATGAAATCATATTATAAAGAAGACAGGATAGTATCAGAAGCCTCATCTTCTAAGGTTAGGTTATTTAAAACACCTAGACTTTGTTCTGAAAAAGAAAATAACGATGTAAAAGGAGAGTGGACTGAAAGTGATTTTGAAAATTTAAAAAGCTTTTCAGCTACAGGTTATTTCTTTGGAAGGCATTTAGAAAAAGAGCTTAATGTACCCATAGGTTTGATCCAATCTGCTTGGGGAGGTAGAAGGATAGAAACCTTTACTCCATGGGAGACTCAAAAGCAAATGCAATATTTAGTTGATGAAAGAAAAGACAGAGAACAAAAAGCTAAATCATGGGATCAAGAGAAAGTAAACGCTGAGTATAAAGAAAAGGCAGACATTTGGCGTGAGAAAGTAGAAGAATGGAAAAATAATGAAAGTAAAGGTAAAAAACCAAGACGTCCTGGAAAAAAACTACACCCGATAAATGGTGGGAGATATCCTAGTGGAAACTACAATGGTATGATAAATCCATTTTTAGGCTACTCTATGAAAGGAGTGATTTGGTACCAAGGCGAAGCAAACGCAAAGCTAAAAGTAACAGAAGAAGATAATTGTCCTTCAAATTATGATAACATGCTTGAGCGTTTGGTTGGTTCTTGGAGAAATCGTTGGAAAATTGGAGACTTCCCATTTTACTGGGTTCAACTTCCTGAATTTAGAAGCCCTGTGGAAACACCAATTCAAGAAAACTGTGGATGGGCAGAAATTCGCCAAAGCATGTTAGATGCAACCTTTAAAATACCAAATACAGGTGTTGCTGTAGCTATGGGTTTAGGGGAGGCAAAAAATATTCATCCACATAAAAAAAAGGAGGTAGGAGACAGACTTGCACTCTTGGCGCTTAAAAATGATTACGGAAAGAAAGATATTGTGTGGACAGGGCCGTTAGCTAAACGTTGTGTGTTTGATGGTAAAAAGGCTATCATAACATTTGAAAATAGTGGTGCTGACTTAGCTTTTTCTGGTCAAGCTGGAGAAGGCTTCGCTGTCACGACCCAAAGTGGAGAAACAATAAAGGCTGAAGCTAAAATTGTTACTTCTAATCAACTAGAAATCTCGTCAGACAAAGAGATTACGGCTGTTTATTATGCTTGGGCTCAAAACCCAGCAGGGGCTAATCTACAAAATAAAGCAGGTTTACCTGCCTCTCCATTTAGGTTTTTAAAATAGGAGTTAATTAGTATTCGAAAAGGGCTAATATCTTTCAAAGGTATTAGCCCTTTTTAGTTTCCTTTACCTAAAGTTATTCTACCAGCCTAACTTAAAACTCGGGACAAATCAACTAGGTATTAAATCATACTTAGTGAGATAAAACAAATTACATCTTTAGGAAAAATGATTGATTCCAAATTCAGTGATAAGAGTGCAGGGCAATCGCCTTTAAAATTTGCTAAGTATTGAAAATTGCATTATTTTTATTGTGTAGTTGATTCACACCGAGTCTGCATTAAAAAAAAATGCATTTCTCAAAATCAACAGAAAAAATTTCCCAGAGTTTCTCTTCTCA
>JBGCEI010000183.1:0-8789 GCA_045106295.1 Cyclobacteriaceae bacterium
CCTACCTGAACGAAAGTCTCTTCTTTTAGCTGCTATTTGATGACACGCACACAAACACAACAAATGCTTGAACATTCGTTATTTAGAAATTAAAAAAATAAACATTGCGCTTGAATCGTGTTGATTCCGACACTACCTTGCACTAGTAAAAGTAAACATAACATAAATTATGAGTTCAGTTAAGAGCATTTTCGCCAGCTCATTAGGGAAAAAATACATTATGGCCATCACTGGTCTTGGATTAACTCTTTTCCTTTTTGGTCATTTAGGCGGTAATTTTTTATTATTCAAAAGCGACGGTGGCGAGGCGTTTAATGCCTATGCACATTTCATGAAGACTACACCTATCATTTGGGTATCTGAAATCGTGATTTTTTCCGGTCTTATTTTCCATATAGTAGATGGAATAGCCTTGGTATTTGCTAACAAAAAAGCCAGACCTGTTGACTATGCGTACAAAAAAGGTGGTTCTAACCAAACGTCTTGGGCTTCCAAAAAGATGGGATTACTAGGTACATTACTACTGATCTTCTTAATTCTTCATTTGGCTAATTTCTTTATGAAGACTAAAATATTACCTGATGATGGATCTATTCCTAAATACATCCTTGCTGATGGTACTGAAGTGGCTGACTTATTTTTGATGGTTAAAGTTTATTTTCAAAACATCATTTATGTAACCATTTATGTAGTATGTATGATTGGTTTGTCTTTTCACCTAAGCCATGGTGTGCAGAGTGCTTTTCAATCACTAGGTTTAAAAAACAAAAAAGTATCTCCTATTATCCAGAAAGTAGGTTTATTAATTGCTTTTATTGTGCCGTTGTTATTTGCATCGATTCCGGTGTATTTCTATGTAACCCAATCAATTTAAAAGATAAAAATCACACATTTCAAATAGAGTATTAAAAAGGCTAACAGCTAATCCCTAAAAGCCAATACCTAAATTAAAAGACATGAAATTAGATTCTAAAATACCTAAAGGTCCTATTGCTGATAAGTGGAGTACGTACAAGTCTACTGTTGATTTAGTAAACCCTGCTAACAAACAACATTTAGATGTAATTGTAGTAGGAACTGGATTAGCTGGAGCTTCTGCTTCTGCTACACTCGCTGAACTTGGATACAATGTAAAAGCATTTTGTTTCCAAGATAGTCCACGTAGAGCTCACTCTATTGCAGCACAAGGTGGTATCAATGCAGCAAAGAATTACCAAAATGATGGAGACAGCGTTTTCCGTTTATTTTACGATACAGTAAAAGGTGGTGACTACCGCTCTAGGGAAGCTAACGTTCACCGTTTAGCAGAGGTAAGCACCAATATTATTGACCAATGTGTGGCTCAAGGTGTTCCTTTTGCTAGAGATTATGGAGGTTACTTAGATAATCGTTCGTTTGGTGGTGTACAGGTAAAACGTACATTTTATGCAAGAGGTCAAACAGGACAACAATTATTATTAGGAGCTTATTCTGCCTTGAGTAGACAAGTTGCTAAGAAAAAGGTAGAAATGTTTACTCGTCACGAAATGCTAGACGTAGTGATTGTAGATGGTAAGGCAAGAGGTATCATTGCTAGAAACCTAATTACTGGAGAGATTGAGCGTCATTCGGCTCATGCTGTTGTATTAGCTAGTGGTGGATATGGAAATGTATTTTTTTTATTTACTAATGCAATGGGTTCTAACATAACAGCCGCATGGAAAGCTCATAAAAAAGGATCTTACTTTGCGAATCCTTGTTATACGCAGATTCACCCTACTTGTTTACCAAGAACGGGAGATCACCAGTCTAAGCTGACGTTGATGTCTGAATCACTACGTAATGATGGTCGTATTTGGGTTCCTAAAAAGAAAGAAGACGCTGAAAAACTACAGCGTAAAGAAATTACAGCCTTAGATATTGCTGAAGAAGACAGAGATTACTATTTAGAACGTAGGTATCCTGCTTTTGGTAACTTAGTACCAAGAGATGTAGCTTCTAGAGCTGCTAAAGAGCGTTGTGATGCTGGTTTTGGTGTAAACAAAACAGGTGAAGCAGTATTCTTAGATTTTAAATTTGCGATCGAAAAACAAGGAAAAGAAACTATTGCTGCTAAGTATGGTAACCTATTCCAAATGTATGAGAAAATTGCAGATGAAAACCCATACGAAAGGCCAATGAAGATCTATCCTGCTGTTCACTACACAATGGGTGGACTTTGGGTTAATTACGAATTGATGACTTCTGTAGATGGCTTATTTGCTTTAGGAGAATGTAATTTCTCTGATCACGGAGCCAATCGTTTAGGTGCTTCTGCTTTGATGCAAGGATTAGCTGATGGATACTTTGTAATTCCTTATACTATTGGTAACTACTTATCTAACGATATTAGAACGCCAAGAATTTCTACTGATTTACCTGAATTTGAGACAGCAGAAAAAGAAGTAAAAGAAAGAATTACTAAACTAATGTCTATTAGTGGTACCAAATCTGTAGATCACTATCACAAAGAATTAGGGAAAATCATGTGGGAAAAATGTGGTATGGCTAGAAATGCCGAAGGCTTAACTAGTGCAATCAAAGAAATCCAAGCATTAAAAGCGGAGTTCTGGTCTAATGTAAAAGTACCTGGAACTACTACTGAATTCAATCCTGAGTTAGATAAAGCAGGAAGAGTAGCTGACTTAATAGAATTAGGTGAACTGATGTGTAGAGATGCTTTAAACAGAAATGAATCGTGTGGTGGTCACTTCAGGGAAGAATCTGTTGAATTAGATGGCGAACAAAAAGGCGAAGCCAAACGAAACGACAAAGACTTTGCTTATGTAGCTGCTTGGGAGCATGGTGAGAAAGAACCTAAATTACACAAAGAAAAATTAGTATACGAGAACATAGAATTGAAAACTCGTTCATACAAATAGATAATTAGCTTTTAGCTTCTGGCTCTTAGCCTCTAGCTACTAAGTTTTACAAAACATGATTTAAAAGAGCTAATGGCCAAAAGCTAGTAGCTAGATGCTAAATTTAAAGAACATGAAATTAAATTTGAATATTTGGAGACAAAAGAATGCTGATACAAAAGGTAAATTAGCTTCTTATACACTAGACAATGTCTCAGAAGATAGTTCATTCTTAGAAATGATCGATCAGTTAAATAATGAAATAATAGAGCGTAACGAAGACCCTATTGCTTTCGACCACGATTGTAGAGAAGGTATTTGTGGAATGTGTAGTATGGTAATAAATGGTAGACCCCACGGTCCTCAGGATGCTACTACTACTTGTCAATTGCACATGAGAGCTTTTAATGATGGTGACACCATTTTTATAGAGCCTTTTAGAGCAAAAGGATTCCCTGTGGTAAAAGATTTAACGGTAGATCGTTCTGCTTTTGATAAAATAATTCAAGCGGGTGGATATGTATCTGTGAATACAGGTAACGCACCTGATGGAAATGCTATTCCTATCTCCAAAAAAGATGCACTAGATGCCTTTAGTTCTGCTGCTTGTATTGGTTGTGGAGCATGCGTAGCTGCCTGTAAAAACGCTTCTGCTATGTTATTTGTTTCTGCCAAAGTATCTCAGCTAGCTACTCTTCCTCAAGGAAAGGTAGAAGCAAAAGAAAGAGTACAAAACATGGTAGCTCAAATGGATGCTGAAGGATTTGGAGCATGTACAAACACTGGTGCTTGTTCGGCAGAATGTCCAAAAGAAATATCATTAGATAACATAGCTACCCTAAACAGTGAGTTTTTAGGAGCTAATTTATCATTGAAAAAGTAAGTAGATTTTAGATACTAGGCTTTAGATTTAGAGACATTAGACTTTAATGTTTAATAGGTAAAGTCTAGTTATTATTTATCTCACCTTTGGTACAATAAGTTTGAAATTTGTTTTTTGTAATTTGTAATTTCTAGTTTTATGATTTGTATCATCTCAAGCACCAATAGAGTTCCATCTGTTTCTATTCAGGTAGCTACTGAATACCAAAAAATATTAAAGGAAAAAGGAGAGGATAGTTTCATACTTGATTTAGCCCAATTGCCTCAAGACTTTGCTTTTTCAGCTTTGTATGAGTTCAATGGGAAGAATGAAAGCTTTAATTCTTTCATAGCCCCACTCTTAAATAACGAGGTAGAACACATCGTTTTTATTGTACCAGAATACAACGGATCGTTCCCAGGTATTTTAAAAACGTTTGTAGACGCCCTCTCCTACCCTAATCCCTTAAAAGGAAAAACTATTGCTTTAACAGGAGTTTCTTCTGGACCAATGGGCACAGCTCTAGGTTTAAGCCATTTTACGGATGTATTGAACTACCTAGGTGTTTTCGTAAACCCTAAAAAAGTGAGAATACCGGGAATCGAACAACATTTCAACCCTAAAGATGGTTTCAGCTCTTCTTTTCAAAAAACAATTGACCACCAATTGGATGAGTTAATAAAAAGATAAAGAACGAATTCTCTCTTTTTTTACTTCATTTTATGCAAGTGCCTTTTCTAAGGCTTGAGCTAATTTCACTTTCCCTTTTTGTCTACTCAATGTAGCAAAATCAGAAGCAAATCGATGAAAGAATGGATCGTTCTTGCTGATATGATAATTTTCTACTAGCTTCAAATCTAGTTCCTTAGGAAAAGTAGTGTAATTATTCAACTGATCTTCAGTCTCTAAATACATCATCACTTGCACACATTTCGAACACTTCCCGCAGTTTTGAACACCATCTGGTTTTTCCCAGCAGACACGCAAATGATCGTAGGTCTGAGAGATATGAGCCAAATAGACTGTCTTATCGTACCTGGAAGCTTCTAAAGCATCATGAATTACATGAAAAGACTCTGTTGTCATCAATGTATCTGGAATAGGATGCGATCCCCAACCATCAATTAACGTATCGTAACCGTCAGAAGAAGCAATGTAATACGTATCAAATCCTTTACTAAATAATAGACCAATCATTCCTAGTGCTGCTCCATGAACTGCTTCCCAAGGATACACTGAAAAATGTTCTATTACATGACGAAAATTAGTCTCTACAGGAATTAAATCAACTTGATATTCTTCTTGAAGCATTTTGTGATACAACGGAAAAATACGTTCGTAATTCCCTTCATGCTGCGGGAGGAAAAAATCAAAACCTTTGATAAAAGTAGCGTGTGTGATAGACCTTTCGTAAATCCCTGTTGGTTTCGATTCCTTATTTTTTGATAAGGTATAAAATGAATCAACACCTCCTGAAAAAGTGGCAATAGTCTGCTTAGTGGTTTCTTTTTTATCTTCCTTTATTTCTGTTGGAATAATATCAATTTGCGCCAATTCACCTTTTGAAAAAAAGACAAAATATTTTTGATACTCTGTCATATATAATAAAAACTGAGGGCTTAAGATTCCTTCTACATACATGGTTTCTTTTGTTTTCATGGCTAAAAACAAAAGGCCTAACACATAGGCTTCCATCGTTTCGGAAACAAACGACAGGTAACTTTCAGGAAAAGAAAAACCAAGTTGGTTGTGCAGTTCAGCACCAAACGGTTGATCTAACTCATAATTGACAGTAATAGAAACTATCCCGTCAGATGTTTCAATATGAGGTTTAAATACCTTCATTATTTTTTAGTAGAACTTACCTCATTTATTACTAAACCTAAAAAAGCACTCTCCCCTTTTTCTATTTCTTCTAAAATGGACTGTTTCCCTTTCAACTTATTGTTTTGTTGATCGACACGCTGTTTCACTAATTTAGACCATGCATCGTTGGATGACCCAGAAACTAACTTATCCGCATTTTCATTGTACAAATGATTATTCTCTTCGTCTTTTCTAATCAAAAACTTCAGCTGTTTTACCGCTATGGCTTTCTTCTTATCAGCAGGCATTTTATCGAAACTTGTACTTTTTCTTCTTAACAATTGAAGTAGGAATTCTTTTTCATACAGTTGGTTAACTAAAGAATAAAAAACCTCGTTCAGCTTTTTATTTCCTCCATTCGCACTTTTCCATTGCACCTGTAGTTTCTTTACTTCTTTAATCTCTTCGGAAAGCTTCGTTTCATCAACTGCTTTTAACTGACTAAGTAACTCCTCCTTTGCAACTCCTCCTTTTTCTTCTTTTTTAGGAACTGTTTTCTTGTTTGGGCGTGAGACTGCTGCTTTTTTATTGATACTGTCAGAGTATTTTTTAAACTCTTCCCATAACCCATTTGCTTGTTTTGGTAGGCGACCGACTCCTTTCCATTCTTCATGGAGTTGGTTTAATTTATCTTTGGCAGATACCTCTAATTCTTTACTATCGATTTGCTTCGCTGTATTAACAATGTTTTTAAGTGTTGCTAATTTCTTTTGTGTCAGCTCCTTTCGGTCTTCATCGAATCCTTTTTTTCTAGAAAAATATCCGTTCAATACTTCTTTAAATTCTGTTTGAAGGTGTTTCTCATCAGCATCACTCGCTTTCCCTACTTTAAACCACTGTTGCTGTAATGCCTTAATTTTCTCTGTGGTAGTAAGCCAATCTGTGCTATTAGCTAATTCTTTTGCTTGCGCTAGTAGTTCTTCTCTTTGTACTTTATTCTTTTCTTTATTCCCTTCTACTAAAGCACTTACTTCGTCTAAGTGAACAGTTACTTTTTGTATCAGTAAAGAAAAGTCTCCTATGGCATTAAATGCCCATATTTTTTCTCTCATGCTTTCTAAACCAGAAAGAAATGAGCCTTTATTGGTAGCTTCTTCTACTTTTTGAAGGTACTGAGTGACTCTATTTTGAATAATAGTAAACCGGTCAGTAAAATAAGTCAACGTTTTTTCTTCCGTATCTTTTAACTCACCAATCATCCTATCGGGTTGGTTATCGTATGCCTTCAACCATATTTGGTTGTCCTTAAAAAAAGAAAAATCGTTTACCATCTCACTCATAATCCATTACTCAAAGCACAAAAATAAGTAATTATGGTGGGAAGGCATAAAATTAAAAGACAAAGCTATCTATATTTCACGAAGTACTAGGCTCAAATTATTAAACTTCACTTCAGAATTATCTCATTATAATCGGTCATTTAACCTCACAAAATCAAAAATATCTTTCCAACCCTTTATTTAACCCGAAATTTGCATTAGAGAGTCTATTCCGAATCTAACTATCTGCAAATCAGTCGCTTTGCTAGTTTAGCCAATTTAACCCTAGCGGTGCTAGTCTGAAATGAGCTAAACACCTGATTTCTTGCTAGTTAACTTCTCATAACGAATTCTAATGCAAAATCCGGGTTAAAAGACCTACAATCTCATGGTCTTAAAAAGCCTCTCCTATAAAAACATACACTCCTGTTCCTTCGTTAGTAAAAGCATAATCTAACCGAGCATAGACGTCTTTCTTAGGGAAAAGTAAAAAGCGAAGCCCTGCTCCTCCTGCTACTTTAAGGTTGGAGATAGACAATTCACTTACTTTTGGAGCTACTGTGGCAGCACCCAGAAAAGCAGTTCCTCCCCATCGTTTAGAGAATGGAAAAGGAAGCATTCTAAACTCTGCTTGTGAGGAAACCATGGTTTTATCTCTAAAACGACCTAAATAATAGCCTCTCATCTGATTATCTCCTCCCATTAATGCCAATTGATTAAAAGGAACATCTCCAGAACCTATTTTACTGTATAGTTGAACTGCAAACACGTTTTTTTCACTAACAGGACGGAAAATTCGATTATCAAAAATAAAATTAGTAAAGGTAAAATCACTTCCCCATATTTTGTTAGAATGTAAAAAAGCCCATTCGCTGTAAATACCATCTCTAGCGTTTAATACATTGTGGATATTATCATATACAAAACCCCAACCCAATGATAGATTAGTAGACCCGTCTAATCCTAACGGACGATCAATTGGCTCAAATGTTTCGATTTCATTATCTTCTATTTCTACTTTACTGAGGCTTCCAAATTCTATTTCAAGCCCTGTAAAGAAAGACGGTTTAATTTGTTTGAGCATTCTTTCTTTCAATAAAACATCAATCCCATTTATAATAGCTATTTCTTTTGAAGGAGAATTACCCCCAATGCCATAATAGTTTAAAGGAAAACTTTTGAATTTAAATTCACCTAAAAAAAAGAATTCATTATGGTCGGTGTAGAGTGCATGATTAAAGAATGCTCCAAACTGATTATTTAAGGTATAAAACGTAAATCCATTAATCTCACTAAACCTATTCTCTGGATTCTCTTTTGCCTTGTACACATAAACAGAACTCAACCCTATTTCCCAGCTTGTTTCTGGAGCGAAGCCAAGTGTTGGATACACTGACAACTTAGATTTTTCTGCACTTACCGTGTCATTTAACAAACTATTCAAATACCTTGAAATGATATTTTGAGCATTCCCTGATGATTGAATCAGGAAGTAAAGAGTAGTTAGTATAAAAATCTTTTTCACTTACTTTTTTAAAATACTATGCTACTAGACTAGCTAGTGCTTTTTCTCGCTTCTTCCGTTTGCCTCTCATATCTTTCGCTAATTTAAAGAAAGAACAATAGGCTACGCCTTTCTTATGATTTGCTTTACTTACCTCATACAATGCCTTCCAATGGCTAAACATAGCTTTATAAGCTTTCATAAGAGGCATTTCTGGATCGTAAATATGAGTAGGCTCTGAATTAGCGCCATTCAACTCTACAATCTGAATCGTTTTCCCTTTGTACAAATCTTCAATAGAAGCTACCTTAAAATCAAAGCGACCAAAATAAAAGCCTTCAATCGGAATGGCTATTCGATCAAATACTTCTTCCAATTGATCATTTATTAACTGATTGACATTGTAAAAGGTAGCTCCT
>JBGCEI010000184.1:0-6100 GCA_045106295.1 Cyclobacteriaceae bacterium
AACACAAAAGCTGAAAATCGACTTGGACAATTTGTATTTCCAAAAACTGAATTAATTAACAGAGGAATAATATCAACGAAAATCAAAGACGGAAAACGTGGATTTAGAATTTATCCAAAATGGGACAAACCTCAAAGCAAACAAGCAGAAAAAACTCAAAAATGGCAGCTAATTTATTTTTATGAAATTGAAGAAGAAGCTGACTTAATAAAAGTGATTGAGCTTTACAAATTAAATTAAACACTATACACAAGACCGTTTTCATGAAGTAGAAAAAGAGTTAACCATATTACTCCAAAGAGTAAAACCACATTCTATTTTATTATTGGAATACTAATCATCATAGACTTAGTACAAGGGAAATATCAAAAGAACTTATTAAAAAAGAAATAGTTCTTATTTCAGTTGAAGTGCTTCTCCTTGAAAAGAGATTCCATCCCAACCGTATTGCATAAAGTTCCTGATATTTTGATGATTATCACCTTTTGGTGTATCCAGTACATTTTGGTAGTGTTCTGCAAAACAATTAAGTGTTTGTTGCTTCGATAACTCATTCAATTTAGCAAAGTAAAACAGTTTACAAGAACCTGAATTCTCACCTGCTTTGTTTTCTATATCTCCGTTTTTGAATGCCGTAGGATTGAATAGATAGTTTGCTTCAATAACACTCATCGTATCATTGAAAACAATTGACTTTGAATCATTAGTAAGTGAAGAAATGAAATCGTTCATAATTAATTACATCTTATATAGAACAAAGCTAAGGTTAAAAAATGAAATCATTTACCTATGTTTATTTTAATAGTAGGAGTTAAAGGATGCTCCATCCAGTAACTATCTGGAATAGGGTTATTTATAACATCTAAATATTTCAAACTATTCATATCATTAAATAAATCAGGTAATCCTTTTATTTGATTATTATTCAAGTAGAGATATCTCAGTTCTGTTAAGTCTGTGATTCGCTCTGGAATTACCTGAAGCATGTCATTTTCTAAGTGCAACTCGTACAACGCTGGAATTTTAGCAAGAACATCTATACTTTGTTTCAAGTTAAAGTTACTATCATTATTAATGAAAAGCGTATGCAGGTGATATAAAGAGGCAAATTGATCTGGAAGAGATCTTAATGGATTTCCTGACAAATTCAGTGACTCTACTTGTTGTAATAGCCCAATATTTGATGGTAATTGCTCAATTCCGTCGTTTTTTAATTCAACAATCTTTAAAGGTGTTACTTTTGAAAGAATTGGGATGGCACTAGTAAGGTCAAAATTCTTCATATATGATAGTTGAACAGCAGTCAAGTTATCTAGCTCACTCAATGATTTTGGTAACTTAACAATTCCAGTTCCTGAAAGATTTAACAATTTCAGCTTTGTAAGTTGAGATATATCTTCTGATAAATAAGATATCCCACTGTACGAAAGGTCTAAATATTCTAAATTTGGAAAAAGAAAAAGGTCATCAGGGACCTTTACTATAGAATCTCCATGTAGTTCCAGCCATTTAACCTGTGTTGGATTAGTCAACGCTTCATCTAAACTATTGTATCGTTTAATCTGCTGTGCATTTGAAAGACTACTACAAACAAATAGTAAGCTTCCAAAAAAATACACTAATGCTTGTTCTTTTATAATGCTGAATTTTTTCATATTATTTCTATTTGTAGTGTTTAAAATAATTTTTGAATTTTAATCAATTGCTTTGTAGTAAAAATCGATTACTACTTTTCTTCCGTATTAATCAAAACTGGTGTCTCTCCATTAGTAATAATAACCTTTGCATTATTAGATTTAGACAATTCTAAAAATGCTTCTATGGAACGGATTTTAATAATTTGTTCAGTAAGCCCTTCTGATAATATTTTTTGAGCATCTCTTTCTCCTTTGGCTTCGATAGTTTTTCTTTTTGCCTCTTGTGTTTCTTCTTGAAGTACAAACTCCATTCTCATAGCATCCTGCTCAGCTTGAAGCTTTCTTTCAATAGAAGAAGCTAAACCTTGTGGTAATTGAATACTTTTCATTAATACTGACTCAATGATAATTCCTTGATCGAAAAGTGTGTTATTCATTCTCAGTTTGATCTTTTCTTCAATATCTGACCGCATCCCAGAATGCATATCTTTCGCATAAAACCTGGCACATACATCTGCGGAGGCTGACCTAAATACATTTGCTATTATTGATTCGTATTCTAAACCAATTGTTCGTAATACCTTAGGTACATTGTCTGTATCTATTTTATATAATATTGATATCTGAGAGTTGATACTCAACCCTTCCTTACTGGGTATGTTTACCGTCAGTTCTAAATTATTAGTTTGAATAGAAGTTTTAATGATAGATGTAGTAAATGGATTAAACCAAACAGCTTGTTCTAGATAAACCCTATCTTCTAGTTTACCGATTTTTTGTTTTACAGCAGCTTCTCCTGGTCTAATAACTGTGCAACCCTGTAACAACAACAATAAAAATGGAAGTATTAATAATACTAGCGGATAAATCAAGTTATACTTTTTCATATTTCAACTATTTATAATTAAAAAAAAATCTCTCTGATTAATATGTCAATTCATTAATAAAACTATTCGTCATTTGTTGATGTCCCATAGTTTTGTACGTTTCTTTATTATCTTTCAATGTCATTGATAATATTGGTTTATTCGTATTCTTTAAAAGGGATTCGGTTATACTGTTTGAATAAAATAACTGGCTAACACCAGACTTCCCTTTCGTCATCAAACATAATAAATCTGCTTTAACTGATTGTTGGTAAACACCTAATGCCTTATGTACTTCTTCGGCCATAATACAGTTTATTTGATAGTTTCGTAAACTTTTTCGATGGGCAAAGTCTCTCATTTTAATTTCAGCATCTATTGCTTGCTCGTGGTCTTCTAGAATTTTAACTAAATGTAAGTTTGAATTAAAAGCATTTGTAATTCGCTTTATTACATGTAAAAAATCTAAGTTTACTTCTTCGGAAAACCCAGAGGGGAATACGATGTTCTCTATTTTCTTAAGAACGGTTCCTTCCGGTATAAATAAAGTAGGTATTTTAATTTTGCGAAGTATATCCAAAGTAAAGCTAGAACTAAAATATTGTTGGAAATCACTATGTTTAGTATAGGGTACTACTAACATAAAAGGTTCATAATGATCTACTAATTTCATTACAGTATCTAGAGGGCTTTCAGAAGTTACATGTACTAAAGCTTTACTAATTGCATGGTCATTGTTCCAACTTAATTTCAAGTCCTTTAACTTCTTTTTATTTCTTTTATACTCTTTATAAGTAGAAAACGAGCTTATAGGGTTTCTATCAAGTGTGAAATTAATATTGAATGGTAATCTAAATTCATTATGCCCTGAATTAATCACGTTAATTACTATTACTTTCTTATTTGTTTGCTGAGCAATATGAGCAGCATAATCCAACGCTTCTATAGATACATTATTGAAGTCGATTAGTACGAGTATTTGCGATTTATTGTCCATTGAGAATAATTAGAGTTTAACGTATCCAATATGATATTTTTTTTTCGCCCATTTCTTAATGATTATTCTATCTTTATCATCAAGCCATTTCAGGAATTTATTCAGTTCTTTTCTGAATAGTTTTTTATCAAAACTGACTTTATTTAAAATAGTTATAGCGTATTCTTTAGTGATCATGATTGCATTTAGTTATAGCCTTTTACTTTTTTGTTTAAGACAAATCTAAATGAAATTAATCATAAATTTTTATTTAACTATTTTATGATATATATAAATTATTATTTATATATTGAAGTAATGGAGCTTGTGTAAAAGAAAAAAATCAAGGGAAAACCCTACAAAGGGTTTAATAACATAGATTACGGTACCATTAAAAATGATATCCATCAATGAATGGAAGACAATAATAACTAGTTGAAGGTAGCAGGTAATTTCTTATTCTTAGACTTTAGGATAAACTTTCTAAGTACACCTCCTTTAATTCGATTAACCTCAAATTCAACAATAAACGCATCTTTGTTTACCGATTCAATCACCTTGTATGCTTTCTTAACATCTATTCGATTTAAAATCACTTGGATAATCTCTATATTTTCTGTCATCCCTTTACTTCCATAACCTTTTGCCCCTTTATGAACAGTTATCCCTGTACCTACTTCTGTTAATAGCTTATGTTGAATTATTTCTGAATTATCAGATACTACCCATAAACCAACGTAATCTTCAAATCCTTGAAAAACAAAGTCAATCACTTTTCCGGTGACTATAAAAGTTAGAATAGAATATAGAGCGACTTCAACAGATATTAAAACTGCTGTAACTCCAAAAAGTATTGTGTTAAAAACCAGTATAATAGTACCAATTGAAAACCCGATTTTTTCGTTCAAGAAGATTCCTAGTATTTCAGTTCCATCTAGTACAGTACCATTTTTTATTGCTAGGCCAACACCTGCTCCCAAAAATATACCTCCAAAAATGGCAATCAAAAGTTTGTCATCAGTGATCGGCTGAAAATTTTCAAAATGAATAACCAATGCTAATGCCAAAACAGAAACAATAGACTTTATGAGAATTCTTTTAGAAACTGTAAACCAACCTAAAACAAAAAAAGGAATTGTAAGTACAGGCAATGTATAAGAAATATCAATTGGGATAAAATTATTTAACAGAATAGCAATTCCTGTGACACCTCCATCAAGAAAACCATTTGGTAAAAGGAACGCTTTAAGACCAATACTTGCAAGAACGATTGCTATACATATCTGAACAGTTTCAGAAAGAATTTGAGGTAGTTTACTCATTGGTCGTAATGGATTTTAACATTTGTTAAATATATAACCATTTTAGGCTTTATAAGTTTTTCTAAATCGCTTTAATAGTAGGTACTGTAAATAAAAAAATCAATAACATCATAAACCCTAGTGTTAGGATAAACACATGGATGTAACGTTGTTTTGTAAATATCCCCAAAGCAGCAATCAATACACCAAGTAATCTAATAGCGTTCTGAAGATCAAAAACATCGTTCTCAAGATAGGTCAATCCATTAATTATAGACATAAATAAGTTCAATGTAAATACACCAAACAAAATCTTTTTATTGGTATCTAATGCATCTTGAAAATCAGTTTCATCATCATCTTTTGGAAAGAGTAAAACGGCCATGAAATAATAGGTGATTGGAGTAACTAAAGAATAAAAAAAATACCATACGGAGATATTGATAAATTCTGCTCTATGCCATGTTCCATACCAGTTGGCTACTAAATTTAAGAATGTAAAAATAGTCCACGCTAGGTGTTCATAAGAAAAGCGAATGGTTTTTCTAGCCTGAATCATATGCCCCCATCGTGAAAAATAGAAGGAAGTAATAAAACCGTAGATAATAGCATTAAATACGATGAGGTATTCTACACTAGAAAACCCGTCAATATCATTTGCAAAAAGAACTTCTTTTAATAAAATCATTCATTCACTGTTAATGCCTTACTCACTTTACTAGCTACCATAAAATAACCTAGTGCTTTATTTTCAAAGTTACCTTTTTCGTGCACATTACCAAAAATAGGAGATGGTGGTGTATCAAATGGAGTTCCCCCAAGGGTAGATTGAAAAAGAACATCCCGCACAAACGAATAATGTTCTGCCGATATTTTAAACTGCTCTACTCTGACTTCTGAACCTAGTTCTACTGGTCTCTCGGTGATACGGTATTCTTTGATAATAATAGTAGTATCAGGAAAAACAGAAAACCGATCTTCGAATACACTAAAATCTTCAGGCTCTATTTGTTCTTCTCCGTCTATAAAATGTTTCCATTTGTAAAAATCTCCCTCTCCTTGCGGTTCTACAAAATCGATAAACACAAACTGTCCTTCTTCTTCTCTTCCATTAAGATCATCCGTTTTATGGTAAATAGAATCAATATTCGATGGTGAATTTAAGGTTTCTCGCTCTGTTTCATACACTACTCCATCTGGAGTTGTAATCTCTAGCCAATAAGCTTCATTTACTACACCTAAGATATCTGCTGTATAGTTACCTGGGCTTGCTTCTGTTAGCGTATCTGTACCTCCTAATGTAGAAAGCAACGTAACAAC
>JBGCEI010000185.1:0-16678 GCA_045106295.1 Cyclobacteriaceae bacterium
TTGGCACCTCGATGTCGGCTCGTCACATCCTGGGGCTGGAGAAGGTCCCAAGGGTTGGGCTGTTCGCCCATTAAAGTGGCACGCGAGCTGGGTTCAGAACGTCGTGAGACAGTTCGGTCCCTATCTGTTGTGGGCGTAGGAGATTTGCGAGGATCTGACCTTAGTACGAGAGGACCGGGTTGGACAAGCCACTGGTGTACCAGTTGTGCCGTCAGGTGCATCGCTGGGTAGCTATGCTTGGATCAGATAAGCGCTGAAAGCATCTAAGCGCGAAACTGACCTCAAGATGAGATTTCCATTGAGGGTCGTTGGAGATGACAACGTTGATAGGCTACAGGTGTAAAGGCAGTGATGTCATAGCCGAGTAGTACTAATTACCCGATACTTCTTATTGCTGAGAATCTTATAATTTTTTATCTCTTATAGTTTATGTCAAAATATTAGCGTAGAAGTATTGTTTATGTTACCGATAGGAATGGTTAGGTAGCAAAAAAAACAAAATAAATGATACAATAACTACCAAGATAATGGTGATGATAGCGATGGTGTTCACCTCTTCCCATTCCGAACAGAGAAGTTAAGCCCATCAGCGCCGATGGTACTAGGTTTACCCCTGGGAGAGTAGGTCGTCGCCAACACATTATCTAATTAACCCCTTTCTTATATCCATAGGAAAGGGGTTTTTTTATGTCATTACTTTTAAAATTTATGCCTGATTCTTTCAAGCCCACCATTTTCTTACTTGATCCCTTTTATAACTCGTCTAATCTTTGGAAATTAGTCAGGAAAGCTATTATTTTGTTTGTTAAACAGTAATTTTCTTGTGTATCAAGATATAAGTAAAGAAGAAGCTAAAATGGCAGTAATAAACGATATTAGAAAAAGATCTGGACTATTATTAACAGTAGTACTAGTAGGCGTTGTCCTTTTTATATTAGGAGACTTTATTGCAGGTCAATTTAGAGGTGGTCAGCAAAAAAGAATTGTTGGTGAAGCAGCAGGAGAAGAAATACCAGCTGAACTATTTGGTCAAGAAATTGAAAAGATGGAGAGTCAGTACACACTCTTTAACAATAGGAGACCTCAAGAATATGAAAAAGATCAGATCAAGGATCAAGCATGGAATGCTGTGTTATTTCAGACTATTTATAAAAATGAGTTTGAAAAACTAGGTCTTGTTGTTACTCGAACGGCTGACGGAGAGGACAATGAAGAAAATGATATGTTGACAGGAGGGAAAACAATGGAAGCATCTCTTAGAAGTGCTCCTATATTTAGAAATCAACAAACAGGTCAGTTTGATGTCAATAAATTGAATCAATTTATTGGTGTAATTCAAAATCCTCAAAATCAAGAACAAGCGATGATGAGAGCACAATGGATGGCTTCTAGTGAGCAAATGTACCAACAACGTCTTCGTCAAAAGTATGAATCATTACTTTCTAAGACTACTTATGTAACTACAGCAGAAGCGGAGGCAGAATACATTGCTTCAGAAAAAACTGGTGTGTTTGATTATGTATTTGTTCCGTTATCTAGTATCAAAGACGAAGAAATAGAAGTAACAGATAGTGAGTTAGAAAATTATTTAGATGCTAATGAAAAAGAATTTACTGTTGATGAAAGTAGATCTATTGATTATGTAACTTTCGCTATTGCTCCGAATGAAGAGGATGAAGCACGAACTATTAAGAAAGTAAATGAGCTTTCTGCTCAATTTTCTGAGGGTAGAAACGACTCTACTTTTGCTAAGGCAAAAACAGATCCAGGAACGAAGGCTGTAGCTAAATATAGTAAAGACGATTTACCTGATGTATTAGGAGGGGAAAAATTGTTGAAAGGAACTGTTTATGGACCTTATTTATCAAATAAGATTTACAAACTGTATAAATATATCGGAACAGTAAATGACACTACGTTTAACAATCCATCTTCCAGTCACATTTTATTTACTACGCAAGGACTTGATCCTGAGCAAAAAAAAGCAAAGAAAGCTCAAGCTCAAGATGTATTAAACAGAGCGTTAAAAGGAGAGAATTTTACGATACTAGCGTTCCAGTTTAGTGAAGATCCAGGAAGCAAACAAAAAGGAGGTGATCTTGGGGAGTTTGGAAAAGGTCAAATGGTAAAACCTTTTCAAGATGCTGTTTTTGGTGCTAAAAAAACAGGAGTTGTTTCTGAGTTAGTTGAATCTCAGTTTGGGTATCACATTATTAATGTAACCAAAAAAGTAAAAGTCGACAAGATAGAAAAGAAACAAGTACTAGCTGAGATCACCAAGGAGATTACCCCAGGGAAGAATACGAGAAATACGATTTTTAGAAAGGCAAGCGCATTTGTTCGTGACAGTAAGGAAAGTGGCTTAGATGCTGCGGTAGAGGCAACAGAGGGTATAAGTAAAACGAAAGACATCCAAGTAACTGCAAATAGTAGATATGTAGGTTCCTTAGCTAATGCTTCCGAAGTTTCTAGGTGGGCTTACCAACAAGAAGAAGTAGGTGCTGTGTCTAACCTTATTAAATTAGACGGTCAGTATGTAGTTGCTAGTATTAGTAAAGTGAAGCATAAAGACGATCTTTCAGTAGAAAATTTAAGAGACGATTTAAAAGAAAAAGTGATAGCTGAAAAGAAGCGACAATTATTAGCTGATAAGTTAGCAGCCCAGTCAGGTTCTGTAGCTGAAATCAAGGAGGCTTATAACAGTACTAATGGTAAAGAAACAGCTCAAAAAGAAGAAGGGGTTTCTGCTTCTCTTTCTTCTGCAACATTTGGTATTTCTGGTTACAATCCAGAAGTAATAGGTGCTGCATTTGGACTAGGCGAGGGACAAACTTCTAGTGTGATTAAAGGAGAAAGTGGTGTGTTTATTGTAAAAGCGATTTCTTTTGCAGAGGCTCCAGAAATAGCAGATTATACGGCTTACAAAAAACGTTTAGCTGCTCCAAAGGCAGGTAGTGTTTCAGTGTCTATAGATAGAGCACTTCAGGAATTGAATGAAGTACAAGACATGCGTTACTTACAATAAGAATTCTTATTGTATAAGAGAAACATTAAAAGCTTCACAAGCAGATACTTGTGAAGCTTTTTTTATAACCTTATTAATCGTAATATTACGATTAATAAATAAACAATATAGAAATGACTTCCTTTACTGCAGATCAACTTGAATTTGCGCAACTAGCAAAAGCATTAGCTCACCCTGCTAGAATAGCGATTATTGATTATTTGATCAAGCAGAAAAACTGTGTATGTGGAGATATTGTGGGTCAGCTGCCATTGGCTCAATCTACGGTATCACAACATTTGAAAGAATTAAAAAAGGTAGGCTTAATAAAAGGTGAGGTAGAAGGTGTAAAAGTCTGCTATTGTTTGAATATCGAATTATGGTCTCACTTTCAAGTGCTAATTGAAAAGAGATTAACTAACATTGAAATAACTAACTGCTGTTAAACTATGAGTACTTTCCCTAAAATGCATGTCAGCTTGTATGTACATAATATTGCTGAAACGGTTAATTTTTATACATCCTTTTTTAGTGTGCCAGCTGAAAAAGTAAAAGCTGATTACGCTAAATACATACTAGATAAACCTGCGCTGATTATTTCTTTTGTTCAAAATTCTGATCGTGTAAATACTAATTTTGGTCATCTAGGCTTTCAAGTTGAAACAAAAGAACAACTGGAAGTGATGCTGCGAAAAGCAAAGGAAAATAAGTTTGAAATACTAGAAGAAACGGAAACGAATTGTTGCTATGCGTTACAAGATAAATTTTGGGTAAAAGATCCAAACGGTGTACAATGGGAAGTGTATTATTTTCACGAGGATGTGGCTTTTAACGATCCTATTTACAGCAATGAGTCTAATGAGGTATGTTGCATACCAGAGCAGAAAGAGAGTTTAAAGGTGAAATTAGCCGATGCTCAGAATAACAGTTGTGATCCTGGCTCTGGTTGTTGTTAAGCAGTTATTTGTCAAGAATGAATTACATCAAAAAAGTATTAGCCAATTTCGATTCTATTTCTGAAGAACGAAAAGCCATATTGGAGCAAGTAAGTGCTTACATCAAAGAACAATTGGAAACTAGGCAAAAATGTCATCTTACGTTTATCTGTACACATAATTCTAGAAGGAGTCATTTGTCACAAATATGGGCACAGGTGGCAGCGTATTATTATGATCTACCTGTGGTTTGTTTCTCTGCGGGTACAGAGGCTACTGCATTTAACCATCATGCGATACAGGCAATAGTAGATGCGGGTTTGTCGATTACTACGGAAGATGTAAGTGATAACCCGAAATACCTTGTTACTTACAATAAACATTCATTTGAGGCTTTTTCGAAAACCATGGATCATTTTAATAACCCTACTTCTAATTTTGCAGCTTTAATGACCTGCGACCATGTGGATGAAAACTGTCCTATTGTTCCTGGTACTGATATCAGGATTCCTTTGCACTATGTGGATCCGAAAAAGTCTGATGGAACGGGAAAAGAAAAAGCAGTGTATGGAGAACGCTGTTTTGAAATTGCTACGGAATTATTCTACGTATTTGATTCATGTCAATAAAATCAGGTGACTTTTTAGGTGAATTGATAGGTACTTTTGTTTTAGTCTTTTTGGGGTGCTCTACTGTGGCTATTGCTGTACTCTATGGAATATTCGATCTGTGGGAGGTTGCGTTTCTATGGGGGATAGCTGTGTTTGCAGGTGTTTTAATTGCCAGAAGGTTGTCTAGTGCTCACCTAAACCCTGCGGTTTCTTTATGTGCCCTTTTTTCGGGTGTTCTTTCATTGAAAAAATTCCTTCGTTATTTATTTGGGCAAAGTATTGGGGCATTTTTAGCTGGTTTTGTGGTCTATCTTTGTTTTTCTAGTTCTATTATGCAGTATGAATTAGCTCACAATATTACAAGAGGTACTTTTGAGTCAAACCAAACAGCTATGATATTTGGTGAATTTTTTCCTAACCCAGGTTTTCCTGAAGTAAAGGTTTCTATGTATGGCGCTGCTTTAGTAGAATTCTCAGGTACTTTGGCTTTATTGCTAAGCATCTCATTTGCATCAAAGTATGTTCGAAATGAGTATTTGAAATTGATGGTTGTTTCAGCTACTGTTAGCATGCTTATTTACTTTGGATCCCCTTACACTCAGGTTGGGATTAACCCTGCGAGGGATTTATTTCCTAGGTTAGTAGCTGTGTTAGCAGGTTGGGATAGTGCAGCTTTTCCAGAACCTTTCAGTGGCTTTTTCTTTGTTTATATGTTAGCTCCTTCTGTGGCTGGTCTTCTCGTGGGACTTGCAAATAAGCGATTTACTCACTAGTGAGGTTTTACATTTTGTCTTCCTATTTGCAATATGTTTAGAAGCGTTACTCCTTGTCGTCTGACTTAGCGATAGAGCTTCTCATCTCCGTATCAGACTCAATGTTTTTTAATTTGTAGTAATCCATGATTCCTAAGTTTCCAGAATTGAATGCTGAAGCGATTGCTTTAGGAATTTCTGCCTCTGCTTGGATTACGTTTGCACGAGCATCTTCTGCTTTTGCACGCATCTCTTGTTCTACGGCAACTGCCATTGCCCGTCGTTCTTCTGCTTTTGCTTCTGCTACTTTTAGATCTGCATTTGCTTGGTCTATTTGAAGTTTTGCTCCAATGTTGTCACCGACATCCACATCGGCAATGTCAATAGATAAAATTTCAAATGCCGTTCCTGCATCTAAACCTTTTTCTAACACCAATCGGGAAATAAGGTCTGGATTTTCTAATACTGCCTTGTGCGATTTGGACGAACCGATAGACGTAACAATTCCTTCTCCTACACGTGCCAAAATAGTTTCTTCACCAGCACCACCCACTAATCGAGAGATGTTGGCTCTTACCGTCACCCTTGCTTTAGCGATCAATTGAATTCCGTCTTGTGCCACAGCTGCTACATTTGGCGTGTTGATTACCTTCGGGTTTACAGATGTTTGTACCGCTTCAAATACATCTCTACCCGCTAAATCTATGGCTGCCGCTTGTTGAAAATCTAGTGGGATGTTTGCTTTGTCAGCCGAAATCAAGGCATTGATCACTGAGTTTACCTGACCACCTGCTAAAAAGTGTGCTTCTAAATCGTTTCTCGTAATTTGTTTTAACCCTGCTTTATGTGCTGTAATTAAGTTGTTTACAATAGGTGTAGGCGGCACTTTACGTAAACGCATCAGTACTAACTGCATCAAGTTGATGCTTACACCAGATAATAAAGCTGAAAACCAAAGCCCTATGATTCTGAAGACCATAATAAAAATGATCAAAGCAATAAAACCTCCTATGGCTAATAATATGGTTGAGAATTCCATGTTTGTTATTTTTAAATATTAATTTCCGTAAGTAAAACTAAGCTTTTTCGACTAGTATTTTCTTTCCTGCCTGAATTATTTTTACCGAAACATCAGAATCAATGAAGCTACCCAGTGAACTTACTTCTACTCTCTTATTATCGAATAGTGCTGTACCAGATGGGCGCAAGGCCGATAATGTTTTTCCGATAGTTCCGACCTCAAGTAATTCGCCGGTCTTGGCTACTTTTCCCGTAATTTCTGATTGTAGCGAATACCGTTTCCATACTTTTTTTCGGATGGCAATGGTAACTAATGCAGCGCATACGATCATTGTAACTCCTAAGAACAATAAACCAGCAGTATTTCCTTTCAGAAACCCGTAGTACAAGCCGACTCCTATGGCTACAAAGCCCAAGAGACCTACAACCGTAGTTCCAGGAACAAAAATCACTTCTACTACGATTAATAAAATACCAAGGAAGATAAGTAAGGCGATGAATGTAACTGTCATGCAATGAAGGTATTGATTTTTACTCAAACAGGCAAAGAGAAATAGTTCGGGTTAAAAAAGGAAGGGAACTTAAAGTTGTTTTCTCAAACGTGCCACAGGAATGTTGAGTTGTTCCCTGTATTTGGCTACCGTTCTGCGGGCAATAGAGTAGCCTTTTTCTTTTAATTCCTTTTCTATTTTCTCGTCAGAAAGAGGCTTGCGTTTATTTTCTCCTTCAATAATTTGTTTTAAAATATGTTTTACCTCTCTGCTACTTACATCTTCGCCAGATTCTGTGGTTAAGCTTTCGGAGAAAAAGTATTTCAAGGGGAAAATACCAAATTCAGTTTGAACCGCTTTGCTATTTGCTACACGAGAAACCGTAGAAATATCCATTTCTATTCGCTCGGCAATGTCTTTTAAAATCATTGGCTTTAGCTCAGATTCATCACCTTCTAAGAAATAATCATACTGATATTGTATGATGGTATTCATCGTTCTTAGTAGTGTGTCTTGCCTTTGCTTGATCGCATCAATAAACCACTTGGCAGAGTCTAATTTTTGTTTAACAAAAGATACTGTTTCACGCATCTTTTTATCCTTTTTCTCACTTTTTTGATAGGTATCGAACATTTCTGTGTACGAACGACTCACTTTTAATTCAGGAGCATTTCGTGCATTCAACGATACTTCTAGTGTACCATCGTTATTGGTTACTATAAAGTCAGGAATAATTTGCTGTGCTCTACCAGACCCACCAGCAGCACTTCCTGGTTTAGGATTTAGCTTAGTAATTACTTCAATAGCTTCTTTTAGCTCTTCCTCTGTAATCCCTAAACGCTCTGTTATTTTACGGTAATGTTTTTTTGTAAACGACTCAAAGTGATGTTCTACAATTTCTTTTGCAAAATGGAGTGGACGATCTTCGTCAAGATCTGCTTTTCTTTCTAGTTGAAGACTTAGGCACTCTTGTAGGTTTCGTGCGCCAATACCAGGAGGCTCAAAGCGCTGCACTCTGTGCAATAAAGACTCTACCTCATCTAGGTCAGTTTCTATTCCTTGTGCAAAAGCCAAGTCATTCACAATTGATTCTAGTTCTCTTCTAATGTAACCATCGCTTTCTATGCTACCTACCAATTGCATTACGACAGTAGTTTCGTGTTCATTTAATCGAAGATAACCTACTTGAGATTTCAGCGTATCCGTCATAGTCGAAACAGAAGCTAGAGGCATTTCTTTTTCTTCCTCCTTGTTTCCACCGTCACCCTGCATTTTGTATCCAGAGTAATCGTCCTGAAGGTATTCTTCTAGGTTTAGTTCATCACCTTTTTCCTCTTTGTCCAACGGGTCATCAGAAAACTCGTCTTTTGTTTCTTCCTCAGGACCTTCGTCAAGAGCAGGGTTGCTTTCCATTTCTTCCTTTATTCTAGCTTCTAATGCTACCGTAGGAATTTGCAATAACTTAATGAACTGAATCTGTTGGGGAGATAACCGCTGTGTTTGTAGCTGTTTAAAATCCAGTCGTTGCATAGGTGTTTACTTAGGTTTACAATTAGTTAAAGATACACAATTAATACGTGTAGTATTATGTTTTGGTTACCAAGAATGTCTCCTAATTTGGTGAATACTTTATTGGGTAAGAATTAAATACTTAACTTCTTTGCCGTAAGGCTTCGTACAGAATCACAGATGTAGCGACAGAGACGTTCAAGGAATTTATTTTTCCTTTCATCGGAATCAATAACTCTTGGTCAGCCTTTGCCCTTACCTCAGGTTGAATTCCTTTTTCTTCAGAACCCATTACTACCACAGTAGGTTGTGAAAAGTCAGCCTCATAAATAGGTGCCTTTGCTTTTTCCGTACAAGTTACCACTTGTATCCCTGATGATTGTAAAAATTCTAAGGTGGCTTCTAAGCTTTTTACTCTACAAACAGGAATATGTAATAAAGCACCTGAAGAAGTCTTTAAGGCATCAGGGCCTACTTGTGCACCACCTTTAAAAGGAATCACGATGGCATTTACCCCTACACACTCTGCCGTACGGGCAATGGCACCGAAATTTCGTACATCTGTTACCCCGTCTAACATCAGTAATAATGGATTTTCTCCTTGCTCAAAACAATTCATTACTACATTATCCAAGGAAGCAAATGATATAGCCGAATAAAAACAGATAACACCTTGATGGTTTTTACGTGTAATTCTGTCTAGTTTTTCAGGTGGGACAATCAGGTAAGGAATATTTTTTTGCCTTGCCTCACGGACGATGCCTCGCATGGCATCACTAGAATTTCCCTTCGCAATAAAGAGTTTGTCGATTTCCTTCTCCGCACATAGTGCCTCTTCAACTGAATGTACCCCGTAGATAAAATTATCTTCTCTCATTATTTTTTACTTATTAATACGACAGCATGAGCCGCTACACCTTCTTCTTTTCCAACAAACCCTAGTTTTTCTGTGGTAGTTGCCTTTATGGATAAATCATCTTCCTCAATTTCCATTACCGCAGAAACCACTTTTTTCATTTCAGGAATATGAGGATTTACTTTCGGTTGTTGCAAGCAAATAGTAGAATCAATATTTTCGATGGAATAGCCTTTGTCAGAAATTAATTTCACCACATCTTTCAGTAATATTTTACTGTCTATTCCTTTAAAAGCAGGGTCTTTATCGGAGAAGTGATACCCAATGTCTCGCATATTGGCAGCACCTAATAGAGCGTCACAAATTACATGGATCAAAACATCTGCATCGGAATGACCGACGCTTCCTTTTGTATGAGGGATTTTAATACCTCCTAACCAAAAATCAGCACCATCCTTTAGTTGGTGCACATCATAACCCATACCTACTCTAATCTTCATAACAGGAGTTTTATTTGTGGATCAAAGGTACTTTTTTCTAGCATGTAAAGCCAATGTTAGTTTTTTTCTAGAGAAAAAAGGCTTACTGTCTCCAAATTGATAAAAGAACTGAGTACTTTTAAACAAATTAGCATCTTGAATTATTAGGTTATGATTAAAAAAACAGGGATCCTTTTTCTTTATCTTTTTTCTAGCTTTGTTGTATCACAAGCAGAAACTACGTCTACTTTTGATGGTTCTTGGGAATTTTACTGGAAAAAATTATATACTCCTTCTGATTTTGTCAATAACAAAGCGCCAACTAAACCTGTTGGAATGAAAGTTCCAGGTTCTTGGACAACATACAAAACGAGGTCGGGTGCTTCTTTACCTGCTGAAAGTTTTGCCACTTACAGAAAAAGAATAAGAATAGCAGACACCTGTAAGTCTAATTTGGGGTTGGTTATTCCAGCTATCTGGTCAGCCTCTAAAGTCTGGGTAAACGGTCAGTTAGTCGATAAAAAAGGAATATTCGATGAAAAAGGGAAAGAGCTTGAAGGTGAGATTATTGGGAGTTTAGTTAAGCTACCGTTCATTCAAAAAGATTACATAGAGGTTATTGTACAGGTGAGTAATACAAAGTTCTTTTTGGCAGGAATGTATGGTGTATTTAAACTAGGTAATTACGATGAGTTAGTAACAAATAAAAACTTATTTAACACCTTGTATTTAGTCCTTCTGGGAGGGCTTTTTGTAATGGCAGTCTACCATTTAATTTTATTCTTTTTTAGAAGAAAGGCTACTTCAGCTCTTTATTTCTCTCTACTGGTATTGTTGATGTTGATTAGAACAGCGGTGTTTGGAGACCATTATGCGTATGAGTACTTGCATGTAAACTTAAATATGGGGATACAGTTACAGGCTAACCTGTATTACGTGTCTACTTTTTTGATGATAGTTGTCGGTTTATGGTATGTGAAGTCCTTGTACCCTTCCTTAGCCACGGTCATGATTATAAAACCATATACGTACGCTATGCTTGTTGTATGTTTGTATATTTTGATTGTCCCGATAGGTTTTGTATTTAAGTATATTGCCTTTATAGCTCCGTTGCTAGCGCTTGGTGCTTTGTATACAGGGTATATTCTTATTCGCGCTATTATAAAAAAGAGGAAACAATATGGGCTACAAATATTAGGTATTGTTATTCTACTATTTGCAGGGATAAATGATATTCTGTTTTTACAACGAATAGAATTAACAGGCTTAGCAGAAGCTTTGCCGATAGGTTTTATGCTTTTTTTGATTGTACAAATGGTGATTTTGGCAAGAGACTTTTCAGTTACTTACTCAGAGGTAGAAGTGCTTTCGTACAACTTAGAACAAAGAGTATTGGAACGTACATCCAAGATTAATGAACAGCGTAAAGTTTTAAAAGAGAGTAATCAACGAATAGGAGAGAGTATTGACTATGCATCTAAGATTCAAAGTGCTATGCTTCCTTCAAAGGACATCATCAATGAATTGTTTCCTCAAAACTTTATTTTTTATAGACCGAAAGATGTGTTGAGTGGAGATTTTTATTTTGCAGACCATGTAAATTATAAAGGGAATGACTGTGCTGTCATAGTGGCAGCAGATTGTACGGGACATGGAATTCCGGGAGCTATGATGAGTGTGATGGGGAGCACTATTTTGAAAAGGCTTTTGGAAAGAGAAAAGGAGAATGATCCAGGACATATTTTGGATAAATTGGACGAGAATATTCAGCGAGGGTTGAAACAGGCTGAAACGGATAATCATGATGGGATGGATCTCTCTATTGTTTACATAGACGCTGTAAATAAACAGATGCATTATGCTGCGGCAAATAACTATGTGTCGTATGTGATTGATGGTAAGCAGTCTACCGTGAGGGGTGAACGATCGGGTGTTGGAGGTGTAAAAGATGAACCCGTTAATTTCACCACTCGTTCAATAAGTTGGGAAAATGAATTGACCTTTTACATTTTTAGTGATGGGTACCAGGATCAGTTTGGTGGGCGTAAAGGCAAGAAATTCTTGAAAGCTAAGTTCCATCAGTTATTGAAAGATATTAGTGAAAAGGATATTGCCTCCCAATATAAAGAGGTAACAAGGGCTTTTGATGAGTGGAAAGGCGATCAGGAGCAGGTAGATGATGTATTAGTTGTAGGTGTAAAAGTTGATTAAGGATGTCGAATAAAACATACGCTACACACCTCAAAGTGGGGGATCAAGCTCCAGAAATAGAAGGGATAGAAAGTAAAGGACTAACCTTGAATTCATTGGATATGTTGGAACTAGGTAAACTAGTGGTGATATTTTACCGTGGAGTTTGGTGTCCGTTTTGTAGTGAGCATTTACGGAATATAGAACAGAGTTTTTTGCCGATAATTGCAAAGGGGGCTCACATTATGGTGATTACTCCTCAACAACCGCCGTTTGTGACAGAAATGCTTAAAAAAAGCAAAGGTCATTTTTCTATTATCTCAGATGATGAGTATAAGGTGATGTTTGATTATGGTGTAGCTTTTGAAGTAACAGAAGAGAATTATAAAGACTTTTTTGCTTCAGCTAAAATGGAAGAAGAGATCAAACAATCTCATAATGAAGAAGGTAAGCTGATATTACCTATCCCTGCTACTTTTATTATCAATGAAGATAATACTATAGCATATATTCACTTTGATGCTAATTTTAGGAAGAGATTGGCGGCAGAAGATATTATGAACCATTTATAAGTAGTAACTTATTCTAAGAACTTAATTAGCTTCATAGAAGTACTGCCCGACATAAACTCTAGAAATATATTGTTTGGTTTATTAATAAGAGCAGGATTTTTGCTTTCTACAATGTAGAAGTCTTTTGTATTCGTGTCTTCTACCTTATCCTTGCCATAAATTATTTTGTTACTTTCTTTCGAATAATAAAATGCTATTCGGTGCTTAATAGTGGTTCCGTAGCTGAATACGTTAGCTCCTTTTGTGATATTGACTAATTCTACGGTTTTTATTCGTTCAGCCACATGCTTATTCGAAGGGTGGTTTCTAGCATGGATCAATGTGAGGTCCATAATTAATCTCACCAATATAATACCAGCAATGAATAGAGGGGTATTCATTGCTGGTAGTTTAAAACGGAGGTAACCCAATACAATAAATAGGACGCCAAAAGTAATAGATACTACTTCTAATAAAGGGATAGCAGTCATTAGTCCGCTAGCGTCTAAGTGAGTTAAAAAAGGTAGTGAGAAGCAGATTAAGCCCAATAGGATTAATAAGTAAGAATAGAAAATATTCAAGTTCTTTGTTCTCTTTTTATACTCTGTTGTGTAAAACAAATAGCTCAGTACAATACAGATAAATGGATAAAGGGGGTAGATGTACCGTTGTTTACTTCCAGGTGAAATCCAATAGAGGATGATATTAAAACTAAAAATCAAAAAACAGAAGTAAATAAAGGCATTTGTTTTTAGTGCTTTTTTGGAGAAGAAGATAAGCAGTAAACTAGTAGGCAATAAACCCGCTATTGTTTGTAAAGGGAAGAGAAAAATGTGCTGGACATATTCCCAGAAAGGAAAATCTCCTGAGGTACGTTGACTAGCATCCCCAAACATGCCAGATAAATAATAAACGAGGTCTTCTTGTAAGTGATAAGCATAAAGGTAGCCTCCTACAATAAGTAGGTAGATGAGTATGCCCACTATATGAGGAATGCTAAGTAGCCGTTTGAATTCTTTGGTGTAAATAGAAAAAGAGAGGAGAGAAGCTCCTAGAAATGGGATGGAAGGTAAGCCTTTTGTAAGAGTGCCTAGCGCACCAAAAAAATATGTGAAACAAAAGAGTAAAACGTATTGTTGCCGTTGATGAAAGTAAAAGATAGAGCTAATGCTTAATACAGTAAGAAAAGAATAGAATAAGTCTATTTCGCCTAGAAAAGAGAATACAAATAAGAGGTCAGCAACAATAATGTAAAAGAAAGCGGAAATAATCCCGAAACGATGATCTACAAATCGTTTACCTAAAAAGCAAACGAGACCAGCGGTTCCTAATAAACTAAGCACAGAACCTAAACGAACAGCCCATTCACTATAATTACCTAATAATTTATAAAAAAAGATAATGACCCAGTTGTAGAGAGGAGGCTTTTTAGTGTAAATGTCACCGAATTCAGTAGGTACGATGTAATTGTTCCTCAAAATCATTTCCAATGCAATTAAAGCACGGCGAGGTTCTTCCAGAAATAAAGGCTGTAGCCCAAGGTTTACAAATAGTGCAGCTAATAGCAGTAGAGCAATTGAAACGTAAATATATTTTTCTTGACGACTTAAATTCATCTGGATACCTAGAATATTCAAAAGTAAAGAATATTTTTGTGAAACAGATGGAGTAATTATTACTTTCCGTAAAATAAGCCATGAATAAAAAACAGCTTACTTTCCTACTAAAAATTATCCTTACAGCGGTAGTATTATATTATGTATTTAGAAAAGTAGACCTTAAGAAAATAGTCAGTGTACTGAGCGATGTTCATGTAGGTTTGTTTGCCGTCTCATTTGCGTGTTATGTGTTTTCTAAGGCAATAGCTTCTTATCGGTTATGGCATTTGTATGCTTCCATTGGAGTCGTTTTAGATAAAATATACAACCTAAAATTATATTGGGTAGGTATGTTTTACAACCTCTTTTTACCTGGAGGAATAGGAGGCGATGGGTACAAAGTTTATTTATTGAAACAAGCGTATCCAGATATAAAGACCAAGCAATTTGTTGGGGCCACTTTTTTAGATCGATTAAGCGGTTTAGCCGCATTAGTTTGTTTAGCCCTTCTTAGTTTCTCTACCAGCACCTTTACTACTTATTTTCGGATACCTGCTTTTTGTCCGTGGATGGCAGCAGTTGTGGTTTTCCCCGCTTTCTTCGTTTTTATTCATTTACTTTTCAAATCGTTTAAAAAAGTATTCTTCACTACTTCCATTCTTTCAGTAGCGGTGCAATCAGTTCAGGCATTTTCCGCTTACATCTTATTATTGGCCATGGGGATAGCTGACCAGTTATGGAATTATATCACCCTATTTTTGGTGTCTTCAGTCGCTTTGGTAGTTCCTTTTTTCCATGGAGGGATAGGCGCACGAGAATTTGTTTTCTCGGAAGGAGCTAAGATTTTGGAGGTACAGACAGAGCAAGCCTTGGCTTATTCTTTTGCTTTTTTTATAATTAACCTATTTGCATCTGCAATTGGCGTTGCTTTTATGAGACAGATAAAGATGCCTACTGAATAACTAGCTAGCTAGTTTTATCAAAATAATCTCTGATAGAAGTCGCTTTAACATTTCCTATTTCATTTGCTAATTCCTTCAAGGATGTTTCTCTGATCTTTTTCAAACTTTTAAAGCGTTTAAGTAGTTGCTCATACGTAGAAGGCCCTATGCCTGGAATGTCCGTTAGTTCAGTAGAAATAAAATTATTACTCCTTTTTAAGCGGTGAAATGTAATAGCAAATCGGTGTGCTTCATTTCTAAGTTGTTGGATTACCTTTAAAGAAGGAGACTTCTTATTAATGTAAAGAGGCAATGAATCCTCAGGGTAATATATTTCTTCTAGCCTTTTAGCGATACCCACGATGGCAATTTTACCATATAAATCCAATGTCTTGAGCGATTCGCAAGCAGAGCTAAGTTGCCCTTTTCCACCATCTACAATAATTAATTGAGGTAAATCCTGTTCCTCATCTAGTAGTCTTCGGTACCTTCTATAGACCACTTCACGCATAGACGCAAAATCATCTGGACCTACAACTGTTTTAATATTAAAGTGACGGTAATCTTTTTTAGAAGGACGGCCATTTTTAAAACAGACCATAGAAGCCACAGGATTTGTACCTTGAATATTAGAATTGTCAAAACACTCAATATGCTTAGGTAATTCAGTAAGTCTCAAGTCATCCTTCATGATGGTAAGAACTTCTGGTGTACGGTCTTTCTGCTGCTGGTTGGAAAGGGTTAATTCCATCAGCTTTTGTCTTGCATTTTTAATGGCTAATAGAACTAGTTTTTTCTTATCACCAATCTCAGGTACAGAAAAAGAAACTGTTTCAGGAAGTAACACGGCTAACGGCAAGTGACTAATAATCGGTACTTTTGATTGGGAGGAGAGTTCTTCACTAAGCATGTGAGCAATACTTGAAGTCAGTAACTCTTCTTCTGTTTCCTCTAAACTCTTTTTGATGATTGTATTTTGAGAACTGACAATATTTCCATTAACAATGGAAATAGAGTGGACTACGGCTTTATTGCCTTCAGAAGCAATGCCAAACACGTGCAAATTGTCTGCTTTTATGTTTGCCACAATTGATTTGCTCTGGTACCTCTCTAGGCTATCTAATTTTTCTTTTGCCTCTTGGGCTTTTTCAAACTCCAATTTCTTAGCATGTTTTGCTATTTTATCTTTGAAATAAGTTTTTACTACACCAATATTTCCCTTTAAGATGTGACGTGCTTGAGCTATTTCTTGATTGTAATCAGCCTCTGTTTGTTTGTTTACACAAGGACCTTTACAATTACCTATATGGTATTCTAAGCAAACAGAGAATTTTTCCTTTCTAATATTTTCTTCCGAAAGAGCTAGACGGCACGTCCGAATTTTGTAGAGCTTACGTATTAATTCTAATAAAGCATACACTGCCTTTACATTGGTAAATGGACCAAAATACTCTCCTGACCCTTCAAATCGTCGTCTAGTAGAAATTATTCTAGGGAAACGTTCGTTTACAATACATATGTGAGGGTACGATTTATCATCTTTGAGGTTGATGTTGTATTTAGGTTGATTTTCTTTTATTAATGCATTTTCAAGTAGCAAAGCATCAAACTCACTATCTACTATAGTATACTGTATGGAATTAATTTGACTAACTAGTCTTCGTGTTTTTCTGCTAATATTCTTTTGTTGGTTGAAGTAACTGGTTACTCTGCTTTTCAGACTTTTAGCTTTACCTACGTA